>DASRHW010000112.1:0-15662 GCA_035650375.1 Solirubrobacteraceae bacterium | reverse complement strand
CGATTCAGCGTGCGAGCAGCTGCTCCAACCGCGGCGGCGGCGTCCATTCCGGAAACCACCGCTCGCGCAGGCGCGCGGCTGCCTCGAGACCTTCCAGCGATGGATGCGGATCGGCGCCCAGCCCGGCCGGGCCGAGGATGTCCGGCGCCACGGCACGGGCCGTCTCGGCCGGCCAGCCGCGCCGCTCGAGCGCGGTCGCCAGGAGCTCGTCGCCGCCCTCGATCAGCGCGGCAGCGCTGCGCTCGCACGTCTCGAGGTAGCGCGTGACCATGTCCGAGCCGAGCTCGGCTCCCGGCACCATGACCACGACGGGCATCAGCGCCGGGACGACGTCGGAGTGGCCGCCGATCCGCTCGAAGCCGCCGTTCGCCTCGGCGACGCGGTCGAACGGCGGGTGCAGGACCGCGCCGTCGGCATCGCCGCCGAGCATCGCCGCGAGCCGCTGCGGCGTGCCGCCGACCGCTTCGAGCGTTGCCGCCGTGGCGTCGACGCCGCCGAGGTCGGCGATGACGCTCCGCAGCACGAGCGCGAACGCGCTCCCCGCACCGTCGACGGCCCAGCGGGCGTCGGACAGCGCGACGCCGGAGCGGGCGTAGACCGAGAGCTCGCCGATTGCCTCGGCGCGCACGATCGTCGCGTCGCGGTCCAGGCTTCCGCGCAACAGATGATCCGGTGACGTGTGGAGGATCGAGAACGTGCCGTCGTTCCAGCCGGCGACCTGCTCCTGCGAGGAGGTCACCTCGTGCAGCGTCACGTCGAGGCCGGCGCCGGCGAACAGCCCGGCATCGACGGCGTGGTAGAGGTGGGCACTGCCGGCGCCCGGGAACACGGCCGTCGTCAATGCGATCGGATGCTCGGTCATAGGACGGGATTCCACCATTTCTCGACGCCGAGGTCATCGGCGATCGCGTTGGCTGCGTTGTACCCGGGACTGGCGCTGACGGCGCCGCCCGCGTGGCTGCTGGCGCTGCAGAGGTAGAGGCCGGCGATCGGGGCTCGGTACTGGCCGAGCGCGGGGATCGGCCGGTTCGGGCCGAGCTGCTCGGGAATGTAAGCGCCGACGTGGTGGCTTCCCTGCTGCATGTTGATGCAGTGGCGCTCGATGTCGACCGGCGTGAAGAGCGCGGTGCCGAGCACGTTCTCCGGCGTGATGTTGGTCGCGTAGCGACCGAACTGCTCGAGCAGCGACGCTGTCACCTCGTCGCGCCGCGCGTCCCAGTTCGCCGGATCGCCGTCGAGCGCGTACGGCGCCCACGGCCACCAGAACGCCGTGTGCTTGCCCGCCGGCGCGACGCTCGGGTCGAACAGCGACGGGCAGGCGCCGTTGCCGGCCAGCCGGGCCGGAAGCCTGTCGTCGTGGATCTCGTCGAACATCGCGTCGATCTCGTGCCCGTCCTCGGCGCCGAAGACGTAGGTGAACGAGCGGTCGACGTCGGGGTCGAAGGCCGCCGCCTTGAAGCGCGGCGCGTGGTTCATCGCCAGGTGCAGCGTCACGAGGCTGTGATTGGCCCACTTGTAGCCGTGGATCGCCTCGACCAGCGCGGCGTCGAAGTTGTCCTCGCCGGCAAGCTTGATCGTCTGCGGTGCGTCGATGCCGCTGGCGACGAAGCGCGATGCCGTCAGCACGCGCCCGTCGTCGAGGCGGACCCCCGTCACGCAGCCGTCGCCGGACGTGATCTGCTCGACGTGATGGCCGCGGATCAGGTCGCAGTCGTGATCCTCGAGCAGCCGCTCGAGCGCCAGCGTCACCGACACCGCGCCGCCGACCGGCACGCCGAGCCGCGTCAGACGCGAGAACAGACGCGGGAAGAACGAGCCGACGCCGGGGATGTTCTCGAGCGCGATCGCGTGCAGGAAGATCTTGAACACGCTGCGAACGTGGTCGCTCTCGAAGTTCTGGTCGACCGCCTCGTGCAGCGTCAGCGGCCCGTAGGCGAGGATCTCCTCGCCGCGCGTGCCGGTGAGCATCGTGGCGATCTCGGGCGGTGCCATCGGCGCCGAGTAGATGAACCGGTTCATCAGCTGCCGCAGCTCGACGGCGAACAGGTCGTAGAGCTCGACGTAGCGCTTGGCGTCGTTCGCCGAGAAGCGCTTGAACGATTCCGCGGTCCGCTGCGGATCGCGATGGATCGTCACCGCGGTCTCGTCGTTGAACACCATCGCGTGCTGGACCTGCGGGTAGACGTAGCTGAGGCCGTAGCCCTGCAGTGCCAGATCGGTCGGGACCGGCCCCTCGGCGAGGAAGTGGTAGGCCGAGTGCGTGTTGTGCTTGAAGCCCGGCAGCGTCAGCTCCTCGGTCGAGCAGCCGCCGCCCATCTTCGGATTACGCTCGACGACGGCGACGTGCAGGCCGGCCTTGGCCATGTAGGCGGCGCAGGTCAGGCCGTTGTGACCACCGCCGATGACGATCCCGTCGTAGTCAGCCATCCGCGCTTCTTGCCTCGTCGCTGACGTCGACGACGATGCGGCCGAAGACGGTGTTCGCCGCGATCGCCTCAAAGGCGTCCTCGAGCCGCTCGAGCGGGAAGGAGGCGCCGACGTGCGTCGCGACCTTGCCGCTTGCCACGAGCTCGAGCGTCTCGGCGATCTCCGCGCGCGTGACGTTGCGGCTGCCGAGGATCGACTTCTCCTTGGTGATCATGTCGAGCGAGCCGATCCCCGCCAGCTTGGACGGGTGCGCGCCGACGATGACGAGGCGACCGCCGATGGCGAGGCTCTCGTATCCGAGCTGGAACGTCTCCTGCGTCGAGACCATGTCGAAGACCGCGTCGATCTCGCCGCCGGCGACCTCGATCAGGTCGGCGGCGGAGGAGTCCTCCGAGACCTCGAGCACGGTCATCCCCAGCTCCCGCAGCCGTTGCGACTTCGCTGCGTCCCGCTCGACCGCGACGACGTCGGCGCCGAACGCCTGCGCCATCTCGACCATGTGCACCCCGACGCCGCCACCGGCGCCGAGCACGGCGACGCGCTCGCCGGGGAGCAGCCGTGCCCGCTCGCGCGCGGCGTGGTACGGCGTCGCCACGGCGTCGGAGATCATCCCCGCGAGCCGCAGGTCGACGCCCGCCGGGACGTCGACGAGGTTGCGTGCCGGCACCACGACGTAGTCCGCGAAGGCGCCGTCGCGCAGCGCGCCGATGAAGCCGGCGTGACGCTCGCAGCGCGACTCGTGGCCCGACGCGCACATCCGGCAGACACCGCAGAAGAGGTTGAACGACGCCGTCACCCGCTGGCCCGGGCGCCAGACGTCGACGCCGGCGCCGAGCTGTTCGATCACGCCACCGAGCTCGTGCCCCATGATCACCGGCGGCTCGCCGCCGAGCAGCCCCGCGCGGATGTGCTGAAGCGTCAGCCCGGCGCCGCAGGCGACGACACGGACGAGCACCTCGCCGGGGCCGGGTTCGGGACGCGGGAGCTCGCGCAACTCGAGCGGCCCGTTCCACTCCGGCAGCACCATCGCCCGCATCCGCGGCGCCTGGTTCACGAGAGGACTCGTCGAACTGACTCCCAGACGGGGATCGGCGTGTGCTCCGACGGGAAGCGCACGTTCTTCGAACGGGTGTACTCGAGCAGCGTCTCGGGCGCGCCCTCGCGCCCGAAGCCCGAGTCCTTGACGCCGCCGAACGGCGAGCCGAGCAGCGAGGCACGGAAGTAGTTGTTGACGAAGACCATCCCGGCCTCGAGCCTGCCCGCGACCCGCTCGGCCCGCCCGGCGTCGCCGGTGAACAGCGCGGCGGTCAGGCCGTACGGGGTGCCGTTGGCGATCTCGATCGCCTCGTCCTCGGTCGAGAAGCGGATAAAGCAGGCGACCGGCCCGAAGATCTCCTCCTGCGCGATCCGCATCGCGGGTAGCACGTCGGCGAACACGGTCGGCGCGACGAAGAAGCCATCGCGAAGCCGCTCGTCGTCCGGCGTCGTTCCCTGCGCGACGAGCCGCGCGCCCTCCCCGATGCCGATCTCGATGTACTCGTTGACCCGCCGCTGCTGACGCTGATCGACCATCGGGCCGACGTCGGTCGCGTCGTCGAGCCCGTCGCCGACGACGAGCCGCTCGGTCGCCGCCGCGAAGCGCTCGACGAACTCGTCGTAGACCTCGTCCTGGACCAGCAGCCGGCTCGTCGCGGTGCAGGCCTCACCCTGGTTGAAGTACAGGCCCTCGAGCGCACTCGTGAGCGCGACGTCGAGATCGGCGTCGGCGAACACGAGCAACGCGTTCTTGCCGCCGAGCTCGAGCATCGGCAGCGTCAGGTTCTCGGCAGCGCTCTTCATGACGCGGCGGCCGGTGTTCGAGGCGCCCGTGAACGTGATCCGGCTGATGCCCGGATGCGCCGCCAGCGCCACGCCGGCTTCGAGCCCGGGAACGGCGTTGAGCACACCGGGGGGCAGCACCTCGTTGGCGAGTTCGACCATCCGCAGCACCGTCAACGGCGCCTGCTCGCCCGGCTTGATCACCACCGTGTTGCCCGCCGCCAGCGCCGGCGCGCACTTTGCCGCGAAGTGGATCGGAGGCCAGTTGAAGGGAAGGATCGCGCCGACCACGCCGTACGGCTCGCGCACGACACGCGCCTCGATCGGCCCCTGTGCCAGGACCTCGGTCTCGACCTCGCCGATCAGCTTCGCGAAGTAGTCGAACGTCGCGTGCGCGTAGTTGATGTCGAACATACGCGCGTCACGGCGCGGCTTGCCGTTCTCGCGGCATTCGAGCTCGGCCAGGTCGTCGGCGTGGACGCGGATCAGCTCCGCGACCTGCCGCAGCAACTCGGCACGCTCGCCGACGGGCCGCGCGGCCCAATCCGCGAACGCGCTGCCCGCCGAACGCACCGCGGCGTCGACCTCGTCTGCGCCACAGGCCTGGACGAGCGCGAGCTGCTGGCCCGTGGACGGCTCGAGCACGGCGAAGTGATCGCCCGCCGCGTCAGGGCGCCAGCTGCCGTCGATGAATGCGCCCCACTCGACCAGGCGCTCCGAGGTGGTAGTGATGATGCTTCCTCCAGAATTCGCTCGCTCGCGCGCGACAACTCCGCGCACCACTTTCGGCGACTGTAGGCGACCGCCTTCGGCCTGTGAAATGCCGATCGCCGCGTCGTTTGATGCCACATCCGCATCGGAGCGCGCGGGCACAGTGGCCCGCCCTGCGTCTAGCGCGCGCTCTCGGCGACGACCGGCGCGAGCAGCGCCGTCTCCGCAGCGAGCGCGGCGCCCGCCCTCGCCGCCGCGTCGCGGAAGGCGCTGACGATCGCGCGCTGCTCGCCGGCCCGCCACGCCAGCGCGATCGGCGCCGGCTCGAGGTCGAGCACGGGGATGAAGACGACGTCGGGACGGCCGTAGAACGCCTCGAACGAGCGCGCCACGAAGCAGGTACCGCGGCCGCGAGCGACGATCTCGAGCATCTCCTCGACCGAGTCGGCCGTCGCGCCGGTCGGCGGCGTCGACCCGTCGGGGCGCGGAATCGCCGACCACCAACGGGCGATCTCGGCGGGGACGCTCCGTGCGGTGACGACGGGCTCGTCGCGAAGCTCGTCGATCGTCAGGTGCTCTCTCGTGGCGAACCGGTGATCGCGCGCCACGCCGACGTAGCGCGGCTCCGACATCAGCTGGGCGATCTCGATCCCCTTGACCGGCAACGGCAGCCAGACGAACGCGACGTCGACGCGATCGTCGAGCAGCCCTTCGATCTGGTCGACCCAGTCGAGCCGGTGCAGCTCCACTTCGACCTCCGGGTTCTCGGCTTCGAAGGCCATCACCGTCGGTGTCAGCAGACGGCCGGCCGCGCCGGCCTTGAAGCCGACCCGGAGCTGCCCCCGCCGTTCGCGCGCGGCGCCGAGCGCGTCACTGACGACGTCGTCGAGTTGCTCGAGCAGCGGGCTCGCCTGATCGACCAGCCGCTGGCCGAGCTCGGTCAGACGGACGTTCCGGGTCGTGCGGACGACGAGCGCCGAGCCGATCTCCTGCTCGAGCTGCCGGATCGAACGGCTGAGCGCCGGCTGCGTCATGTGCAGTCGCTCGGCAGTCCGATGAAAGTTGAGCTCCTCGGAAAGGACCACCAGCTGCCCAAGCCTCCGGAGATTCACGAGCACCTTCGGAGCATATCGATGCGGACTGGGCATCAGTGGCGCAGCGATCGGCATTTCACGGGGCGATTTTCACCGCCTGTAGGCCCACGACGGCAAGCTTCGTCTGGCTCCTAACCGTGGGCGCTGGTCGGCGCGCGCGGAATCCAGTATGGGTCGTAGACGAAGCCGTCGAGCCCGTGCGCCAGGATCTTGCGCGCCGCGACCTTCCAGCCGCCGGTGGTGCGCTCCCAGGTGTCGTTGTACTCGCCGTAGGCGGTCGCGTTCGGAGTCTCGTCGGCGTACTCGTGCCAGCCCATGACGTAGCTGATGACGAGCGCCCGATCGGGCGACTCGAAGCGGATCTGGACGTTGGAGATGTGATGGCTCGTATGGACGTACGGCACCAGCAACTGACCCATCACGCCCTCGATCACGTCGCGCCCCGCCGCGCTCCCGCCCGGCGCGAAGTCGAACACGGCGTCCTCGGTGAACAGCGCCGCCACGCCCGCGACATCGGCATGGTCCAGGCGGCGAAACGACTCATACAACAGCTCGGTGATCTCGACGCGGTCGTTGAGCTCGGAGAGGTCGATCGGCACATCAGCTCCTTCATCGTGCGGACGACGGCGGCCGCCCCAAGGTGTCGACTCGATCCTAGGAGCGCGAGGCTCGGTCCACTGATGCACGCACGGCATCAGTCGTGATCGGATCGGCATTGCCCGTCGGTCCAGTCCGTGCTCAAGGTCTGGTTATCTTTTGTGCTCGGCGACGCCCGGGCAGGCTGGGCGGTCGTCACGTCTCACTCTGCGGCGACCGCTTGACGGTCGCGCGGAGGGTCTGTATCTACCAATGGGGGAGTGAGTCGTATGTTCATGAATGACGCTCGCAGATGGCTGCGGGCCTATCGACCGGCGACCATCGTCGCGGTGGTCGCGGCGCTGCTGGTGCCCGCAGCAGCCGTCGCCGGCGGCGGCAGCTCGCCGACCGCTTCGGCAAGTGCCGCGCAGATCAACCTGCGTGTGGCCTACGTGCCCTCGCTGCAGGCGATGCCGGTGTTCGTGGCCGACAAGAAGGGTCTGTTCACCCGTAACGGCCTCAAGGTGAAGCTGACCGGCTCACCGAACCTCGGGACCTTCGCGCCGGCGCTCAACCGCCAGTACGACATCGTCTTCGCCAGCTCGGTCGACGCCATCGTGGCGGCGGGCCGTGGCCTCAACGTCGTCGCCTTCTCGGGACTGTCGATGGAGACGACGAAGGCAAAGGGACTGCACCTGATCCTCGGCAAGGACAGCGGGCTCACGAGCGCCAGCCAGCTCAAGGGCAAGACGATCGGCGTCCCGACGCTCTCGGGCACGCTGTACGTCTCGACGCTCGCCGCACTGCTTCGGGCCGGCGTGAACCCGAAGGACGTCACCTTCCGCGAGGTGCCGTTCCCGCAGCAGCTCGACCAGCTCAACGCGGGCCGGATCGACGCGACCGCCGTCGCAGAGCCGTTCGCGGCGCAGCAGCGTGCGGCCGGCAACAAGTCGCTGGGCGACCCGTTCCTCGCCGTCGCGAGCCCCGCGCGGTCGACGATGTGGATCACCAACAAGGGCTGGGCCGCGAAGAACGCGGACGCGATCGCACGCTGGCGCAAGACGATGGGTGAGGCGATCGCCTACATCAGGGCGCATCCGGCGGAGGTCCGCACGATCTTCGAGAAGGCGCTGAAGCTGCCCGCCGGCGCGACGAGCCATTCGCCGCTGCCGAGCTTCCAGACGAAGCTCACCGCCGCGCAGCTGCGCCCGTGGGTCACGGCGCTCGACACGACGAAGGTGCTGCCGAAGTCCAAGGCGCCGGACGTCAACACGATGATTCTGAAGTGAGTGAGACGGCAACCACCAGGCCTGCGCCGGGGCCTCCCGAGCAACGGCCTGGTGGTGCCGTCTTCAAGCTCGATCGCGTGCACGTCAGCCTGCCGACGCAGGCCGGCGATCGCGAGATCCTGCACGACATCTCGTTCGAGGTGGCGGCGGGTGAGATCGTCGCGATCGTCGGCCGGTCGGGGACCGGCAAGACGACGCTGCTGCGCATCCTCGGGGGGCTGCTGCCGCCGAGCGACGGCAGCGTGCTGCTGCGTGGCAGGCCTCTGACCGGGCCGTCGGAGCTCGTCGCGATGGTCTTCCAGGACTACGCCCAGGCGTTGCTCCCGTGGCGCAGCGTCGGCAGCAACGTCGCGCTCGGCCTCGAGGGCCGGCTGGCCAAGGAGCAGCGCCGCGAGCGCGTCGCGGAGGCGCTGGAGATGGTCGGCCTCGATCAGCGCGCCGCGGACCATCCGTGGCGGCTGTCGGGCGGCATGCAACAGCGAGTCCAGATCGCCCGGGCACTGGCGCTGCGTCCCGAGGTGCTGTTGATGGACGAGCCGTTCGGAGCGCTCGACGCGATGACGAAGGCCTCGCTGCAGGACCAGCTGCTCGATGTGCACGCCCGCACCGGCGCGACGATCGTGCTGATCACCCACGACCTCGAGGAGGCGATCTACCTCGCCGACCGCGTGTTCGTGATCGCCGGCTCGCCGGGGGAGCTCCAGGCGCCGGTCACCACCGCGCTGCCACGGCCGCGCGACCAGCTGACCACGCGTGAGCTGCCCGAGTACCTGCAGCTGCGCCACTCGCTGGTCACCGCGCTCGCAACGACCCGATGACGCGCCGGATCAACCTCCCCGGCATCGCCGTGGTCGTCATCCTGATCGCGCTCTGGCAGCTCGTCGTCGACACGAAGGTGATCGACTTCAACTACGTCTCGCCGCCGTCGCAGATCGCCGACCGGATCGTCGACCTCGCCCGCGACGGCGAACTGAGCGACAACCTCTGGCACACGGTCTCCGTCGCGCTGCAGGCATGGGTGATCGCGGTCGGCCTCGGCGTGATCGTCGGCCTGCTGCTCGCCTACTCGGCGGCGGCGCGAACCTTCACGATGGCGAGCGTCGATGCGCTTCGCACGGTCCCGGTCGTCGCGCTCGTCCCCGTGGCGCTGCTCGTCTGGGGCCCGTCGGCGAAGTCGGAGATCGTCGTCGCGGCGTACGCGGCGCTGTGGCCGATCGTGATCAACACGATGGGCGGGCTGCGCAGCGTCAACCCCAGGCTGCACGACGTCGCCCGGACCTTGCGGCTGTCGCGGGTCGCCACGGCGCGCAAGATCGCGCTGCCGGCGGCGGCGCCGGAGATCCTCGTCGGCGCGCGCCTGGCGCTCGGCACCTCGCTCGTGGTGACGATCGTCGCCGAGATGGTCGGCAACCCCGCGGGGCTGGGCTACGCGCTGATCGAGCAGCAGCAGGCGCTGAACCCGGCGGCGATGTGGGCCTACGTGATCGTCATCGGCATCGTCGGAGTCGCGCTGAACTACGCGATCGTCGGCATCGGGCGGCTGCTCGTGCCCGGATCGGCACGCCGGCTGGGAGACGCGGGCGCATGAGCGCGGCCGCTCCGGCATCGCCCGTCCCGGCGCGTCGACGCCCCGCGCGGCGGCTCGGGCGCCGGCTCGCGCCCGTGCTCGGGCTACTGCCGCTCGTGGTCGGCCTCGCGTGTTGGGAGCTGTTCGGCGACAAGGGGTCGCCGACGTTCCCGCCGCCGTCGACGTGGTGGGACGCGCTGAGGATCCTCAACGACGACGGAACGCTGATGCCGGCGATCGGCGAGACGCTGAAGACGTTCGCCGTCGCCCTCGCCGTCGCGACCGCGATCGGCGTCGCCCTGGGGATCGCGATCGGCATGTCGCGCATCGTCGACCGCGCGCTGGGCCCGTTGCTGGAGTTCTTCCGCATCATGCCGCCACCGGCGATCATCCCGGTGGCGGTCCTGGTGATCGGGACCAACCTGCAGATGAAGGTGCTCGTGGTCGTCCTAGCCTGCGTGTGGCCGATCCTGCTCAACACCACGTCAGCGGTCCGCGCGATCCCGCCCGTCCGCATCGCGATGGCGCGCAGCCTGCGGCTGTCGAACCCCGCGCTGCTGCGCAAGGTGATCGTGCCGTCGACGCTGCCGGGCTCGGTGCTCGGCCTCCGCGTCGCGACGCCGCTGTGCTTCATCGTGACGCTCGTCGTCGAGATGCTGGCGTCGTCAGGCGGCGTCGGGCAGCTGATCCTGCTCAACCAGCGCAACTTCAACGCCCAAGCCGTCTTTGGGCTGCTCGTCGTCATCGCCCTGCTCGGGCTCGCGCTGAGCCTGCTGATCGCTGCCACCGAGTCGCGCGCGCTGCGCCGCTGGCCCGTTCGCGGGTCGTAGCGGTCGCTACGACCCGGGTCCGTCGAGCCCTGTCACCGGCCTCCGTAGCCGGAGATCGAGCCGGCGAGCGAAGCGCCCGCGTCGGGGTCGGCCAGGAAGGCGACGACCGTCGCGTCCTGGGTCACGGTCAGGGGCGGCAAGTCGCCGGTCAGGTCGCTGATGGCGTCGCCCTTGCGCACGGCCTGCCCGCCGAGCTCGATCTCACCGTCCATGACGTAGACCCATTGGCGCATGCCCTCGGCGGTGGGCACCTCGATCCGGTCGCCGGCGCTCGGGTGGATGTCGTAGACGTGGACCTGGTTGCGAATCGTCAGCGGCGCTCCCGAGCCCGCCGGCCCTCCGATGTGGTTCCAGCGACCATCACGGAAGTCGGCCGGGCGGTCGTAGAAGTGGACGCCGGCATCGAGGTCGGCCGCCTCGGGGCGGACGAAGATCTGCAGCATCTCGACAGGCTCGTCCGGTGTGGACTCCTCGTGCCAGAAGGAGCGGCCGGCGTTCATCATCATCAGCTTCTGCGGCGAGATCGGGATCCGTTGCCCGGTCGAGTCCTCGTGGATCATCGTCCCGCGCCAGATGTAGGAGAGGATCTCGTCGTTGCGGTGCTCGTGCATGTTCACGAGGGTGCCGACGCCGAGGGTCGCGTGGTCGACGATCGCCAGCGGGCCGACCACCGGGTCCTGGGTCGGGCGGCCGTCGATGAGGCCGGGGTGGATCCGGCGGATGACGAACGGGCCCTGGACGAAGGGGGGCGTCGCGTCGGCGGGAAGCAGGTGGGTCATCGCGAACCTCCAGCGATGCTAGCCGCGCTGACCAGGTCCTGTCACGTCAGGCGAACAACATCGACGGCTCGAGCAGCCGGTCGGTGAGCCCCTGCCGGTGAGCGTCGGCGAGGAACGCCCGCAGCGTCGGCTCGTTCGCATCGACGCCGTAAGGCCAGAAGTCGTCGCCGAGCAGGGCTTGGACGCTGCGCGCGTCGGTCGCGGCCCACGGCAGCGGGTAGCTCGGCACCGTCGCGGCCAGCGCCCTGCGGAGCGCTCGGTCCTTGGCCTCGGTGAACGCACGGGCGAGCTCGGGCGCGAGCCTCGGCTCCCGTGCCAGCACGTCACGGCGGACGACGATCGCGTGCATGATCGGGAAGACGCCCGTGTCGCGATAGTAGGCCTCGTCCTCGGCACGGGGGTCGTCGAAGAGCCGCCGCACGCGCGGGTCGTCTCGCTCGACGCTGGCGGGCGGGCGGGCGCTGATGACCGCGTCGACCTCGCGTGACAGCAGCAGCTCGTCGAGCGTGCGGTCCGCGGCAGACAGGATCTGATGCGGCCCGGCGTCAAACGGCGCCGGCTCCTCCCTCCCCGGGACGTCGACCCCGGCCCGCACCCACGTGATCGTGGTGAGGTCGAGCCCGTAACGGGAGGCGAGCATGCCGCGCACGTAGACGCCGGCCGTCTGGACCCAGATCGGGATCCCGATCTGGGCGGAGGCCAGATCCTCGACCGACCGAGGGCCGTCGACATGGACATAGATCGCGCCATGACGGAAGCTCCGCGCCGGGAAGACCGGCAGCGCGGCGAAGCGATCGTCGCCCTGCGAGACCATCGCGGAGAGCGCCGCCAGCGACATCTCGCTGGCGGCGAACTCGCCCTCCAGCGCTCGCTCGAACATGTCCTCGGGGCGCTCGAAGATCTCGAACTCGACGCCATCGACCGTGACGGACCCGGTCGCGAGGTCACGGGTGTGGTCGTAGTCGCCGATCGCCGCGACGAGCGGGGCGTCGAGCATCTCGTGACGGAAGGGCATGTGCGCGATAGTGCCGGACATGACCGACGCGCGCTGGGAAGCGCTGCTGATCGACATCGACGGTGTCCTGCACGTCGGCTCCGAGCCGATCGAGGGCGCGGCTCGAGCGCTGGAGCTGCTGCGGTCGCGGCAGCTGCCGTTCCGGCTCGTGACGAACACCACGTCGCGATCGCGGCGGCTGGTCGTCGAGCGGCTGAGGACGCTCGGCTTCGCGATCGAGGAGTCCGAGGTGCTGACGCCGGCCGCGCTCGCCGTCAGGCGCTGCCACGACCGTGGCTATGACCGCGTGGCCGTGCATGTGGCCCCGGCGCTGGCAGAGGACCTCGACACGCTCGGCGACCCCGGCGATGGCCCGGTCCAGGCGGTCGTCGTCGGCGATCTCGGCGACGACTTCACGCCGGCGCGGCTCAACGCGATCTTCGGCCAGCTTCAGGCTGGCGCCGAGCTGATCGCGCTGCAGCGCAACCGCGTCTGGCAATCCGAGAACGGCCTGATCCTCGACGCCGGGCCGTACATCGCCGCGCTCGAGTACGCCGTCGGCCGAACCGCCGTCGTCACCGGCAAGCCCTCGCCCGACTTCTTCGCCGCCGCGCTCGACGAGCTCGGCGTCGGCGCGCACGCAGCGGCGATGATCGGGGACGACGTCGAGGGCGATGTCGAAGGCGCTCAGGAGGCAGGCCTCGACGGCATCCTCGTCCGCACCGGCAAGTTCCGCCAGGCGGCCTTCGACGCCGCCGGCATCGAGCCGACGGAGATCTGGGAATCGATCGCCGAGATCGGCGAGCACCTGTGACGCCCGGCAGCGGGGTTGGAGGGACGGAGTTCGAAACCTGACCCTGTCTGGCGGCGAATCGCAGAGCTACATGCGAGACGTTTTTGGCATTCGCAACAGACGCGCCAGTCAGTCGCGACCTCCGTAACCTGAATCGCATGCGCGCGCTCCTCATCGCAGGCAGCACTCGCCGCGACTCAACGAACAACGCGGTACTTCGGACGGCCGCCGAGCTCCTTCCGCCGGGCGTCGAGGCAGTGCTGCACGAGGAGCTCGATGCGCTTCCACACTTCAACCCCGACCATGATCAGGATCCACTCCCGCCCCAGGTTACGGCGCTGCGGGAGGCGATCGCCGAGGCCGACCTGGTGATCATGTGCACGCCCGAATATGCGGGGACACTTCCCGGCAGCTTCAAGAACCTGCTCGACTGGACTGTCGGTGGCAGCGAGATCCATGGCAAGCCGACCACGTGGATCAACATCGCGGCACCTGGCCGGGGCGGCGGGGCTGATGCGACCCTGCGCACCGTGCTGGGCTACGTCGGTGCAGCGTTACTGCCCTCGAGCGGGCGGCGAACCCCGGTCGGCCGGGACATCATCGGCCCCCCGGGGATCATCACAGACGATGCAGTTCGGCAAGACCTCGCGGAGCTGCTGGCCGCGCTGACAGACGAGGCCAAATCGCTTCGGACTTGACCACGAGAACGGTCCTTGCCACCCACATAAGCACGAACCTGTCGGGGACCAGGCCTCGCCTGTCACCGGCCATGACGGAGGGGCAGGGATTCGAACCCTGGGTACGCCTTACGACGCACAACGGTTTTCGAGACCGCCCCGTTCAACCGCTCCGGCACCCCTCCAGGGCACGTCAGGCGGACTGTCGCACGCACGTCCTTCCTCGTGCACAGCCCGCAGAGCGACGGCGAAGAAAACGGTAGCGGTTCGCGTGCGTCCTCGGCGTCCGGCCCGTGCCGGCGTCAGCGGCGCTCGGCAAAGAACGCTCGCAACAGCGCCGCGCACTCGTCGGCGCGAACGCCGCCGATCACATCTGGGCGATGGTTCAGGCGCGCGTCGGCGAGCACATCGAGGACGCTTCCGGCCGCCCCCGCCTTCGGGTCGGTGCAGCCGTAGACCACACGCGGGACGCGCGCGAGGACGATCGCCCCGGCGCACATCGCGCACGGCTCGAGCGTGACGACGAGCGTCGCATCGAGCACGCGCCAGCTGCCGACCGCCTCCGCCGCACGCTGGAGCGCAAGCACCTCGGCGTGCGCGGTCGGGTCCTGCCGAAGCTCGCGCTCGTTGTGCCCGGCGCCGAGCAGCGCACCGTCGGAGTCGCGGACGACGACGGCACCGATCGGCACGTCTCCGTGCTCGAGCGCCGCGCGCGCCTCGGCGAGGGCCAGCACCATTGCCTCGTCCGCACGGACGCTGAGCGCAAGATCGGAACCGTGGGGCGCCACTAGTGCATCATTGCCGAAGCAGAACTCCCGGTTATCGCCGGAGTTCTTCAAGCAGATGCCCTCCCTCCGGCTCCTCGTGGCGATCACCGCCGCGCTCGCGCTCTTCGTGCCCGCGACGGCGGAGGCCCATGCACGCTTTCACGGGCCGATCGCGCACATCGCCGATTTCATCCCGAACGACCCGGGCCGCGGCGTCATCCCCGGCGGCTGGCAGACGGTCCAGTGGAACTTCAACGGCGCCTTCGGCGTCAACGCTCCGGTCGCGTGGGGCAACCTGATCGCCGACGGCGCGCCCGGCGGCAAGGGTGTGATCGTCGCCGTTCTCGACACGGGCGTCGCCTACGCGAACCACGGAAGCTTCCGCCGTTCGCCCGACCTCAAGCCGGCGTCGTTCGTGAGCGGCTACGACTTCATCGACGGCGACCCGTACGCCGACGACAGCGAAGGCCACGGCACGCACGTGGCAAGCACGATCGTCGAGGCGACGAACAACGGCAAGGGCCTGACCGGGCTCGCCTACGGCGTCCGCGTGATGCCGATCCGCGTGCTTGACCGCAAGGGCGAGGGAGACTCGACGACGATCGCCCGCGGCGTCCGCTTCGCCGTCGACCACGGCGCCAAGATCATCAACCTGTCGCTCGAGTTCCCGAGCGAGGTCGTGGCCTCTGACATTCCCGCGCTGACGCGCGCGATCGCCTACGCCCACAAGCGCGGAGCACTGATCGTCGGCGCGACCGGCAACGAGGCGGCGACCTCGATCGCCTACCCGGCACGGCTGCACGACGTGATCGCCGTCGGCGCGACCACCGAGCACGGCTGTCTGTCGGAGTTCTCCAACCGCGGCCCGGGGATCGACGTCGTCGCTCCCGGCGGTGGCGCCGACGCCGAGCTCCCGGAACCCAGTTGCAACGCCGCCGGCGAGCCGGGCCACGACATCTTCCAGGTCACGTTCACGCGCTTCGGCTCGACGCGGTTCGGGATTCCAGGCGGCTACGACGGCACGTCGATGGCAGCGCCACATGTCACGGCGGCCGCCGCGCTGCTCGTCGCCAGCGGCCTGCTCGGTCCCGATCCGACGCCCGATCAGCTTCGCGACCGGATCGAGGCGACCGCGCGCGACCTCGGCCCTCCCGGCTACGACCGCCGCTACGGCTGGGGGCTGATCGACGCCGGCAAGGCGACCACCCCCGGCGGCCCGCTGGCGCCCACGCGCGGCGCCGCGACTGCTCCGACGGCGAAGTCGACCGGCCGCTGACTCAGCGGGTGCGGATGATCAACACGCTGCAGGGAGCGTGATGGCTGATCTTGTTCGGCACGCT
>DASRHW010000111.1:0-28404 GCA_035650375.1 Solirubrobacteraceae bacterium | reverse complement strand
TGTGGCTCGCGGCGTTCTCGTCGAGCAGCGTGTCGTAGAAGGTCGTCCTGAGCGGGCCGATGCGGCCCTCCCGGTCGACCAGCGCCACCTCGCCCAGGAAGGACGAGCCGTCGTCGCGCGCCGCATACGCGCGCATCACCTCGGCGCCGGAGTCGGCGTCGATCTGGACCGCTCGCCCACCCTCGAAGCGCACGCGCAGGCCCTCGACGATCGAGCCACCGACCGACAGGGGCTTGGTCGCGGTGACGAAGCCGTCGGTGCGCAGTGGGTCGGGCGTCGTGAAGACCTCTTCGGTCGGCAGGTTCGGCATGTGCACGATCCCGTCGACGGTTGTGAAGCGGGCCGCGACCCAAGTGCTCGACGGCAGCAGGCCGATCGTCAGATCGGTCCCCTCGCCGGTGAAGCGGACGGCGTCGAAGTGCCGCTCGGTGAGGCGCGCGGCCATCGACTCGAGGTGGTCCGCGCGGGCGCGCCAGGTCGCGACCGGGTCGTCCTCGTCGAGGCGCATCACGTGCAGGATCTGCTCCCACAGCTTGGCGTAGGCGGCGTCCGGCTCGAGCTCGGGGAACACGAGCCGCGCCCAGCCCGGTGTCGGGCACGGAGCGCCGCACCAGTTGGTCGTCGCCGCGTTGACGATCGCGATGCCCTCTTTCAGCGCCGGCAGCTGATCGATGCCGGCCCGCCGCGGGTCGACGTCACTGAGCAGGCCGGGCTCGACCGGGCCGGTCAGGGCGATCCGCGCCGCGTGCTGCTCGCCCAGCTGGACCAGCCGGTGCCCGTACCACTCCGGCACGAACGGGAGGTCCTCGTCGCTGGAGTGCAGCAGCCGCGCACGCTTGACGTGAAGGTCGAAATACCACACGTCGACGAACTTCGCGCCGGCGCGGTATGCGCTCGTGGCGAGCTCACGCGTGAGCGCCTCCTTGCCGGGCTCGCTGGAGATCGCGAGGATCTGCCCAGGCTGGACGTTGGCGCCGAAGCCGACGAGGAGGTCGGCGAGTCGGCGAATCGCCGTCGCCTCGCCGACACTGCCGAGAGCCGGATCCTGAGTACTGGGAGCGCCGTCAGACACGAGGAGCGTGCAGCCTATCGTCGACACCGGCGCGCTGCTCGCGCAGGCGTTCAGTCTGGCTACGGAGCGTCGACGAGGCCGAGCGCTCCATCGATGCCGGAGATCTCGATCACGCGCAAGACGACGCTGCCGGCGCGCGGCCGGACGAGCCGTAGGTCGACGCCCTCGTCCTGGGCGACCTGGTGGGCGGCGACGATGGCGCGGACGCCGGTCGAGTCCATGAACGTCAGCTCGCGCAGGTCGAGGACGACGCCGTCGCCATCACCGCTGCGGAGCGTCTCGAGCACACGCTGCTCGAGATCCGGAGCGGTCGCGAGGTCCAACTCACCGCGCGGCACGAAGTGCACGCGACCGCCATCTGTCCGCACGTCGATCGCAAATGATGGGATCTCTGCAGCCATCCGGTTCCGGAACGATACGACGAACGCACCAGCCGCGCCAGGGATGGCATCCGTCCAGCGTGGTCACGAACCCCGGACAAACGCCACTCCTTCGGCAATTCTTCGTGCCAGCTTCAATCAGCCTCATGGCCGCTGCCGATCCTCTCTACGCTCCATGAGGATGCTCCGATCGACCCTGCGCGCCGCCGTGATCGCCGGCTGCGCCGCCCTGGCGCTGCCGGCCGTCGCCTCCTCCGCGCAACGGCCACAGCGGCTGTCGCTGGTCGCCCCGCTCGGCACGATCGTCAACGATCGCGTGCTCGCGCATCCGCTGCGCCTGACGGCCGCGCAGAAGCCCCCGCCGGGCGCGACCGCGGCCTACGCGACCCCGGACGGACAGACGGTCGACGTGACCTTCGCGCCCGGCTACACCCCCGATCCCGCCGTCGCCCAGAGCTACGTCGACTACCTCGGCAGCCTCCCGCACGGCAGCGAGCTGGCGAAGCTGCACGTCCTGCTGGCGACGCCGGAGGACGTGCTCAAGCGCTGCGGCGGCAACGACGGGACGCTCGCCTGCTACACGGCCGCGAACCACACGATGACCGTACCGGGCCAGCAGGTCGACTCGAACACCGGCGTGACGACGAACTACGTGATCGCGCACGAGTACGGCCACCACATCGCGGCCTTCCGCGACAATCCGCCGTTCGAGACGCTCGACTACGGCCCCAAGTACTGGGCGTCGTACGGGATGGTCTGCAACCGGTCGATCGAGAGGAAGCTGTTCCCCGGCGACGAGCGCGGCAACTACCTGCGCAACCCGGGCGAGGCGTGGGCGGACACCTACGCACACCTGGCCTTCCCCGACGTCTCGTGGCAGTACAGCGCCCTGCTGCGGCCCGACGCCACCGGAGACGCGCTGGCACGCAAGGACGTCCTGACGCCGTGGACCAAGTCTGTGTCAAAGACGTTCAAGGGAACGTTCACCGCGACATCGAGCAACGCCCGCCGGTTCTCGTTCATGCTGACGCTCGATGGGACGATGACCGTCCAGCTGAAGGGTCCCGCGGGAACGAACTACGACCTCGCGCTGCTGTCCGGCGGCAAGGTCGAGGACCGCACGCGGACGGCCGGCAGCGGCGACCGCATCAGCTATCCCGACGGCGCCTGCCGCCAGCGCCCGTCCGAGACGATCACGGTCTCGGTGGCGCGACGGCACGGCAGCGGGCCGTTCACGGTCAAGGTCTCCTACGCCGGTTAGGCAACCGTGGCTGGAACCGCAAAGAGCCGGATCCTGGTCGTCGACGACGAGCCGTCGGTTCGCCAGTCCGTGGCGCTCGCGCTCGAGCTCGAGGAGTTCGACGTCGAGGCAGTCGAGCACGGGCTCGAAGCGCTGCAGGTGCTCGCCGAGCGACCGTTCGACGCCGTCGTGCTGGACGTCTCGATGCCCTACATCGACGGCCTCGAGGTCTGTCGCCGGATGCGCGCGGCCGGCAACCGCACGCCCGTGCTGATGCTGACCGCGAAGGACGCCGTCGACGATCGTGTCGCCGGGCTCGAGGCCGGCGCCGACGACTATCTCGTCAAGCCGTTCGCGCTGCGCGAGCTCGTCGCGCGGCTGCGGGCGATCATGCGCAGAACGGTCGAGCCGTCGCGGGCAGAGGACCAACTGGAGTTCGCGGACCTGCGGCTCGACCGCGTCGAGCACCGCGCGTATCGCGGCGACACGCTGCTGGAGTTGACGCGGACCGAATATCTGCTGCTCGAGTGCTTCCTGCGCCATCCGCGCCAGGTGCTCACGCGGACGCAGCTGTTCGAGATGGTCTGGGGCTACGACTTCGGCAGCGACTCCAACTCGCTCGGCGTCTACATCGGCTACCTGCGCCGCAAGACGGAGCCCAACGGCGAGCCTCGGCTCGTCCACACGGTGCGCTCCGTCGGCTACGTCCTGCGCGAAGCGCCATGACGTTCCGGCGGCGGCTGACGCTGCTGATCGCCGGCACGGTGGCGTTCGCGATCGTGCTCGCGTCGGGGCTCGGCTACCTCGCCGTCCGCGGCCAGCTGCGATCGGAGGTCGACAGCTCGCTGCGTGCGCGCGCCGTCGAAGTCGTCCGCGAGGTACAGGTGAACGGCTTCAGCAGCTTCCAGATGCCGGTCGAGCCCGGCGACCCTGACGCCTACGCCCAGCTGATCACCGTCGACGGCCGTGCCGGGCTGACGACCGCGAACACGAACCGGATCCCGCTGCCCGTCGGCGACACCGCCAAGCTGGTCGCGGCCGGCCGCCGCGAGGCGACGCTCTACGACGCGCGCGTCGGCCCAGCGCACGTCCGTGTGCTGGCGATTCCGGTCCAGAACGGCGGCGCCGTCGCCTTCGGCCGCTCGCTGCGCGAGGTCGACCACATCCTCCACCGGCTGCGCTGGATCTTCATCCTCGCCGCGCTCGGCGGCGTGGCGCTCGCCGTCGTCCTCGGCCGCACGATCGCGGTGCGGATGACGACGCCGCTGCGGCGCCTGACCCAGACCGCCGAGCACGTCGCGCAGACGCGCGACCTCGCGCAACGGATGGACGCCTCCGGAGCCGACGAGATCGCCAGCATGGCGACGAGCTTCAACGCGATGCTCGACGCGCTGGAGATCTCGGTCGGTGAGCTCGACGCGTCCGTGCGCGCTCAGCGGCAGCTCGTCGCCGACGCCTCGCACGAGCTGCGCACGCCGATCACGAGCCTGCGCACGAACGTCGAGATCCTGCGGACGCGCTTTGCCGAGCTGCCTGCGGAGCGCCGCGACATGTTGCTCGACACCGTGGTCGAGCAGACGGAGGAACTGACGGTGCTGATGAACGACGTGATCGAGCTCGCGCGCGGCGACCACATGCCCGAGAGCCGCGAGCCGGTCCACGTCGACGAGATCCTCGGCGAAGCACTTGCGCGGACGGCTCGCCACGCACCCGACACGGTCTTCGACGCCACGATCGAGGAGACGACGGTGCTCGGTGCGGCGAGCCGGCTGACGCGCGCGGTCAACAACCTGCTCGACAACGCCGTCCGCTGGAACGCGCCGGGTCAGCCGATCGAGGTCGCGCTGCACGACAACGTGCTGCGCGTCCGCGACCACGGCCCCGGCATTCCCGAAGACGAGCTCGACCACGTCTTCGATCGCTTCTTCCGCGGCGCCCACACGCGCGAGCAGACGGGCTCGGGGCTCGGGCTCGCGATCGTCCGCCAGGTCGCCGAGGACCATGGCGGGACCGTCACCGTGGCAAACGCCGGCGACGGCGGCGCCGTGTTCACGCTGACGCTGCCGCCTGCGCCGGCAGCCACCGAGGCGACGCTCGCAGACACCGCCGATGCGCCCGCTTCCGCCGCGTCCTGACGTTCTTACCCGCTCCTTCGAGGCGGCTTAGTCGCTCCTTGCCGTCGGTGGGAACAGTGTTCGCATGAGAACTCCCACAAAGGTCACGGCGCTTCTCGCCGCCGCGGCGGCCGGAGCGGTGGGCGGCGGTGCCGTCGCCACGTCGGGCGTCTTCGGCGACGACGGCGGCAGCGTGACGACGATCACCGAGGCCGCCGGCCCGGCCGCGGCGCCCGTCGCCGCGACCTCGACGGGACTGACGCCGCGCCAGGTGTACGACAAGGACAAGAACTCTGTCGCGTTCATCACCGCCGATATCGCGCAACAGTCGGCGTCGCCGTTCGGCGAGCCGCAGTCGGGCACCGCGACCGGATCCGGCTTCGCGATCACCGCCGACGGCTACATCGTCACGAACGACCACGTCGTCGACGGCGCGACCAAGGTCACGGTCAAGGTCGGCGACGGTGACACGAAGACCGCGAAGATCATCGGGACCGACCAGTCGTCGGACCTCGCGCTGCTCAAGATCGACACCGGCGGCAAGGACCTGGTGCCGCTGACGTTCGGCGACTCCAGCAAGATCAACGTCGGCGATCCGACCTACGCAATCGGCAACCCATTCGGCCTCAGCCGGACGCTGACGACGGGCGTCGTCAGCGCGCTGCAGCGCCAGATCGAGGCCCCCGACGGCTTCACGATCAACGACGTGATCCAGACCGACGCGGCGCTCAACCCCGGCAACTCCGGTGGTCCGCTGCTCGACACCGCGGGCCACGTGATCGGCGTCAACTCGCAGATCGAGACCGGCACCGGCAGCGCGAGCAGCGGCAACGTCGGCATCGGCTTCGCGATCCCGTCGAACACCGTCCGCAGCGTCGTCGACCAGCTGCGCTCGGCCGGCAAGGCCGCGCACGCCTACCTCGGCGTCTCGACCGGTGACGGCACGAGCACCGGCGCCACGGTCTCGAGCGTGGTCTCAGGCGGGCCGGCCGAGAGCGCAGGAATCAAGAGTGGCGACACGATCGTCTCGGTCGGCGGCACGCGGATCGCCGACTCGGCGGCGCTCAGCGCCGCGATCGACGGCCACAAGCCGGGCGACAGCGTCGACGTCACGGTCGCCCGCGACGGCCGGACGCAGACGATCAAGGTCAAGCTCGGCAACCGCCCCGCGAGCGCAACCAGCTCGCAGCAGCAACAGGACCCGGCGCTCCCATAGCCGGGAGGTCTACGGGAGCGGGCCCGTCGGCGCGAATCTGCGCCGGCGGGCCGCCGCCGGGCACACGACCGCGACGACGCGCGATCTTCGGCCTGTTTCGCCACCGTGAGAGTCGCCCAACACGCGACACCGGCGTCGCTCTTGCTATAGAAGTCGGTCTATGAGTCCCGTTGGTGAGCGTCGTGAGTGGCTTGAGGTGCGCCTGGACCAGGCACACCGCAGGACCGCCGCCGAGTCGATCGAGAACTTCGCGTCGCTGCTGGACGACGACGAGGCCGTCTCCTTCCTCAAGCTGGCGCGGATGTTGCGCGTCGGCCGTGACGAGTTCCTGCTCGACACCGACCAGGCTCACGACCTGCTGACGTCGCTCGACGAGAGCGCCCGGCTGTCGACGCTGCGCGCCCGTCTGCGCGCCTTTATCGACGAGGGCTGACGGCCCGAGGGCGCCTGCCCTCCTCCTCCCGTGTCGCCCCGCCGCCCGCCGATCGGGCGGCCGAGCGCTGCCGCGAGCGCGACCGCGCCACGAGCCGCTTGCCTACTGCTTCGACAGCTAGTATTTTGGTGTCGAACATTTAGACGGAAAGATACTCATGGACCCCAGCGCACCGCACAAGCTCGATCCCCACGTCCGCAAGATCGCGACGGTGATCGTGCTCGGCGCGATCATGAGCATCCTCGACACGACCATTATCAACGTCGCGCTGAACGACCTGGCGAACGACTTCGACGCGCCGCTGTCGACGATCCAATGGATCTCGACCGGCTACATGCTCGCGGTGGCCGCCGCGTTGCCGGTCACCGGTTGGGCATCTCGCCGCTTCGGCAGCAAACGGCTCTACATCGTCGCGGTCGTCCTCTTCACCCTCGGCTCCGCGCTCTGCGCGCTCGCGTGGTCCGCCAACTCGCTGATCCTGTTCCGCGTGCTCCAGGGCCTCGGCGGCGGCATGATCATGCCAGTCGGCCAGATGATCCTCGTGCGTGCCGCTGGTCCGAAGTCGATGCCGCGCGTGATGGCGGCGATCGGCGTGCCGATGCTCGTGGCGCCGGTCCTCGGACCGACGATCGGCGGACTGCTGCTGGAGCACGCCGGCTGGCAGTGGATCTTCCTGATCAACCTCCCGGTCGGCATCATCGCGCTGATCACGGCGCGCCGGCTGCTGCCGAGCACCGATGACGAAGAGCCCGCCGGACGGCTCGACTTCGCCGGCCTCGCGCTCGCCAGCGCCGGGTTCGTCGGCATCACCTACGGGCTCGCCCAGACCGGCTCGGCGTCGAGCCTCCTCGCCGCGTCCGTCGTCGTGCCGATCGCCGCCGGGCTCGTGCTGGTCGCGGCATTCGTCGTCCGGGCGCTGCGCATCTCCTACCCACTGCTGAACGTGCGTCTGTTCCGCAGCGGCTCCTTCTCGGCCGCCGCGGTCGCGGTGTTCTTCCTCGGCGCCGCGCTGTTCGGGGCGATGATCCTGATGCCGCTGTACTTCCAGGTCGCCCGTGGCGAGAGCGCCGCGATGGCCGGGCTGCTGCTGGCGCCGCAGGGCATCGGAGCCGCCGTCGGCATGCGGCTCTCGGCACGCACGACCGAACGCGTCGGCGCCGGGCGAACGACCCTCCTCGGCGTCGCGGTGATCATCGTCGGGACGATCCCGCTGCTGTCGCTGGCCGACGACACGTCCTACGGCGTCACCAGCGCCGCGCTCATCCTTCGCGGCATCGGCATGGGCCTCTCGCTGATGCCGGCGATGACCTCGGCCTACTCGCGGCTGTCGATCGAGCAGGTGTCCCACGCGACACCGCAGCTGCTGGTGCTGCAGCGCGTCGGCGGCTCGATGGGCACCGCGCTGTTGTCCGTCATCCTCCAGGACCACCTGACGAGCGCTGGGCGGTCGCCGGCGGGAATGGCGCACGCGTTCGCGCTGACGAACTGGTGGGTGATCGCGATCACCGTGGCCGCGGTGGTACCGGTCATCGTGCTTGCGCTGACCGAGCGAGCGACCGAACCCGGCGCCGGCCGGGCGCCGATGGCGATCGGGGCGGCATGAGCGGCCCTGCGCGTCCCGGCACTCGGGCCGATGTGATCGACGAGCTCCACAGGGCGCTGCGCGAGATGCTCAGCGCCGAACGGCGGCTGCGCTCGCGCGACAAGGTCACCGTCGACGGGCTCACCGTCGCGCAGATCCGGGCGCTGATGGCGCTCAAGCGCAAGCCGGAGGTGACCGTCGGCGACCTCGCCCGCGTCGCCGACGTGACGCCGGCGACGATGACCGCGACGCTCGATCAGCTCGACAGCGCCGGCGTCGTCGTCCGCACCCGCAGCGAGCACGACCGGCGCGTCGTGATGGTCTCGCTGACCGAGCGCGGCCAGGCGCTCGTCGCCAAGCGACGACGGGCATGGGACGCGCGCTGGCACGAGACGTTCGCCGACGTCGACGACGACGACCTGCTCGTCGCCGCGCAGACGCTGCGACGCATCACCGCCATCTTCGACAGCATCGGCGTCGAGCGCACGAGCGCTGACGACGCGCGGCCCGCGAAGCTCTAGACGGGTTCGGCGGCGCTCTCGATCGCCGACGTCGCCGCCGCACCGGCGGCGCCGATCGCGTGGAATCCGCCGTCGACGTGGAGGATCTCGCCGCTGATCGCGGACGACATCGGCGACAGCAGGAAGCAGCACGCGGCGGCGACCGGAGCCGGGTCCTTCGTGTCCCAGCCGAGCGGCGCCTGCATCCGCCAGGCGTCGGCGAGCTCGCCGAAGCCCGGGATGCCCTTCGCCGCGATCGTCTCGAGCGGGCCGGCGGAGACCAGGTTGACGCGCACGCCGTGCGGGCCCGCGTCACGCGCGAGGTAGCGCGAGACGGCCTCGAGCGCGGCCTTGCTGACACCCATCCAGTCGTACACCGGCCAGGCGACCGTGGCGTCGAAGTCGAGCCCGACGACGGCGCCGCGCGCCTCGCTCAGCAGCGGCAGCAGATCGACCGTCAGCGCCTTGAGCGAGAAGGCGCTCGTCTCGAACGCCGTCAGCGCGCTCGCCGGCGGCGTCTGGAGGAAGTTGCCCCCGAGCGCGTCCGCGGGCGCGAACGCGATCGCGTGCAGGACCCCGTCGAGCCGTCCCCAGCGCTGCTGGAGCTCGGCCGCCACGGCCGCGCGGTCGCTGTCGGAGTTGACGTCGAGCTCGAGCACGTCGACCGGCTCGGGCAGCCTGCCGGCGGCGCGCTCGGTCAGGCGCCGCGCACGGCCGAAGCTCGTCAGCACGACCTCGGCGCCGAGCCGCTGCGCCTGCTCGGCGACGTGCCAGGCGATCGAGTCCTTCGTCATCACTCCCGTGATCAGGAGCTTGCGGCCTTCGAGCATCGTCATGAGTTCGTCGTCGCTTCGTCGGAGGTCTGAGCAATCTCGCCGGCATCGGCGGCGTCGCGGCGCCAGAGCACGTCGACCGCGATCCGGCAGACAAGCTTGTTGTCCTGGTTGCGCACGCGGATGTCGCAAGTGACGAGTCCGGCCTCGTCGGTCAGCGCCGATGCCTCCGAGATCGCGCCCTCGCAGCGGATCGTGTCGCCGAAGCGCACCGGCTGCTTGAAGGTCACGTCGCGGACGCGGCGCAGCGCGAGAATGTGATCCGGGTCGAATGGCACAAGCCCGACCGCAGCCGAGAGCACGAGCATTCCGTGCGCGACGCGCTCGCCGAACTGGTGCGCGGCGGCGAAGACGGCATCGGTATGGAGCGGGTGGTGATCACCAGTCAGGCCGGCGAACAGGCTCACGTCGCCTTCGCCGATCGTGCGACCGCGGGTCTCGAACGCGTCACCGACGCTGAGTGCGTCGAAGCCGCGCTGGAACAATTCGCTCATCGCGGCGATCTTACGACGCGGTCTCCGCGTCGCGCCGACTCCACGTCGCGCGGACTCCGGGGACGTGTGCCAAGGACGCAGGGAGCGACGTGTGCTCCGCACACGAGCGACTGAGGACGCAGGCACGCGGTTCCGGAGTTCGCGCGATCACAGGGGGACGTTGCCTGCGCGCGGCTCGCCCACAGGCGTGCGATCGAGCACCGACAGCGCGGCCGCCAGCCGGTCACGCGTCTGCGACGGCTCGATGACCTCGTCGACGTAGCCCTGCGCGGCCGCGTTCTGCGCGCCGAGGTGCTCCTCCGCGTAGGCCGCCGCGAGCGTCGCGCGCTCCGCGGCGACGTCCTCGGCCGCCGCGAGGTGCCGGCGATGCACGATGTTGACGGCCTGCTCGGCGCCCATCACGCCGAGCGTCGCCTGCGGCCACGCAAAGCAGATGTCGGCGCCCAGCGCCTTCGAGTTCATCGCGATGTGCGCGCCGCCGAAGCTCTTGCGCAGCGTCACCGTCAGCTTCGGGACCCGCGCCTCGGCGAACGCGTGCACGAGCTTGGCGCCGTGGCGGATCACCCCGGCGGACTCCTGCTTCGTCCCGGGCATGAAGCCGGGCGTATCGACGAACGCGACCAGCGGAACGCCGAACAGGTGGCAGGTGCGAACGAAACGGGCGGCCTTCTGCGCCGCCTCGGCGTCGAGGACGCCGCCGATGTAGCGCGGCTGGTTGGCGACGATGCCGACCGGGCGGCCCTCGACGCGCGCCCAGGCACAGACGATGTTGCGTGCCCAGAGCTCGCCGTACTGGAGCAGCCAGCCGTCATCGACGATCCGCCGCAACACGTCGCGCACGTCGTAGACCTTGCGCGGGTCGCCGGGAACGACGTCGCCGGGATCGCCGTCGAGCGCCGGCAGCGGCGGCGCGATCGGGAGCGCGTCGCCGGCCGCGGACGGCAACAGGCCGAGCAGGTCGCGCGCCATCAGCGCCGCCTCGCCCTCGTCGCCGGCGACCATGTGGCAGACGCCGTTGGCGGACTGGACCTTGGCGCCGCCGAGCGAGATCGCGTCGACGTCCTCGCCCATGACGTCGCGGACGACGCCGGGGCCGGTCAGGAACATGCTCGCGTCGCGGGTCATGATCACGACGTCGCCGAGCGCCGGCGAGTACGCGCCACCGCCGGCGCTGACGCCGGAGAGGATCGAGATCTGCGGGACGACACCCGACAGGTGCGTCATCGCGGCGAAGATCTCGCCGTAACCGGCGAGCGCGGCGAGCCCCTCCTGGAGGCGCGCACCGGCCGACGACACGAGCCCCACGACCGGGCGCCTGCCGCGCTCGGCCTGCTTCAGCAGTTCGACGATCGAGGCCGCGTGGGCGCCGCCGAGGCTGCCGCCCATGAAGCCCTGGTCCTCGGCGTAGCAGAGGATCGGCCGGCCGCCGACCAGGCCACTGGCGGCGACCACACCGTCGCCGTCGACGGCCCGGTCTCCGAGGCGGTCCGAGCGCACCGCGGTGCGCAGTAGGCGAAGCGAGCCCGGGTCGCAGAGCGCCGCCAGGCGCTCCGCCGGCGGTGTCCGCTCGGCCGGTGTTGCGGCGGGCGCCGCGGTCGTGGTCGTGGCGGCGCTCATGCCGCGACCCCGCGGAGCGCGAGCACGGCGTTGTGGCCGCCGAAGCCGAACGAGTTCGAGATCGCCACCGGCGCGTCACCGCTGACGGCCAGCGGCCGTGCGGTGTTCGGCACGTAGTCGAGGTCGCACGCCTCGTCCGGGTGCTCGTAGTTGATCGTCGGCGGCGCGACACGGTCGCGCAGCGCAAGCAGCGTCGCGACCGCCTCGACGGCGCCTGCGGCGCCGAGCAGATGGCCGATCGCCGACTTCGTCGACGAGACCGGGATCTCGTACGCGTGCTGGCCGAGCGCGCGCTTGAGCGCGTTCGTCTCGGCGAGGTCGTTGAGCGGCGTCGACGTGCCATGCGCGTTGACGTAGTCGACGTCCTCGGGCGCGATCCCGGCGTCGCGCAGCGCCAGCAGGATCGCGCGCACGGCGCCTTCACCGTCAGGGTGGGGCGCCGTCAGGTGGTGCGCGTCGGAGGTCGCGGCGTAGCCGATCAGCTC
The DNA here is from genome assembly GCA_035650375.1 of Solirubrobacteraceae bacterium. Taxonomy (GTDB): domain Bacteria; phylum Actinomycetota; class Thermoleophilia; order Solirubrobacterales; family Solirubrobacteraceae; genus BP-464. The sequence goes on along the minus strand of DASRHW010000111.1, from coordinate 16,438 downwards.
GCCGAGCACGCGCGCGCCGCGCTGCTTCGCCAACTCGGCGTTCTCGAGCACGAGCACGCCCGCGCCCTCACCCATCACGAAGCCGTCGCGGAGCGCATCGAACGGGCGCGAGATGCCGATCGGCGACGACGCCTCGAGCGCCGCGAACGACGCGATCGAGAGGTCGACGAGCGCCGACTCGGCACCGCCGCAGACGACGGCGTCGGCCTCGCCGGACTGGATCATCCGCATCGCCGTGCCGATCGCGTGGGCGCCGGCCGAGCAGGCCGAAACCGTGCCGTAGGACGGTCCGCGCAGATCGTGGCGCATCGAGACCGCGCCGGCGGGGGCGTTGGCCATCATCAGCGGGATCCCGAGCGGGGCGACCTTCGTCGGCCCACGCTCGCGCAGCACGTCCTGGTTCGTCACGAGCGTCGTGATGCCGCCGATGCCGGTGCCGATGATCGCGCCGACGCGATCGGGGTCATACGGCCGATCGCCATCCCAGCCGGCGTCCGCGAGCGCTTCGTCGGACGCCGCCAGCGCGAGCTGCGTGCAGCGATCGGCGCGTCGTGCCTCCTTGGCCGTGAGCACCGAGAGCGGATCGAACTCGGACGCGCGCCCGAGCCCGTCCTCGATCCCGCTGCGCCCGGCCGTCCAGCGCTCATGGAGCGTGCGGGCGCCGACGCCGAGCGGCGAGACGGCGCCCACTCCGGTGATGGCGACCGCGCGGCTCATGCTGCGCGCTCGACCACCATGTCGACGACGTGACCGACCGTCAGCAGGTGCTGCATGTCCTGCGACGTGATCTCGACGTTGTACTCATCCTCGACGACCTGCGCGAGCTCGACGAGATCGAGCGAGTCGACCTCGAGCTGCTCCCAGGTGGCGTCGCGACTGACGACGTCGGCGTCGGCGCCGAAGGTGACCAGTGCAGCGAGGACGCGGGCCTCGACCTGCTCGGCGGTGACAGCTGTGGACATGTATCGATCTCCTGTGGTGTGGGGTGGGTTCAGGCCGTGAGCCCGCCGTCGACGACGAGCGTGGCTCCGGTGACGTAGCTGGCCTCATCGGAGACCAGAAAGCGAATGCAGGCGGCGACCTCTTCCGGCGTGCCGGCGCGCCGTACGGGGATGCGCTCGGCCATCGCCTCGAGCAGCCCCTCGGTCATGTCCGTGGCGATGAAGCCCGGAGCGACCGCGTTGACGGTGATGTTGCGGCGCGCGACCTCCGCGGCGACCGTCTTGGTCATCCCGACGAGGCCCGCCTTGGCGGCGGCGTAGTTGCTCTGGCCGGGGTTGGCCTGCAGGCCGACGATGCTCGCGACGTTGACGATCCGCCCGAAGCGCGCACGCAGCATCGGCTTCAGCGCGCGGCGCGTCAGCCGGAACGCGGCGGTCAGGTTGGTGTCGATGACCGTCGCCCAGTCGTCGTCGGAGAGCTGCGGCGCGAGCCCGTCGGCGCGAACGCCGGCGTTGTTGACGAGCACCAGCGCCGGGCCGAGCTCGGCCTCGGCGGCCTCGAAGATGGCGTCGGCCGCGGTCGCGTCGGAGACGTCGGACTGGATCGGCCACGCACGGCCGCCGGCGGCGGCGATGGCGTCGCAGGTGGCCTGCGCCGCGTCGGCGTCGGCGCGGTAGACGATCGCGACCGGCCAGCCGTCGGCGGCAAGCGCCCGCGCCGTCGCCGCGCCGATCCCACGCGAGCCGCCGGTGACGATCGCGCAGCCCTCGCGGGTCACCATGTCAGCACCGTTCCGCCCCAGGTGAAGCCGGCGCCGAACGCGACCAGCATCACACGCGATCCGGGCTTGAGCCGCCCGTCGGCCTCGGCGTACGCCAGCGCGAGCGGCAGCGTCGCGGCGGACGTGTTGCCCTGCTCGGCGATGCAGTCGACGACGCGCTCGGGGTCAAGCCCGAGCCGCTGCCCGACCGACTTCGTGATCCGCTGGTTGGCCTGGTGGTAGACGAACAGGTCGATCTCGTCGAGTGAGAGGCCGGCCGCCTCAGCAGCTTCCGTGGTGATCTCGGTCATCCGCGTCAGCGCGTGCTTGAACGTCTCGGGACCGTCCATCTCGATCAGACCGCGCTCGCGCGTCGCGATGATCGTCGACGACTGCGAGCCGTCTTGACGCAACAGCACAGGCCCGAGGCCGCCGGGCTCGCTGCTGGCGCCGAGCACGACCGCCCCGGCGCCGTCGGCGAACAGCGCCGCGGTGCTGCGGCTTTCGGCGTCGGTGATCCGTGACAGGACCTCGGCGCCGATCACGAGGACGTGCTCGGCGCGGCGCGACTCGATCCAGGTCGCGCCGACGGCGAGCGCCGACAGGAAACCGGTACAGGCGGCGCCGACGTCGAACGTGCCGGCGCGCGTGGCGCCGAGCCCGTGGGCGACGATCGGGGCCGCGTTCGGGGTCAGCTCGTCGGCGGTCATCGTCGCGACGAGCACGAGGTCGAGGTCGGCGGCGTCGACGCCGGCCTTCGCGAGCGCCGCGGCACCGGCCTCGATCGCGAGGTCGGACGTGCGGACGCCGTCGGCGGCATAGCGCCGCGAGCGGATCCCCGTACGCGAGATCAGCCAGTCCGCCTCGATTCCGAGCCGCTCGGCGATCGCGCTCGTGGATACCTCGTCCGGCGGCAGGACCGCGGCGCAGCCGAGCACCGAGATACCGCGCAACGTCGGCTGCGGCGATGAGACGGCGCCGACGGCCAGCGTCTCAGGCATGTGCGCCGATCGTGCCGACGTGGGCGATCTCGACCGTCGCGTCGGGAAGCGTGCGGCTCGCCAGCCCGGCGAGAACCTTGCCGGGGCCGACCTCGACGAAGTGGGTGACGCCCTGCGTCTGCAGCGCCAGCAGCGACTCGCGGAAACGCACGCGGCTCGTCAGGCCGTCGGCGAGCGCCTGGCGCGGGTCGTCGATCGGCGCCGCGGTCAGACACGAGTAGACGGTCGCCGACGGAGCGGCGAACTCGACGGCGGCGAGTGCCTGCGTCCAGGCCGGCAGCGCGCTCGCCATCGCCGGCGAGTGGAACGCGCCGCTGACGCCGAGCCGGACCGCCCGCAGCCCGGCGGCCTTCGCCGCCTCGGCGGCGGCGTCGAGGCGCTCGAGGTCGCCTGCCAGAACCAGCTGGCCGGGAGCGTTGTCGTTGGCGAGCGTGACGTCGTGGGCGTCGGCGATCTCCTGCACCTGCGGCAGCTCGCCACGCAGGATCGCGATCATCCCGTCGCCGGGCTTGCCGGCGTCGTCCATCAGCGCCGCGCGCAGCGCCACGAGCGAGAGCGCGTCGCGCTCGCTCAGCGACCCGGCGGCCGCGAGCGCGCTGAGCTCGCCGAGCGAGTGGCCCAGCAGCGCCTCTGCCGCGGGCGCTCCAAGCGCCGACCAGCGGGCCAGCGAAGCACAGAGAATCGCCGGCTGGGCATAGCGCGTGCTCTCTTCGGCGCGGGCGAACGGGTCGTCGCCGACGGCCTCGGTCACGGCGTCGAGCAGGTCGGGACGCAGGTCCGCGACCTCCTCGCGCATGCCCGGAACGACGCTGCCCTGGCCTGCGAACAGGAATGCGGTCACACAGGCACCTTCGACGCAACACCCCCTCAGGGCACACCTCACCGGGCACCGACCCCCCGACCGGGGGGTACGCGACCGACGAACGGGCCCGAACGCCGCGAATCAGGCCGTCAGGCCGAGCCGCTGCGCGCGCTGCACCGCCTCGGCCCGGTTGCGAACGCCGAGCTTGCGATAGAGCGCGCTGGTGTGCTCCTTGACGGTGTGCGGCGAGAGGAACAGCTGTGCCGCGATCTCGGCGTTGGTCGCCCCGGTCGCGATCAGCTCGAGCACCTCGCGCTCGCGCGGAGACAGCCCACCGGGTGGCTCCTCGGCGGTCGGCTCGAAGACCGACATCCCGAGCGCGACCATGCGAACCGCGTTGGCGACGTCGGCCGCCGCCCAATCCTTGGTGACGAACCCCGAAGCGCCGGCGGCGCGCGCGGCGGCGGCTGAGATCCGGCCGGCGCCGGAGATGAACAGCACCTTCGTGTTCGGCGACGCCTCGAGCAGGCGGACGCAGATCTCGGTCCCCGACTCGCTGCCGACGAACAGGTCGAGCAGCACGACGTGAGGCTCGTACCGCTGCGCCAGCGCGAGCGCCTCGGCCTCGTTGTGGGCGGCGAGGCAGCGCTCGATCCACGGCTGCGCGCCGAGCAGGGAGCGCAGGCCCCAGTGGACGACGTCGTGGTCGTCGACGACGAGCACGCGGAGCCGCTGCTCGCTCATCAGGCCTCCTCCTCGAGCGGCATCACGAGCCGCACGCGCCAGCGCCCGTCGGTCTCGGGCCCGAAGTCGACGAGCGCTCCGTGGTGCAGCGCCTCGAGCGCCGCCATCCGCAGACCCATGCCGGAGCGGCCGCCGGAGCCGATGACGCCGTCGTTGGAGACGCGCAGCTCGATCGTGTCGTCGTGCTCCTCGAGCGCGATCACGATCGTCGTCGATTCGGCGTGCTTGCGTGCGTTGCGGACGGCTTCGGCGAGCACGTTCTGCGCCAGTGACTCGAACCGTGCGGGCACCTCGACGCCGTCCTGCCACTCCGTCCGCAGGCCGAGGTCGGGGTGGTCGGCCTCGAGGTTCTCGAGCACCTCGGCGAGCGTCGACGTGGCCGTCGACGACAGCCGCGCGAGCGGCCGCTGCATCGCGGCCCGCAGCTCGGAGGCGGCGACGTGGACCTCGTCGTTGGCGCGGGCACGATCCTCGTCGGTCAGCGGGCCTTCGGCGCCGAGCACCATCCCGACCGCGAACAGGCGCTGGATCACGGAGTCGTGCAGCTCGCGCGCGAGGTCGATCCGCTCTGTCAGCCGCCGCGAACGCTCCTGCTGGCGCGTCGCGATGCGCGCGCTCGCGGCCAGGCCGGCGACCTTGCCGAGCGTCCACAGCGTGTGCCGCTCGGCGTCGGTCAGCAGCCGGTCGGCCTCGCGCTCGCCGATCAGCGCGCCGAACCAGAGACCGCCGGCGCTCATCGGCGAGCAGACGAGGTTGCGAGGCTGCAACTCCGCGACGAGCTCGGCGGGGATGTGGTCCTCGAAGTGATCGTGAACCTCGACGACGCAGTCTCCGACGAGCGCCGCACGGGCGATCGGGACGTTCGTCGCGTTCTTCACACGCGCCCGCGTGAAGAGCTCGAGCGGCACATCGCTGGAGCCGACGGCGCGGACCTCGCGGCGTGCGTCGTCGTAGAGGAAGATCACAGCGCGGCGCAGGTGTGCCAGTTGGCAGGTGGCCTCGCAGACGCGGTCGTAGAACTCCGACGACGACGGCGTCGCGTTCTCGACCTCGGACAGCAGCTCCATCAGCACGCCGAGCGCCTCGATCGGAGCCCAGGGAAGCGCGGATGAGCCACCGGCCATGGCCTTCACTGTAATCCGTGGGGTGCCGCGGGCCACCGCGGCGCGGACGCGCGAAGCGCGCGTGTTGCGTGGTCGTCCTGATGCAGATTCAGCTGATTGGTCACAAAAGCACCCGCTCGACGCATTGTGTGGGTGACGATGGAGCGATCGACCGACACCAGGCTCGTCGCCGACTTCCGCGCCGGGCACGAGGATGCGTTCAGCGAGGTCGTTCGGCGCTACGGCGAGCCGCTACGGCGCTACGCCGCCCAACGTCTGCGCGACACCGCCCACGACCCCGAGGACATCGTCCAGGAGTCGCTGGCACGGGCCTACACCGCGCTGCGCCGCGACGACCGCCCGATGCTGCTGCGCTCGTGGCTCTACGCGATCGTTCGCAACGGCATCGTCGACGCTCTGCGCGCGCCCGCCCACAGCCAGCTGCACGACGCGATGCCGGTGGGCGACGAGACCTTCAGCGACGTGCTCGCCCGGATCGAGCTGCGCGCGATCCTCGGCTCGTTCGCCGAGCTGCCCGAGCGCCAGCGTCGCGCGCTCGTGCTGCGGACCTTCGAGGGACGCCCGTACAGCGCGATCGCCGACGAGCTCGACACCTCGGTGGCGGCGACAAAGGCGCTGATCGCGCGGGCGCGCAGCGGCGTGCGTGACGCTCGTCTCGCCGCCTGAGGCGACGAGTTTCGTCCTACCGTCGTCGCAAGCGACGACGTCCGGACGACGTCACTTAAGCGAGGCGAAGCCGCGGTTGTGGTAAAGCAGCGGCGGGTGTGCGTGCTGGACGCCCGCCTCGACCGCCTCGCCGATGAAGATCTGGTGGTCGCCCGCCTCGATCTCCTGATCGATCCTGCAGACCAGGTAGGAAGCCGCGTCGTCGCGCAGGATCGGGCCGCCCTGGGCCAGCTGCGGCGCCTCCCAGCTGACGCCGTCGAACTTGTCCTCGCGCTTGGAGGCGAAGCGCAGCGCGAGCTCCTCGCGCCCCGCGGCGAGGATGTTGACCGTGAAGTTGCCCGACGCGCGGATCGCCGGCAGCGTGTTTGAGCCGTTGTCGACGCAGACGAGGATCAGCGTCGGGTCGGCCGAGACCGAGCAGAAGGCGCTGATCGTCAGCCCCGCGGGCACGTCGCCGGGGCCGACCGCGGTGACGACGACGACACCGGCGGGAAACGTCGACAGGACCTCGCGGAAGATCGCGATGTCCATCGGGGTGGCGCCGTCGGCATCTTCCAGGGAAGCGGTGTCCATGTCGTCGCTCATACGCTCAATCGTACTGCGCCGCGCAGCGCGAGCGACATGCGCCGCTAGGTCAGATCCGGCAGTTGCTGGCACACCGTGAGCACGTCAGAGAACGCGTCGCCGCGCTCGGAGACGCGCGTCAGCACGTCGGCGGTATCGAACGTCAACAGGGCCGGATCGGCCGCGTCGCGGCAGGCCACGACCTCCTCCCACGTGACCGGGGCCGAGACCGTCGCCCGCTCGCGCGCTCGCGTGGAATAGACGCAGATCGTCGTCTTGTGCTCGTCGTTCTGACTCCAGTCGATCAACACCTTGCCCGTGCGATCGGCCTTCGCCATGCCGGCGACGACGAGCTGCGGGTGGCGCTGCTCGAACAGTTCCGCGACGACGCGTGCCAGCGGCTTCGTGTCGTCGTAGCGGACCGCGGCGGCGTTGAGCGGGACGTAGACCTGGAGACCCTTGGAGCCGGACGTCTTGGCGAACGCGCGCAGCCCGAGCTGATCGAACAAGTCGCGCAGCTCGATCGCGACGGCGCAGCATTCGACAACCGTCGCCGGCGGCCCCGGGTCGAGATCGAAGGCGAGCGTCGTCGGCCGCTCGATCTCGTCGGCCTTCGACAGCGACGGATGCAGCTCGATCGCGGCGAGGTTCGCGAGCCAGACGAGCGTCGGCAGGTCCTGGCAGAGGCAGTAGTCGATCGACCTGTTGCTGTGCCGGCTCCAGATCGGCTTCGTCTGCACCCACTCGGGACGATGACGCGGAGCTTGCTTCTCGTAGAAGAACTTGCCGTCGACGCCGTCCGGGTAGCGCTTGAGCGTCAGCGGCCGGTCGTGCAGGTGCGGCAGCAGCACCGGCGCGACGGCGGCGTAGTAGGCGATCAGATCGCCCTTCGTGAAGCCGGTCGCCGGGTAGAGGACCTTGTCGAGGTTGGTCAGCTTCAGCGTGCGGCCGTCGATGTCGACCTCGACGCCGCCGCGGGCCGGCCGCCCGGCGGCGATCAGCTCGTCGATCGCCGCGCCCGGGGCGGGCTTGGCGCGGCGCTTCGCCACCGGCTTGGGCTTTGGCTTCGGGGCTGCGGGCTTCTCGGCTTTCGGGGGTGGCGCCACGCGCTCACGCACGACCTCTGCCGCCGGCTTGTCGTCGCGCAGCCCGCGGTACACCGGATGGCGCAGCAGCCCCTGCTTCGTCCACTCGCCGAACTCGACCTCGCAGACGAGCTCGGGCTCGGCGAAGTGCGCGCCGCGCGGCGGCTGGCGACCGCTGAACGGGGTCTCGTCGCGCGCCAGCGGCTCCAGCAGCTTCGCCAGCCGGTCGAGCTCGGCGGCGTCGAAGCCGGTCCCGACCCGTCCGGCGTAGCGAAGCTCGCCGTCCTCGTCGTGGACACCCAGGTCGAGCGCGCCGATCCGCCCCGACCGACCGCCCTTGCCGTCGCTCCAGCCGCCGATCACCAGCTCCTGGCGCTGCGCGTTCTTGATCTTCAGCCACGCGGCGCTCCTCTTGCCCGGTGCGTAGCGCGAGCCGAGGCGCTTGGCGACGATCCCCTCGAGTCCCTGTTCGCGCGTCGCCTGCAGCAGCGCGACGCCGTCGCCGACGTGGTACTCGGGCACCAGCACGCGATCGCCGCCGAGCTCGAGCGCGGCAAGCAGCTCGCGACGCTGCTCGTAGGGCAGCTCGAGCAGCGGGTGGCCGTCGAGCCAGAGCAGATCGAAGGCGACGTAGGTGGCCGGGGTCGCCTCGACCGCACGCCGAACCGCCGTCCCGCCACGCAGGTGGATCCGCGACTGCAGCGCCTGGAAGCTCGGCTTGCCGTGCTCGTCGAAGGCGACGATCTCGCCGTCGACGATCGCGCTGTGCGAGCTCAGCGCCCGATTGAGCACGCGCAGCTCCGGATATGCGGCGGTGACGTCGTTGCCGTTGCGCGTCAGCAACCGCAGCCGCCCGGGCTCGGACCGCGCGAGCGCGCGAACCCCGTCCCACTTGACCTCGAACGCCCACTGCGACTCGTCCGCCGGCATCTCCGACAGCTGCGCCAGCATCGGCGCGACGAGCTCCGGCATCTCGTCCGCCGTCGGGTCCAGCGGCGGGTCCATGCGGTGGATCAGCCAATCCTTCTCGTCGCTTCCGGCCTGGAACAGCGCGTAGCGGCCGCGCAGGCGCTCGCCGTGAAAGACGACGATCACCTTCTTCGGCTGCCACTTCTCCAGCGTGTAGGTGCCGCGATCCCAGACCTTGACGGTGCCCGCGCCGTAGTTGCCCTCGGGGATCGAGCCCTCGAAGTCGATGTAGTCGAGTGGATGGTCCTCGACGTGGACGGCTTTGCGGTTATGCCGCGGGTCGTCGGGAATGCCGTTCGGGATCGCCCACGAGGCGAGCGCGCCCTCGTGCTCGAGCCGCAGGTCCCAGTGGAGCCGCCGCGCGTGGTGCTCGTGGACGACGAAGCGGGCGCCGTCGCCGTCAGCGCTCGCGCCGTCGCCGGTCGGCTCCGGCGTTTCGTCGAAGCGGCGCTTGCGGTCGTAGTCGGCGAGCCGTCGCGGTGTCACGTCGGGCTCGTTCTGCCCATCGGCGCGCTCGTTCAGGCCGCGACGAAGTCGCCGCTGACGGCCTGTCGCCCGCCGTCGAGCGCCTCGGCGCGGTACTTGTCGAGCGCCCGCAGCAGCGGCGCGTCGCTGACCGAGAACAACAGCGCCCGCGCGCCGGGATCGCGGTTGAGGTGCTCGTGCGTCGCCCAGCTCGGGAGCACGAACATGTCGCCCGGGCCCCACTCGAAGCGAACCCCGTCGATGATCGTCGCGCCGTGGCCCTCGAAGGCGAGATAGACCGTGCTGCTCGTGTGCCGGTGCGCGAGCGTGTGGACACCGGGCCGCAGCATCTGCATCCAGCACGTGAACGAGCGCATCACCGGCCCGCCGGTGTGCGGGTTCGTGTACTCGAGCGCGACGTCGTCGAACGGGTCCGAGTCGACGCTCGCGACGTCGCGCAGCGCCCGCTCGGTGTCGGCCCACTTGTACGCCGACATCGGCGGATAGCCCGTCGCCGGCTCCTCCCACGCCGGGCGCATGTGACCGACGCCGTACTTGAGCACACTGCCGTTGAGCTTCTCGGTGACCTCCTGCTGCCGCTCGGGATACGGCTCGAAGAAGCTCGCGTCGAGGTAGTTGTTCAACGGGATGTCGAGGGCGTCCATCCAGACGGCGCGCTCATCGGACTCGCTGCCGTGGTCGTGCCACGTCCACGGCGGCGTCAGCACCAGGTCGCCGCGCTCGAGGAAGACCCTGTCGCCCTCGACGGTGCTGTAGGAGCCGGCGCCGTCGATGATGAAGCGGATCGCCTGCGACGTGTGCCTGTGCGCCGGCGCGACCTCGCGGCCGTTGAGCCACTGCACCGCCGCCCACAGCGTCGAGGTCGCGTACGGCAGCCCGCCGAGGCCGGGGTTGGCGAGCGCGATCGCGCGGCGGTCGCCGCCGCGCTCGACGGGAACCAGCGCCCCGGCGCGCTCGGCGATGCCGTAGACCTGATCCCAGCGCCACAACCACGGCACCGCCTTCGGCTTCGGCGTGATGCCCATGATCTCCGCCTCGAGCTCCCACAGCGGGATCAGGTGCTCGCGCCGCATGTCGCGGCGCAGCTCGTCGACCTGCGAGTCAAGCGTGGTCATCTGCTCGCTCCTCTCTCACCTGCGGTTCCCAGCTCACGCACAAGCAACGCCCAGACCGCGGCGATCTGGCGCGCGCTCCAGACGCCGTCGCGCTTGCGCAGCGCGTCGTCGGGCGACGACGCGATCAGCGACCCGCCGATGCCCTGCACGAGCAGCTGCTGCCGGCACGCCCGCTCGAGCACGATCGCCCGCACGACCGCCGTCTCGACGTCGGGGCCAACGGTGACGATGCCGTGGTTGACCAGCAGCGCCGCCGGCGCCTCGCCGAGCGTCGCGGCGAGCTCGACGGCGACGTCGGCGGTCGTGATCGGATCGGTGACGAGGTCGAACCGCGGCAGCTCGGGCGGCACCAGCGCGGCGGCGGCGTGCGACACGAGCTCGAGCGGAACGCCGGCGGCGCCGAGCGCCACCGCATGCGGCGGGTGCGAGTGCACCACGGCTCCGGCGTCGGCTCGCGCGGCGAGGATCTCGGTGTGGATCGGGTACTCCGTGTGCCGCGGGCCGTCGCCGTCGAGCACGCTGCCGTCGCGGCCGACGAGCAACACGTCGGAGGGGCGCGTCTCGGCGAGGCTGAGGCCCCACGGCTTCATCCAGGCGCCGCGATCGCCCGGGTCGCGCACCGATACGTGGCCCCAGATGAAGTCGTCGTGCCCGTTCGCGCCGAGCACGCGTGACGCCAGGCTGACGAGCTCGCGCAGCCCATCGTCGCCTTCGGCGGTGGCCGTCGTCGGCACCGGTCTCCGTCGCGGCGTGGTCGCGCCGCTGCGCGTCAGCGCGTCCGCTGGTCCGCGATCCACGGCCGGCTCCTGTGGACGATGACGGGGCGCTCCACGCGGCCAAGAGTATGCGCTGGAGCCGGTGCGGGCCGGGAGTCCGCGCGGCACGTCGCCGTGCGGGCGCAGGCATCGCGCGCGGAACGGGCAATTAAGCAGGCGTGCCGCTCTCAGCACAGATGACGACGAATGTCTCGGCCGAGGAGCTTCGGGTGACCATGCGGCAGCGGCTGCACAGCCTCAGAGCCGCCGCCGTGCCGCTCGGCCAGACCGCCGCGGCCGCCGGGATCGCCTGGGCGATCGCGCACAACCTCTTCGGCCATCCGCGGCCGTTCTTCGCGCCGATCGCGGCGACGATCGTGCTCGGGCTCGCGCCCGGGCGGCGCACGCGCCGCGCCATCCAGATGGTCATCGGGGTCGCCGTCGGCATCGCCGTCGGCGACCTGCTGATCGCACTGATCGGGCCTGGGGCGATCCAGATCGCGTTGATCGTCTTGCTCGCGATGAGCGCGTCGCTGTTGCTCAGCGGAGGCCCACTGGTGACGACCCAGGCCGTCACGTCGGCGGTGCTCGTCGCCGCGCTGCCGTCGACGAACGCGATCCCGACGCGCTTCGTCGACGCGCTGGTCGGCGGCGCCGTCGGGCTGCTGATCCTCGTCGCCGTGCCGCGCAACCCGGTGCGGCTGGTGCAGCGCGTCACCGACCCGCTGTTCGACGACCTCGCGCGCGTCCTCGACGCGGTCGCCCTCGGGCTCGAGCAACACGACACCGCGGTCGTCGAGCGGGCGCTGGCCCGCGCCCGCGCCGCCAGCGACCTTGCCGGCCGCTTCCGCCAGGAGCTCGAGGCGGCCCACGAGACCGTCCATCTCGCGCCGGGCTACTGGAGCTCGCGCGAGGACGTCGAGCACTACGTCGACGCCGCCGCGCACGTCGACTACGCGGTCCGCAACATCCGCGTCCTGGCGCGCTCGTCGATCACCGCCGTCGAGCACGGCGTCGAGATCCCGCCGGCGCTGCCACGCGCGATCCGCGATCTCGCGATCGGCATCCGCGAGTTGCAGAACGACCTCGAGGGCGAGGACGACGGTGGCGGCATCGAGGCCGCGCTGCGCGCCGCGGGCGGAGCGACGCTGGTGCTCGACGAGGCGCCGAGCCTCCAGGTCAGCGTGATCGTCGGGCTGATGCGCTCGATCACCGTCGACCTGCTGCGGGCCCACGGCATCGACCGCCAGCAGGCCGTCGAGCAGGTCCGAGCCGCGGCCGAGCGGCTCCAGGCCGAGCGCGCGGAGGCCGAGCGCCGGACCGCCGGCGCGGACGAGCCGGAGTAGAGCCTTCGGTCAAGCCTCGAAGCTACCCGCGGACAGGCTCACGCGAACCGCGCGCTGTGCCTCGGCGAGCAGCAGAGCAGCGATCAGCAGCGCCGCCACGGCGTCGGCCCACCACCACCCGAACGCGTCGTCGACGACGATGCTGACGAGCGTCGCTCCGGCGAGCGCAGACCCGGCCATGCTGAGCACGCCGTCGCTGCGCAGCCCCGGGCTCGCGAGCTGCGCGGCAAGCCGCAGCTTCGCCGACGCCAGCACCGGCAGCACCAGCACCGACGCGGCCGTGATCACGATGCCGGTGACCGTCCGCTCGGGGGCGCCGTGCGTGGCAAGGGCAGCGATTGCGCTCGCCGTCAGGTAGATCGCGAGCAGCCCGAGGACGACACCGATCGCCAGTGCGGCACTGCGTTCGACCGCGTCGGCGTCACCGCCGGCCGCCTCGTGGCGAAAGCGCCAGATCAGGACCGCCGACGCCGAGCCGTCGAGCACCGAGCTCGCGCCGAAGCCGATCAGCGCCACCGATGACGCGGCGATGCCGACGCCGACAGAGGCGCCGCCCGCAAGCACGGCCCAGGCCAGCGACGCGGCGGACCAGCGGATCGCGGCGACGACGAGTTGCGGCCGCGGTGGCATGCTCGCGAGCCTAGGCGAACGGCGCCGTCGCCCGGATCGCCGCCGGCCAGTGAGCGCGAGCGGCCGACGCGATCAGCCCCAGGCTGGCGGCGATCTCGTGCTCGCGACCGATCGCCTGGCGGCCCGTCCCACACGACGCCGTCAGCAGCGACTGCGAGCCGTCGGCGCCGCAACGGAGCACCGCGGCGGCGAGCCTGCCGGACGCGGTGCCGACGCGGCTCACCCGCTCGTCCCGTTGCTGCACCGGCGTCACGCCCCAGGCGACTCTGCCGCCACGCGCCAGCAGCGACCGGATCGTGGCAACGGCACGGCGATCGACGGCGGTCGCGACGAGGTCGAACGACAGCACGTCAGGCGCGGCCGAATCGATCAGGTCCCAGGGAACCGCGCAACAGAGGTGCAACCCCCACGGAGCGCCGATCGAGCGATACGGATCCCAGCTGCGATCGAGCTCGCGACCGCCGGCGACAGCGGCGAGCGCGGGCTCGTCGACCATCACCAGAGCGTGGTGGCCCCGGGCGGCCAAGGCGCGCACCTGGGCCGCGACGTTGGCGGCGGTCCAGGTGGCGATCTCGGCGCGAAGCCCGGCGTCGCCGTGATCGCCGACCTCCTGCGACAGCGCCCGCGCCAACGTGACCGGTCCGGTCACCTGGAGCTTGACCACACGCGACTCCGCGCCGCTGTCCAACTCGCTGAGCAACGCCTCCCAGGCACGGGGCCGCTCGCGATCGCGCTCGGGATTCCAGCCACAGCGGCGCGGATCGGCGCCGAGCCACTCGACGAGCATGTCGCCTTCGAGCCTCGGCAACTGAGGGCAGAACGCGACGTCGTAGCGCTGCACGGCGTGCTCTGCCGCCGCACGCACATCCTCGTGCGGCAGGCTTCCGACCCCGGTCGTGGCCCACGGCGGCAGTCGATCGAGCGCGCTCATCGGACGCTCGCGGCGACTGCGCGCCGCAGCTTTGTGGCGGCGATCAGGTTCTCGAGCGCCGGCCGCACGTCCTCCCAGCCGCGGGTCTTCAGGCCGCAGTCGGGGTTGACCCACAGCCGCTCGCGACCGATCCGCGACTCGGCGAGCTCGAGCAGCCGCTCGATCTCCTCGACCGACGGCACACGCCGCGAGTGGATGTCGTAGACGCCCGGCCCGATGTCGTTCGGGTACGGCCGCGACGACGTGAACGCCTCGAGCACGTCCATGTCGGATCGCGACGCCTCGATCGAGATCACGTCGGCGTCGAGCCTGACGATGTGCTCCATGATCTCGTTGAACTCCGAGTAGCACATGTGCGTGTGCATCTGCGTGTCTGCGCGAGCCGGCGCGACGGTGAGCCGGAAGCAGTCGACGGCCCAGCGGTTGTAGTCGTCCTGCTCGTGGCGCTGCAACGGCAGCCCCTCGCGCAATGCGGCCTCGTCGACCTGGATCGCGAAACAGCCAGCGGCCTCGAGATCGCGGACCTCGTCCTGGATCGCCAGCGCGATCTGCGTGCAGCTCTCTCGCAACGGCTGGTCGTCGCGCACGAACGACCACTGCAGGATCGTCACCGGGCCCGTCAACATGCCCTTGACCGGCAGCTCCGTCAGCGACTGCGCATAGCGCCACCAGCCGACGGTCATCGCCGACGGCCGCGACACGTCGCCGAACAGGATCGGCGGCTTCACGCAGCGGCTGCCGTAGGACTGCACCCAGCCGTGCTCCGAGAACGCGAAGCCGGCAAGCTGCTGGCCGAAGTATTCGACCATGTCGTTGCGCTCGGGCTCGCCGTGCACGAGCAGGTCGAAGCCGAGCCGTTCCTGGAAGGAGACCACGCCGGCGATCTCGTCACGGATGAACCGCTCGTAGTCGCCGGTCGCCAGCTCCCCCTCGCGCAACCGCCGTCGCGCGTCGCGGATGGCGGCCGTCTGCGGAAACGAGCCGATCGTCGTCGTCGGCAACAGCGGCAGCGGCACGCGCTCGTGCTGCGCCGCTCGGCGCTCCGCCGCCGGCGTGTCACGGGCGTAGTCGTCGTCGCCGAGCGCGCCGACGCGGGCACGGACGGCGGCGTCGTTGGTGCGCGCCGACTGCCGCCGCGCGATCTGGCGCTCGCGCCCGGCCGCCAGCAGCGCGTCGCGCTGCTCGGGTGTCGCGTCGACGGCCTCGCCGAGCGTTGCCAGCTCCGTCAGCCGCTCGGCGGCGAACGCCAGCCAGCCGCGAACCTCCTCATCGATGGCGGTCTCGCGCTGGGCCGAGTACGGGAGATGCAGCATCGAGCACGACGGTGCGATCGTGACGCGGTCGCCGCCGAGCTCCGCGACGGCTGCGTCGATGCGGTCGAGCGCCCGGTCGAGGTCCGCCGCCCAGACGTTGCGCCCGTCGACCAGCCCGAGCGAGAGCCGGGTCGCGGAGCCGCGCAGCGCCTTCAGCGCCGGCGCCAGCTGCGCCGGCGCCCGCACGAGGTCGAGATGCAGCTCGTACGGTTCGAGCGCGACGACCCGCTCCAGCGTCGTACCGATGTCGAGCCCGGCGAAGTACGTCGCCAGCGACAACGACGGACCGGCTTCGCGCAGCGTCGCGAACGCCGTCGCGAAGGCGTCGAGCTCGGCTGCGCCGCGATCGAGCGCCAGGCACGGCTCGTCGAGCTGGACCTCGCGCGCGCCCGCCGCGCCCAGCGTCCGCAGGAGCTCGGCGTAGACCTCGGTCAGCCGCGGCAGCAGTTCGAGCGGGCGATCGACGCCCTTGCTCAGCAGCAGGAAGCTCAGCGGCCCGAGCACGACCGGCCGTGTCTCGATCCCGAGCGACGCCGCTTCGGCGAGCGGCTTCGTCCAGTGCTCGGCGCGCAGCGCGAACCGCTGATCCGCGACGAGCTCCGGCACGAGGTAGTGGTAGTTGGTGTCGAACCACTTCGTCATCTCGAGTGGCCGCCGCGTCGCGTCGCCGCGGGCGAGCACGAAGTAGTCGTCGAGGCTCGTGCGATCGATCGCTCCGAAGCGCGATGGAATCGCCCCCAGCGCCCAGGCGGTATCGAGAACGTGGTCGTAGAGGCTGAAGTCCCCAGACGGGATCACGTCGATTCCGGCTGTGTGGGCGCGCTGCCAGGCGTCTGCGCGCAGGTCGCGTGCCGTGGCCTCCAGCGCGTCGTGTCCGAGAGTGCCGGCCCAGTGGGCCTCCAAGGCGAACTTCAGCTCGCGGTCGGCTCCCACGCGGGGGAATCCGAGAATGGCGGTACGTGCCATGTCGTCCTGCTCCTGTCTGCCGTGCGGCCCTTGTCGCGAGGCCACTGTTATCGGTTGCGCCGGCGTTCGCCGGTGCGGAATCGACAGGTCTTCGGGCTTGGATACGTTCGGGCCGACAGCCTTCCCAGACCCGCGGGTCCAGTGGCATGTCGTCGGCTCGCGGATCCCTACCGCTGCGCGTCAGCTCCGGATTTCGTACCGGATTCCCTGGCCCACGGTGGGCACGATCGACTCCGCCG
>DASRHW010000110.1:0-2096 GCA_035650375.1 Solirubrobacteraceae bacterium | reverse complement strand
GAGCTGGCGACGGTCGCGCAGGAACGACGTCTCCTTGATCGTCACCTCCTCGATCAGGCGACCGATGAGCTCCTGCCGCCGCAGCGGGCTGGCGAGCTCACGCAAGAACGCCTCGGCCGTCGGGCCGGCGCCGACGCGATCGAGCGCGGCCTCGAGGAACGAGTGCTGCCGTTCGGGGATTCGGATGCCGCTCTCCCGGTAGATGATCGCGGCGACCTCGCGTAGCGGCGTCGTCACGTGCTCACCTCCGCCGGGCGCAACACGCTCAGGCGCCGGCCGATCTCGGCCGGCGGGAGGACGAGCGCGGCACCGCATTCGGCAGCCGCCTTCGGCATCCCGAAGACCGTTGATGTCGCCTCGTCCTGGGCGATCGTAAGCCCCCCGGCGCGCTGAACGGCCCCAAGTCCCTCGGCGCCGTCGCGGCCCATGCCGGTGAGCACGACCGCGGCCGCTTCGGCGCCGGCGTGCTCGGCGATGCTGCGCAGCAGGACGTTGCCCGAGGGACGATGCTTCTCGCCATCGTCGCGATCGTCGAGCGCGAGCCGCTTACGGCCGTCGAGCAGCAGATGGGCGCCCTCGGGAGCGACCCAGACCCCCGGCTGGATTGGCCCAGGCGCCGCGAGCCGCACGGTCAGCGGGACCTGGCCGTCGAGCCAATGCACAAGGCCCTCGACGAAGCCGGTCGTGATGTGCTGGACGATCAGGATCGGGACCTTGAAGTCGGCCGGAACGGCCGCGAGCACCGCGGCGACGGCGTGCGGGCCGCCTGCCGACGCGCAGATGCCGACGACCGACGTGCGCCGCGCCGACGCACCGCCTGTGGAGGCTCTGACATGTCCGTTGAGGCGGGCGCGGGGGTGCCGTACCACGCGCACCCCGGACAGCAGCCTCACGCGCCGCCGGAAGGCACGAGCGTCGACGCCGTCGGGGTCGCGCAGGTCGAGCGCGTCCTTGGACAGCACCTCCAGCGCGCCCGCTCCGAGCGTCTCCAGCGCCCGCTCTGATCCGCGCGAGACGGAGCCCGAGAGGACGAGGATCGGCATCGGCTGCACGCTCATGATCTGCTCGATCGCTTCGCCGCCCGACATCCCGGGAAGCTCGAGGTCCATCGTCATCAGGTCGGGCTTGACCGCGAGCTCTGCCACCCGGGCAATCGCCTCCTCGGCGCTCGAGCAGACGCCGACGACCTCGATGTCGTGCTCGCGCGACAGCAGCCGCGACAGCCCGGCGGCGTAGGTCGGCGAGTCCTCGCAGATCAGCACCCGGCGGATCTCGCGGGGCGCGTCGCCGGCCGTCATCGCCCGACGAGGCGTTCGACGGTTTCGAGCAGATCGTGCTGATCGAACGTGCGCTTGACCATGTACGCGTCGGCGCCGGCCTCGATCCCGCGGCGCCGGTCGCCGTCGTCGCCGAGCGACGTGACGATCACGATCGGAAGCGTCGAGCGCTCGGGATCGGCACGGATCGTCTGCGTCAACTCGATGCCGCCCATCTCCGGCATCTCCACGTCGGTGACGACCAGATCGATCTCTTCGCCGCGGCCGAGATAGGTCAGAGCATCCTTGCCATCTCGCGCCGTCTGCACCCGATAGCCGGCCGCTTCCAGGATGCTGCGCTGGAGCTCGCGGATCGTCAGCGAGTCCTCGACGACGAGCACCTTCGGGGTGCTCGTCTCGGCGGCGACGGGTTGGCCGTCGCCGCGCCGCTCGGTCGATGCCCGCACGAGTTCGACGGGATCGACCAGCAAGGCGATCCGGCCGTCGCCGAGGATCGCCGCTCCCAGATACGCGGTGACGCCGGCGAGCAGCGGCCCGAGCGACTTGACGACGATCTCCTCCTTGCCGATCAGCGCATCGCAGACGGCCGCCAGACGACGGCCCGCGGCCGATACGACGACGACAGGCGAACCGATCGCGGGCGGCTCGGACGCGACGCCCATCACCGCCCCGAGGTCTGCGAGCGGGACCGAGCTGCCGCGCACCTCGAGCGCCGGTCGTCCAGCGAGCGACAGCGTCTCGCCGAGCGAGACGGCCTCCTCGACCGACGACAGCGGAATCCCGTAGACGGTCCCGGCTCGCTCGACCAGCAGCACGTCG
>DASRHW010000109.1:0-6455 GCA_035650375.1 Solirubrobacteraceae bacterium | reverse complement strand
CTCGAAGGCTCCGGCGTCGACATGGCCCAGACGATGGTCGACATGACCCTCGCCCAGCGCGGCTACGAGATGGCGAGCCGCGCCGTCCGGGCCGAGGACGAGCTGATGCAGATCGCCAACCAGGTCAAGCGATGAGCACCGGCGGCATCTCGCCCACGCTGCCGCTCCCCGCCGACCTGCGCACGGCGTCACCGGAGCGCCAGGCGGCGTGGCGCACCGCGGCGTCGTTCGAGCAGCTGCTCGTGCAGCAGCTGCTCAAGCCGCTGACCGCCGGCCACGACGACGACACGACGACGGCGCTCTACGCCGAGGAGATGCCATCGGTGCTCGCCGGTGCCGTGATGCAGGGCGGCGGGCTCGGCCTCGCCGGCGCGATCGCCGCCGGCATCGACACGGGCGACGGCGAGGCGACGTGAACACGTCGCTGCCAAGCCCACCGGCGGACCTCGCGGGAACGCTGCTCGGGCACCTCGACCGCCAGCTCGCCTCGGCGCGCCGGCTGCTCGAGCTGGTCCTGCACCAGCACGAGGCGATCCGTGCGCGCCGCGTCGACCAGGTGCTCACGACGATGCTCGAGATCCAGCGCGAGATGGAGGCACGCGGCGCGCTCGAGGACGAGCGCGAGCAGGTGCTGCGGCGAGCGGCCGGGGCGCTCGGAATGAGCACGCTCGACGTGACCCTCGAGCGCCTCTGCTCCGTGATCGACGACATCGCCGCCCAGCGCGCGCGCCACCACAGCGCCGAGCTCCGCGGGCTGCTCGACGAGATCAGCCGCAAGCACGCGATCAACCGCGCGCTGATGCGCCAGGAGCTCGCCTTCCTCGACCACCTGACCCGCCTCGCGGGCGGCGAGCCCGGCCCGGGCTATGACCGCGACGCGGTCCTTCGCAGCGCCGTCCCGATCACCCCTGGCGCCGGCCTGCACGCACTCGACGCCCGCGCCTAGACGATGTCGATCTCGACCTTCCTCGGCTTGCAGACCGCGCTGCGCGGGCTCACGGCACAGCAGCAGGCACTCGACGTCGCCGGCCACAACATCGCCAACTCCGCGACCCCCGGCTACTCGCGGCAGTCAGCGGTGCTCGTCGCGGCGCCGGCGCTGCATCTCACCGCGGGCGCCGTCGCGACCGGGGCCGGCGCGCTGCTCGGCACGGGCGTCGACATCGCCGCCCTGACGCGGGCTCGCGATGGCTTCCTTGACTTGCAATACCGCGCGCAGGCGATGCAGCTCGGCGACGCGTCGACGCGAGCGGCGTTGCTGGCACAGGCCCAGACGGCGCTGTCAGAGCCGTCCGACGACGGCCTCGCCGCGGGGCTGCAGTCGTTCTGGAACGCGTGGGGCGCACTCGCGAACACACCGACCAGCGCACCCGCGCGGCAGGTGCTGCTCGACGGCGCGAGCGACCTCGCAGCGGGAATCCGCACACTCGACGGGCGCCTGGCCGCGCTCCAGCAGCAGGCCGCCCAGCAGTCGTCAGACCTGCTCGGCCCGAGCGGGGTCGTCCACTCCGCGGCGACCGAGCTGGCAAGCCTCAACGACTCGATCGCGTCGGCCACCGCGCGCGGCGAGTCGCCGAACGACCTGCTCGACCGTCGCGACCTGCTGCTCGACCAGCTCTCGTCGCTCGCCCAGGTCAGCGTCACACCGAGCACGGCCCGTCCCGGGGCGCTGACGGTGCTCTTCGGCGGCAGCGCGACACCGCTCGTCGACGGCGACGTCACGGGACAGGCCGCGGTCGCCGCGTGGCCGCCGGTGCTCGGCAGCAACCCCGGCGGCGAGCTCGGCGCGCTCGGATCCCTCGCCGACACCGGCGCCGGCCCGCTCGCGAGCCTGCGCGCCGACCTCAGCACGGTGGCCGCGACGCTGGTCTCGGCGGTCAACAACGCCTACACGGCCGGCGGCACCCTGCCCGGCGCGCTCTTCAGTGCGACAGCGGGCAACGAGGCGGCGACGATCGCCGTCGACCCGTCGGTGACGGTCGCCGGCCTGCGCGCCGGAACGGGTGCGGCCGGCTCCAACGACATCGCCCTGGCCGTCAGTGCCCTGCGTGACGCGCCCGCTGGAGCCAGCGACCTGTATGGCGCCTTCGTCGCGCGTGTCGGCAGCACGGTCGCGAACGCCCAGCACGGCGAGACCGTGGCGCAGTCGCTCGGCGACGCCGTCGATGCCCGGCGCCAGTCGGTCTCCGGGGTCTCGATGGACGAGGAGATGACGAGCCTGATCCGCTTCCAGCGCGGATACCAGGCCTCCGCCCGCGTCCTGACGACGATGGACGACATGCTCGACCACCTGATCAACCGCACCGGGATCGTGGGGCTCTGATCGCGATGACGATGCGAATCACCGACGCGACGCTGATCCGAACGGTCCTCGGCGACATCGCGGGGCTCGAAGGCCGGCTGTCGAGCACGCAGGCACGGCTCTCCTCGGGCAAGCAGCTGACACAGCCGTCCGACGATCCGTACGCCACCGGCCGCGCCCTCGGCCTGCGCGCCGATCTCGCCGCGACCCGCCAGCACGGCGCCAACGTCGACGAGGCCTCCTCGTGGGCCGATGTCACCGACAACGCTCTGAGCGGGATCAGCGACGTCGTCAGCCGCGCGCGCGAGCTGCTCGTGCGCGGCGCGACCGACACCGTCGGCGCTTCGGCCCGGATCGCGATCGCCGAGGAGATCGACCAGCTCGCCTCCGGCGCCAAGGATCAGGCAAACGCCGCCTACGACGGCCGCTACGTGCTCGCCGGGACCGCCGTGCACACCCCGCCCTACACCCCCGGCAGCGACGTCTTCGGCGGCGACACGACGGCGATGCTGCGCGAGATCGGCCCGAACACGACGATCCGTGTCAACCAGTCCGCCGGCGACATCCTCGGCAGCGGCACCGCCGCAGCCGACGGGAAGCTGCTCGATGTCCTGCGCACCATCAGCGCGCACCTGCGCAGCGGCGTGCCAGCCGACCAGGCGGCGCTCGGCAGCTCGGATCTCCAGCGGCTCGACGCCACCGCCGACGCGCTGGGCGTACTGCGCGCCCAGACCGGCGCCGTCGCCAACCGCCTATCGCTCGCCAAGGACCGGCTCGGGCAGTCCGAGCAGACCACCGTGACGGCGCTGTCGAACGTCGAGGACGCCGACCTCGCGAAGACGCTCGTCGACTTCAGCACTCAGCAGGCCGCCTACGAGGCGGCGCTCAAGGCCGGCGCCCGGCTCGTACAGCCGTCGCTGCTCGACTTCCTGCGATGACCATGGAGGACGCACCGATGACCATCACCGTCGAAGGCACCCGCTTCGGAGACCTCGAGATCGAGCCCGACCGGGTACTGCAGATGCCGAACGGCCTGATCGGCATCCCCGGCACGCGCTACGCGCTGATCGGCGACGAGGACGCGACGTTCCGCTGGCTGCAGTCGCTCGACGAGCCGGCGATCGCGCTGCCCGTCACCGACCCGGCGCGCTTCGCGCACCGGATCGAGCTCGACGGCACCGACCATGCCGGCATCGGCGACGGCGAGATCCTCGTCACGGTGCGGGCTGCCGACCGCGCCGAGGACTTCACCGTCAACCTGCGGGCGCCGATCGTCGTCCGCGACGGCTACGCCTGGCAGGTCGTCAACGCGGACGAGCACGCATCGCTGCGTGCGCCGCTGTTCCCGAGCGCCGCGGTCGCGGCCCAAGGGCGCTGACGCATGCTCCACATCACTCGGCACGAGGGCGGCGCGATCCGCATCGGCGATGACGTCGTCATCGAGGTGCTCAACGTCACCGGCACGACCGTCCGGCTCGGCATCACGGCGCCGCAGTCGGTCCCGATCTATCGCGAGGAGCTGTGGCAGGCGATCAGCGCCGAGAACCAGGCCTCGGCGCAGCACGGTGCGGAGACGGCACCGGCGGACATCGCCACGGCCGTCGACGCGCGCGCGTCACGAGGCCGATCGCAGCGACGCGTCATCGGCGAGCAGCGAGAGCCCGTCGCCGCCGGCGAGCGCTGATCCAGCGCTGTCGCCGCGCGCCGCCGCCGTGACGGCGGGCAGGAGGACGGTGACGCTCGTCCCGCTGCCGGGAGCGCTCGCGATCGACGAGTGCCCGCCGGCGGCCGTCGCGATCCCGTGCACCGTCGCGAGGCCGAGACCGGTTCCGGCACCGGCCGACTTCGTCGTGAAGAACGGCTGGAACGCCTGCGCGGCGACGTCCGCCGGCATCCCGGCGCCGTCGTCCTCGACGCACAGCTCGACCCAGCGCTCGGCGCCGCCGCCCGGGTGCGACGTCTCACGATTGCGCGTCCTGATCGCGACCAGGCCCCCGGCCGGCATCGCATCGCGCGCGTTGAGCGCGAGGTTGAGAACGATCTGGTCGACCTGACCGGGGCGCATCCGCGCCGCCCACAGCTCCGGGTCGAGCTCGCAGCGAAGCTCGACATCCTCACCGAGGGTCCGCCGCAGCATCGGCTCGCTCGCCAGCACGGCGGCGTTCAGATCGACGATCTCGCCGACCTCGCCGAGCTCATGCTCGGTCGCGAGCAGCTGCTGCGTCAGCTCGGCGGCATGCCACGCCGCGCGGCGAACCTCCAGCAGCTCGGCATGGACCGGCGAGCCTGGCGCCACGCCTTCGATCGCACCTTCGTTGACGTTGAGAATCACCGCCAGGAGGTTGTTGACGTCGTGGACGACGGCGCTCGCGTGGCGGCCGATGTTCTCGAAACGCCGGCTGCTCTGCAGCACCAGCTCGTCGGCCGTGCCGGCGCGAACGGAGTCGGCACGGCGCCCGGGCAGCGACCGCACGAGGCGAGATCTGAGGCTGAGGTTCGAGCTCATCGCTGCTCTGGATCGAGTCGTTCGATCCGGCGCACAGTCTGCACACCGATGCAGACGACTTGCGCTCGAGCGGGCGCCGTCCGCGCCGGCTGCGCTCGCTCACCAGGGCGACGGCTCGTAGTCCTTGAGAAAGCAGCCGTGGAGATCCTCGCCGGCCTCGCCGCGGACGATCGGGTCATAGACGCGTGCGGCGCCGTCGACGAGATCCAGCGGAGCGTGGAAGCCCTCGTCCGCGAGCCGCATCTTCGTCGGATGCGGGCGCTCGTCGGTGATCCAGCCGGTGTCGACGCTCGTCATCAGGATCCCGTCGGAGAGCAGCTCGCCGGCGCTCGTCCGGGTCAGCATGTTCAGCGCCGCCTTGGCCATGTTCGTGTGCGGATGGCCGGGGCCCTTGTAGCCGCGGCCGAACTGCCCCTCCATCGCAGAGACGTTGACCACGTAGCTGCGCCGCGCCTGCGTCGCGGCGAGCGAGGCCCGCAGCCGGCTGACGAGGATGAACGGCGCCGTGACGTTGCAGAGCTGGACCTCGAGCATCTCCGTCGGCTCGACCTCGTCGACGACCTGGATCCAGCTGTTGACGGCCTGGAGGTCGGGCACGAGCCCGCCGGCATCGATCGCGGTGCCGTCGGCGATCTTCTCCGGCGAGGCCGAGCGGGCGACGAGCGCCTGCGCGACCAGCGCGCGTGGTGTCGGCGCCCAGTGGTCGGTCGCCGGCTCGCCGGCCTGAGCGGCGAGCACCTTCGTCGGCTCGGGGCCGAACGTGACGATCGACTGCTCGAGCGCCTCCGGCAGCGTCTCGGCCTCCGCCGCCACCAGCGGGCCGTACGCCTCCGGCGCCCGCCGCACCGTCTGCGCGGCGTTGTTGATCAGGATGTCGAGTGGCCCCTGCCCGGCGACGGAGTCAGCCAGCGCCACGACCTGCGCCGGGTCGCGCAGGTCGATGCCGACGATCCGCAGCCGGTGCAGCCAGTCGGCGCTGTCGTCCATCGCCGCGAAGCGCCGCGCCGCGTCACGGGGAAAGCGCGTCGTGATCGTCGTCTGCGCCCCGTCGCGCAGCAGCCGCAGCGCGATGTACATGCCGATCTTCGCGCGGCCGCCCGTCAGCAGCGCGCGGCGGCCGCTGAGGTCGGTCCGCGCCGTGCGTCGCTCGTGATGGAGCCTCGCGCAGTCGGGGCAGAGCTGGTGGTAGAAGGCGTCGACGACCTGGTAACGCTGCTTGCAGACGTAGCAGGGGCGGGGCTGGATCAGCACGCCCGCCGTCGCGCCCTCGGCGTTGGAACGCAGCGGCAGCCCCTGCGTCTCGTCGTCGATCCTCCCCGGGGCGCCGGTCGCCGTCGCCGCCACGACGGCGTTGTCGGCGGCCCGCACCGCCTGCAGGCGCTCGGCGCGCCGGCGCTTGCGCACCTGCTTGTAGATGCCGGCGGTCGCCCGCCTGACGGCGACCGCGTCGGCGTGCTCGGGTGGCAGCGCGTCGACCTCGGCGAGGACGCGCAGGCAGGTCTCGAGGTCGTCGGGATCGATCGCCACGGGGCCCGAACTGTACGGCCGGCGCCCGCGGCGTCAGGCGGGACGCCCGCGGCGCGAGCGCAGCGCCGCCCGGAGACGCACGAGCTCGTCCCGTCGCGCCGCGCCGACGAGCAGCAGCAG
>DASRHW010000108.1:0-5415 GCA_035650375.1 Solirubrobacteraceae bacterium | reverse complement strand
AAGCTCGTCTAGTGCCCGGCGTCCTGACCTTCGCGCTGCATCACGACGGCGCGATCAACAAGAACTCGCTCGGCGCGGTGTCCGAGGCCGCGAGGCTCTCGGCGGAGCTGGGAACGGAGTGCCACGCGCTCGTCGTCGGCGAGGGCATCGCCGACGATGTCGCCGCGTCGCTCGGCGGCTACGGCGCCGTCAAGGTGTTTCGCGTCGAAGCGCCGGAGGGGCTCGCGCAGCCGGTCGTCGACGCGATGGTCGCGCTGTTCGACTCCGGCGGCTACGACTACGCGCTGTTCGGCGGCGGCCTGCTCGGCTTCGAGATCGGCGCCGGGTTGGCAGCGCGCCTCGACGCCGGCGTGACGATGGAGGTGACCGCCGTCAACGTCGTCGACGGCAGGCTCGAGGCCGAGCGCCCGATCCTCGGCGACTCGTCGATCTCGACCTCGCGCTACCGCGATCGCGGCATCGTGATCGGTCGCCTGAACGCGTTCGAGGCCGTCGAGACCGGCGCCGGCGCGGCGGAGGTCATCGACGTCGACGTAGTGCTGTCTGCGCACTCGCAGCGGGCGCGGATGATCCGCCGCGGCGAGCAGCGCGGTGCCGACCTCGACATCGAGGACGCCGACATCCTGATCGCCGGTGGCCGCGGCCTTGGCGCCGCCGCCGGCTTCGAGCTCTGCGCGGCACTCGCCGACGCGCTCGGCGGTGCGGTCGCCGCGACGCGGGCCGTCGTCGACGCCGGCTGGTATCCGTACGCGGGGCAGATCGGCCAGACCGGCAAGACCGTCGCGCCGAAGCTCTACGTCGCCGTCGGCATCTCAGGAGCGATCCAGCACAAGGTCGGCATGCAGGGCTCGGAGAACATCGTCGCGATCAACAAGGACGCGAACGCTCCGATCTTCGAGTTCTCCGACCTCGGGATCGTCGGCGACCTCAACAAGATCCTGCCGAAGCTGACCGAGGCTGTGAAGGCGAGGAAGAGCTAGTGGTGACTTGCCGCGACTCGGGGCACGCATCGTCGTGACCGGTCGCGGCGAGGGCATCGCGCCGGCGGCGTACCCGCCGCCGATAGACACGCAGGGCGAGTTCGTCAGGCGCGAGCTCGACGTCGACGCGGATCGCGTCGACGTCGGCGTCGCGATCGTCGGCGGCGGCACCGCGGGCCTCGCGACCGCGAACCGGCTGCTGCAGCTGCTCGACGACGACCCCGCGCTGGCCGAGTCGCTCGGCGAGGTGCCGGTCGCGGTGATCGAGAAGGCGGCGGCGTGCGGCGGCCACGGCCTGTCGGGCGCGGTGATGCGCCCGGAGCCGTTGCTGGAGCTCTTCCCGGATGCCGGCCGCGAGGACTGGCGCGCCGCGGGCTTCGCGTTCGGCGAGGTCCGCAAGGAGGCCGTCTACCTGCTGCCGACGGCGAAGCGGGCGGTGCGCGTCCCAGTGCCGCCGCCGTTTCGGAACCACGGCAACGAGGTCGTGTCGGTCGCGGCGCTCGGGCGCTTTCAGCAGCAGCGCGCCGAGGAGGCCGGCGCCTACGTCCTGACGGAGACGGCCGCCTCCCAGCTGCTCGTCGCCGACGGCGTCGTCCGCGGTGTCCGCTCGGGCGACAAGGGCCGCGGCCGGGATGGCGAACCGCTGGCGAACTTCGAGCCGGGGACCGACATCGCGGCGCGCGTCACGGTCCTCGCGGAGGGCTGCTGGGGGCACCTGACCGGCGCGGCGATCCGTGAGTTCGGCCTCGGCGAGGGTCGCGAGCCACAGGTCTGGGAGCTCGGCGTCAAAGAGGTCTGGAGGGTCGCGCGACCGCTTGACCGCGTGATCCACACGCTCGGGCCATGGCCGCTGCGGCTGTCGGCGAGGTACGGCCAGATCGGCGGCAGCTGGATCTACCCGATGCGCGACGCCGAGGGCAACGACCTCGTCTCGATCGGCTTCGTCCTCGACCTCGACTACGCCGACGCGACGACCTCGGCCCACGACCTGCTGCAGCTGTTCAAGACACATCCGCTGGTGCGCGGCATCCTCGAGGGCGGCGAGCGGGTCGCCTGGGGTGCCAAGGCGCTGCCCGGCGGTGGTTACTGGTCGATGCCGAAGCTGACGATGCCGGGCGCGCTGATCGTCGGCGACGCCGCCGGGATGGTCGACACCGTCGCGCTGAAGGGGCTTCACCACAGCATCCGCTCGGGGATGCTGGCGGCGGAGGCGATCTACGCCGCGTTGCGCGACGACGGCGACCTGGCGTCCTACGAGCGGGCGGTCGAGGAGTCGAGCATCGGCCGTGAGCTGTGGCAGGTTCGCAACGCGCGCCAGCCGCTCCAGCGCGGCCTGCTCCGAGGCGCGCCGCTCGTGCAGGCGATGATCGCGACCAAGGGCAGGTTTCCCGGTCGTCGCCGGCCGTGGCGGCGCGACGACGAGACGGCGATGTTCGTCGGCTCGACGAAGGACCGCTACCCGAGCCCGGACGGCAGCTATGTGTTCGACAAGTTGTCGTCGGTCTACGTCAGCGGCAACGCGACGCGCGACGACGCCCCGAGCCACATCCGCGTCCAGCGGCGCGTGCCGCGCGCGGTCGCCGAGACCTGGCGCTGGATGTGCCCCGCGGGCGTGTACGAGATCGACGAAGACGGCGCGAGCGAGTCCGGTGAGGTCGATCTGATCGTCAACGCCGCCAACTGCGTGCAGTGCGGCGCGATCACCGCCAAGGGCGGGCGATTGACGGTGCCCGAAGGCGGCGCCGGGCCGCGATACCGGGTCACGTGAGCCTTTCACCGGCGGTTTCGGCGGATCGCCGTGACATTGTCGGCGTGCGGTGCGGTGTTCGGAGCGGCCTCTGGTAAGCATCATTTTATGGGTGTATTTGGTCGTCTGCGTCGACACGACGCGCATTCGGTGGAGGTGCACGACGTCCGCCCGCTGCCCGGCGACCCGGAGCCGTTCGCCCGGTACTTCGCCGCGGTCTGCGAGTGTGGCTGGCTCGACGTCGGACAGTCCTCGGAGGCCGGCGCGCGCGCCGCGGCGCTCTCCCACCACGCCAACGTCGATCCTGAGCTGAAGCGCCCACTCGGGTAGCGGCCGCCGCCGGCGGCAGCGACCGGCGAAACTCATGCGCCGGAGCGGGGTTCATGGAGCGACGGATGCGACGCCTCCTCCTCACCGCCGGCACTGTGCTGGCCGCCTTCGCGGGCGGGTCGTCGGCGCTCGCCCAGACGACGCCGCCGCCGACGACGACGACGCCTGTGCCGGCGCCCACGCCGGTGACGCCCCTGCGCGCCACGCTCGACTCCTGCCAGACGGCGCTGACCACGACAGACCGGTCCGCGGTCTTCTCCGGCTCGATGCCGCTCGTGGCGAAGACCTGGCGGATGCGGATGCGGTTCGACCTTTACAGCCGTCGCGACTCGACCGCGAAGTGGCAGCGGGTCGAGGCGCCCAAGTGGGGCATCTGGCACGCGTCGCGCCCGCGCGTTCCGGGCTTCGTCTTCTCGAAGGTCGTCGACGGGCTCGAGGCGCCCGCCTCGTACCGGGCGGTCGTGCGGTTCCGCTGGTACGACAAGGTCGGGGCGCTCGTCCGCTCGGCACAGCGGACGACGAAGGAATGCATCGAGCCCGATCCGCGTCCGGACCTGCGCCTGAGCTCGCTCACCGCGGTCGCCGTCAGCCCGAGCGTCGCCCGCTACTCGCTCGTCGTCCGCAATGCCGGCCTCGGCGCCGCCGGGCCGTTCGGCGTCCTACTCGTGGTCGGCGACCGCCGCACCCCGATCTCGATTGCCGGCCTCGCCGGTGGCCAGCAGCGCCTGGTGACGATCGATGCTCCGTCCTGCCTGGCGGCCGGCAAGCTCACGATCCAGTTGGACCCGGCCAACGTCGTCGACGAGGTCGCGGGCCGGAACGTCCCGATCGTGCGGGTGTGCCCGCTCTAGCGCCGTCGGCGGCGGGGCGTGCAACTACACTGCGATGTCGCTCATGAAGACCGAGATCCATCCCGAATACATCGAGTCGCACGTTCGCTGCACCTGCGGCAACGAGTTCACGACGCGCTCGACGCAGGCCTCGATCAACGTCGAGATCTGCTCGAACTGCCACCCGTTCTACACGGGCCGGCAGAAGCTGGTCGACACCGGCGGTCGCGTCGAGCGGTTCAAGCGCCGCCAGGCAGCGGCCAAGGCAAAGCCCGGCCACTAGCCCTCATGGCGCGCGACGCCCCGGGCAGGCTCGAGGCACAGCGCGACGCTCCCGTCGGTGGTCAGGCGGTGCTCGAAGGCGTGATGATGCGCGGCGTCTCGAGCTGGGCCGTCGCGGTCCGCGCGCCGAGTGTCGAACAGCTCCGCCCGGACGGGCTCGAGGCGGGGGAGGTCCCGCTCGGCGAGATCGAGATCCACTCGTTTCCGCTGACGTCGGTGCTCAAGCGCCACCGGCTGCTGCGGCTCCCGATCGTGCGCGGCGTCGTCGCGCTCGGCGAGTCGCTCGCGATCGGCTTCAAGGCGCTCGGCCTCTCCGCGAACGCGCAGCTGCCCGAGGAAGAGGAGGAGATCTCGGGCGCGATGTGGTTCGGGACGATCGTCGTCGCGCTCGTCTTCGCGATCGGCCTGTTCTTCCTCCTGCCGGTCGGCCTGACGAGCCTGATCAAGGACGAGCTCGGCTCGTCCTTGCTGTTCTGGCTCGTCGAAGGCGTGCTGCGCACCGCCATCTTCCTCGGCTATCTGCTGCTGCTGTCGCGGCTGCGCGACCTGCGCCGCGTCTTCGAGTACCACGGCGCCGAGCACAAGACGATCTCCTGCTACGAGGCGGGCCTGCCGCTCGAGCCGGAGAACGCGCAGCGTTTCTCTCGCCTGCACCCGCGCTGCGGCACGAGCTTCCTGCTGATCGTCATGATCGTCGCGATCTTCGTCTTCGCGCCGATCGGGCTGCCCGCCTGGTACTTCCTCTTCCTCACACGGATCATCGGGGTGCCGCTGATCGCCGGTATCTCGTTCGAGATCATCAAGTTCGCCGGCAAGAACCGCCGCCGGCCCTGGGTCCGCGCGCTGATGTGGCCCGGGATGCAGCTGCAGAAGCTGACGACGCGTGAGCCCGACCTCGACCAGCTTGCGGTCGCGATCGCCGCGCTCGACGCCGTGCTCGCCGTCGAGGATCCGATGGCGGCGACGCCCGAAGAGATGATCGGCATGGAAGTGGTGGCCTAGCCACCCCGCGCGAGTACTCTCGGTCGCCGTGATCGAGGGACTTGTGGAGCAGATCGAGCAGCGCTTCGCCGAGTTGGAGCGCCAGATGTCCGACCCCGAGGTGGTCTCGGACCGGGAGCGCTTCGCCGCCGTCGGGCGCGAGTATCGCCAGCTCGAGGCCGGTGCCCGCTTGGCCGCTCAGTGGCGTCACGCGAGCAGCGACGAGCAAGGCGCGCGGGAGCTTGTCGATGAGGGCGAGGACATG
>DASRHW010000107.1:0-43149 GCA_035650375.1 Solirubrobacteraceae bacterium | reverse complement strand
CCCGCAGGTCACGGCGACCGAGACGTCGCTCAAGAAGTACTGCCCCGCATGCAGCTTCGTCCGCTCCAGCTTCGTCACGACCGATCTCGGCCCCGGGCTCGCGAACAAGGTTCAGTCGGCGCTGCTGCAGAACCCGACCGTCAACGCGCTCGCGTTCCCCTACGACGCGGTGATCACCCTCGGCGCAGGCGCCATCCAGGCGAGCGGCAAGCGGTACCAGGTGATGGGCGGCGAATGTGTCCAGGCCAACCTCGAGCTGATCCGCGCCGGGCGAGTCCAGAACGCATGTGTCGGCACATCGACGACGTGGGTCGGTTACGCGAGCGTCGACGCGATCAACCGCGTCTTCCACAAGGTCAAGACGGCCGATCCGGGAATCGGCTTCCAGCTGGTCGACAAGACGCACAACCTCCCCGCGAAGGGCAAGACCTACCAGGGTCCGGTCAACTTCAAGGCGATCTACAAGAAGACGTGGGGCCTGCGCTGACTGTCACGCAGGTAGAGGCCCCCGCAGCCGGAGCAGCGCTCCGGCTGCGGGGCGTTTCGAAGGCCTTCGCCGGCGTACCGGCGCTCATCGACGCATCGCTGGACGTCCGGCCGGGCAAGGTTCACTGCCTGGTCGGCGCCAACGGCTCCGGCAAGTCGACGTTGATCAAGATCCTGGCCGGCGTCTACCAGGCCGACCAAGGCACGCTCAGCGTCGGCGGGCGCACCATCGCGGCGGGAGCGATCACACCGGGCTGGGCACGCGACGAGGGCCTCTCGTTCGTGCATCAGGATCTCGCGATCTTCCCGACGATGACGGTCGCCGAGAACTTCGCAATCGGGACCAGCTACCCGACCGTCGCTGGAGTCAAGATCCGCTGGAGCGAGGTCAACGCGCGCTGCGAGGAAGCGTTTGAGAAGTTCCACATCCGCGCGCCCCTGGACGCGCCGCTCGCGGCGATCAGCGCGGCTCAGCGGACGATGATCGCGATCGCGCGCGCGCACCAGGCGCAGGGCGAGGACGCCGGCGCGCCCGTCCTCATCCTCGACGAGCCGACTGCGTCGCTGCCGCCGAGCGAGGCGCAGTTCGTCCTCGACATGGCGAGGCGCTGTGCGGACGATGGCGGGGCGGTGCTGTTCGTCGGCCACCGCCTCGACGAGATCCTCTTCGTCGCCGACGACGTCACAGTCCTGCGCGACGGCCGGGTCGTGCGCTCCGGGCCGCTCGGAGGCATGACGAAGGCAGATCTCGTCGAACAGATCGTCGGCCGCGAGCTCGAGCAGCCCCCGGTCCCCCAGGCCGCCGCGACCGACGCGACCGAGCCCGTCCTGACGGTGTCGGGCCTCGCCGGCGGCCCGCTGCACGACGTCGCGCTCGAGGTCCGGCCCGGAGAGGTCGTCGGCATCGCCGGGCTCGTCGGGTCGGGGCGCTCACGCCTGCTGAAGGCGATCGCCGGCGTCGTGCCGCAGCGTGCCGGCAGCGTGCACGTGGCCGGGAGCGAGATCGCCCGTGGCGACATCCTCGCCGCGATCCGGGCCGGCGTGGCGTATCTGCCGGAGAACCGTGACGCTGACGCGATCTTCGGCCAGCTCGACGTGCGCGAGAACCTCTCGGCGACCGACGTCGGCCGCTTCTGGCGGGGTCTGCGCCTGCGGCACTCCGAGGAGGCCGCCGACGCGCAGCAGAGCATCGCCGACTTCCTGATCCGGACCTCGTCGGACCGCCAGCCGATCATGACCTTGTCGGGTGGCAACCGCCAGAAGGTCGTGATCGCCCGCCTGATGCGCACGGCGCCCAAGCTGCTGCTGCTCGACGAGCCGACGCAGGGCGTCGACGTCGGCGCGCGGCACGAGCTGCACCGGCTGATCCGCGCGGCGGCCGACGGCGGTGCCGGCGTCCTGCTCGCCTCGTCTGACCTCGAAGAGCTCGCCACCAACTGCGACCGCGTGCTGGTGCTCGCGAGCGGCGGCATCGTCGCCGAGCTCCGCCAGCCGGAGATCGACGCGTCGCGTCTGGCGCGGTTGTCCTTCCCCCACGACCTGGAACCAACGTGACCCTTACCGACACCACCGAGCGCGCCCCGTCCTCGGATCAACCGCAGACGCGCCGGCGGCGACCTTCGCTCGAGCGCGCGACCGTGCTGTGGAACCTCGAGCGGTTCATGCTGCTCGGGCTGTTCGCCGCCGTGCTCGTGCTGTTCACGGTGCTCCCCAGCACCGCGGCGACGTTCCCCACGGCTCAGAACATCCGCAACGTCCTCAGCAACGAGTCCGTCGTCGCGATTCTCGCGCTCGGCTCGATGGTGCCGCTCGTCGTCGGCCAGTTCGACGTCTCCGTCGGTGCCACGGCGGGGATGGCGCAGATCGCCGTCGCGGCGACGATGTCGAAGCATGGGTGGGCGCTCGTGCCGGCGATCTGCTCGGGCCTCGTCATCGGCACCGTCGTCGGCGCGATCAACGGGTTCCTCGTCGCGAAGGCGCGGATCAACGCCCTGATCGGGACGCTCGGCGTGATGACGATCATCATCGGGCTCGTCCAGCTCTATACGAGCGGGGCGACGATCGTCACGAACATCTCGCCGAACATCGTCAAGCTGGGCTCGGGGACCTGGCTCGGCATCCCGCCCACCACCTGGATCCTGATCGGAGTGGCGCTCTTCGTCGCTTACCTCCTCGGCCAGACGCCGCTCGGCCGGCACATGCATTTCGTCGGCTCGAACCCGACCGCGGCACGGCTCGTCGGCTTGCGCATCGACACGATCGTCTTTCGCGCCTTCGTCATCTCGGGTTTCTTCGCAGGCCTCGCCGGGGCGCTGATCGTCGCCCGCAACGGCAACGGCGACCCGAGCAACGGCTCCAACTACCTCTTGCCCGCGCTGACGGCGCCGTTCCTCGGCGCGACGGCGATCCGCCCCGGGCGCTTCAACATCCCCGGGACCCTGCTGGCGATCTTCTTCCTCGCCTTCACGATCAACGGCCTCAACCTCGCCGGCGTCGCCGACTGGATCAACAACGTCTTCTACGGGTCGGCGCTCGTGATCGCCGTGACGCTGTCGGCGATCGTCGCGCGGCATCGCGCCGAGAGCACCTGATGCCGACCCCACCCCGTCAACCCCTCAACGTTTGATCACCAAGGAGCGCGCACAGATGAGCGAATCCCCCTTTACCGACAAAGAGACAGCATTTCTCGTCAGCAACGACGGTGCCGTCTGCCGGCTCGCGACCGTCACGTCATCCGGCGCGCCGTACGTGGTGCCGGTCGGCTTCTTCTTCGACCCCGAGGAGGGCGTGACGAAGATCTCGCTGGCCAACCTGCCCGGCCGTGGACAGGAGCGCTTCTGGCTGCGAAACCTCGAACACGAGGAGCGCGTCGCCGTCACGATCGACCACTACACGCGGCCCGATCCGGAGGACATCGCCGCGGGCAGGATCGTCGATCCGCCGACCGGCGTCTCGTTCCGCGGGCGCGCCGAGATCGTCCCCGAGGGCGGCGAGGACCTGGCCCCGTTCTGCGGGCCGAAGTGGGTCAAGATCGTCCCGACGTGGATCACGGCGTGGGGCATCGACGGCGGCATGATGGACCCGCCCAACGCCCGATCGGTCGCCTGACCCATCCGGCGCGCGAAGCCGCCTCACCCCGTTACCACCAGACATCCCATCGGAGAACACATGCTCAGCTCGGGCACCATTGCGCTGGGCCCTGACGACGGCGCGATCGAGATCCGCGTCGCCGTCGAGGGCCCTGTGAGCTTCCTCGCACACGATCTCGTCATCGACCTCGGCGCGTGGAACGCCGACGTCGACGTGGACGACGCCGAGCAGGTCTCGGCGATCGGCTTCACCGCCGATCTCGACCAGGGGCGGTATCGCCTGCTCAAGGGCTCCGACCCGGTCCGCGAAGGCCCGAGGAAGTCGATCACCAAGACGATCACGAAGATGATCGGTCACGCGCCGATCGGCTTTCGCTCCGAGCGCGTCGCGGACACGGGCGACGACGTCGTCGTCGGCGGCGAGCTGACGCTCGTCGGGGTCACGCGGCCGATCGAGTTCACGCTGCACAGATCCGGCGGCCGGATTCGCGGGCAGGTGGCGATCAACCAGACGGAGTGGGCAATCCCGCCGGTCAGCCACCTGTTCGGGGCGATCAGGACGAGCGAGACGGTCGAGCTCGTCGTCGACGTCGCCTGGCCCGCGCAGTAGCGCCGTCCCGAGCCATCGCGCGCCCGCGGTCTCCGGCCTAGACTCAGCGCGCGATGGCTCGCACGGCGGCGCTGCTCGCAGTCCTCGCCGCCGTCGCCGCGGCGCTGACGGGCTGTGGAACGACCGGCGTCGACCGTCCGAACGTGTCGGCCACCCTGATCCTCGACGGCTCCCCGTCCGCGGCCGAGGTCGGCATCTACGTCGCCGCGGCCCGCGGCTACGACGACGCCGAGGGAGTTCGGTTGCAGATCCGGCCCGGCACGACACCGGTCACCGGCCTGCGGCGACTGCGCTCCGGCAGCGCGACGTTCGCCGTGCTCGACATCCACGACCTCGCGATCGCGCGCGAGCGCGGCACCGACGTCGTCGGTGTGATGGCGATCACCCAGCTGCCGTCGGCCGATCGCGCCCGTGCGGCGCTGCGCGCGCACGGGCGTTTCGCGACGGCGCAGCGCGTCGACTTCGCTGACGCTCCCCGCTACCCCGAGCTCGTGCTGACGACGACGGGCCGCGTCCTGCGCGAGCAGCCTGCCGTCGCGCGCGCCGCGATCGCGGCGATCACGCGCGGCTACGCGGAAGAGCTTCAAGATCCCGAAGCCGCGTTGCAACTCGAGCTCGACCGCGTGTCTCCGCGGCGCGAGGCCGCGCTGCGAGCCGAGCTTCCGCGGGTCGAGGCCGGCTTCGTCGGCGCCGACGGCGAGATCGGGGTGCTCGATCGCCCCGCGCTGCGGCGCTGGGCCGCTTGGGAGGCGCGTGCGGGAATCGTCGGCCGCGCACCCGACGTCGAGCGGATGTTCCCGCCGCTGCCGGCGCGATAGCTAGCCGACGAGCCGCTCGACCAGCACGGCGCCCTCGCGCGCGAAGCGCGAGCGCGGGACGACGACGTCGAAGCCCGCCGCGAGCGCGGCGTCGCGGACCGCGGGCTCGACGTGCGCGTAGAAGCCGATCGTCGGCGTCGCCGAACGCCCGATCGCCTCGATGTCGACACCGCCGGCCGTCAGGTCGACGACGATCGCGTCGGCGTCCTCGAACGCACCGCCGAGCGTCACCTCATGGCCCGCCTGCTCGAGCATCGCCGCCACCTTGGAGCCGAACAGCAGGTCGGGAACGACCGCGGCCACCTTCACTGCGCGCGGATGCGGCGGAACTCCTGGCGGAACGACTCGGGCCGCCCCCACGTCGGGACGACCTCGACCCGCCCGCTCGTGATGTTGCGGAGCACCAGCTCACCCTCGATGCGGGCGTCGTCGAGCAGCTTCAGCGAGGTGTGGACCGCCGACGGCGCGGCGGCCGAGCCGAAGCGGTGCGCGCAGCGGATGCGCCAATGCCAGTCGTGACGCGAGTACGGCTGCGGGTTGCAGATGACCATGAAGGTCGCTGCCTGCACGTAGCGCTCCTCGTCGGCGATCCGCAGGTCGAGATCGAGCCCCGACCAGTCGTCGGGCAGCGAATCGACGATCGTCTGGAATGTCTCGGCGAGCTGTGCCACTGCGGCGGAGACTACCGAGAAGGCGGCATGAAACGCCGGGCGGGCGGCGCCGCCGCTCAGTTGAAGATCGTCTCGTAGATCAGGAAGATGTTGAGGCCGACGATCAGGGCCGCGACGATCGACGCGACGACCGTCGTCAGCGTGCGATTGACGAGCGAGCCCATCACGTCGCGACGGCGGGTCAGCATCACCAGCGGGATCAGCGCGAACGGGATCCCGAACGACAGCGCGACCTGGCTGTAGACGAGCGCCTTGCTCGGATCGAGGCCGATCGCGAGGACGACCAGCGCCGGCAGCATCGTGATCGCACGCCGCAGCCCGAGTGGGATCCGCCGCGCGATGAACCCCTGCATGACGACCTGGCCGGCGTATGTGCCGACGCTCGAGCTGGCGATGCCCGACGCCAGCAGCGCAAGCGCGAACGCCAGCGCCGCGCCGCCGCCGACGAGCCGCCCGAACTGCTCATGAGCACCCTCGATGCTGTCGACGCCGGTCAGTCCCGCGCCGTGGAACAGCGACGCGGCGATGATCAGCATCGACATGTTGACGAGCCCGGCGAGCGTCATCGCGACGGTCACGTCGACGCGCTGGAAGCGCAGCAGGATTCGCTTCTCGGCTTCGTCGCGCGGCACGATCCGTCCCTGCGTCAGGGCCGAGTGCAGGTAGATGACGTGCGGCATCACCGTGGCGCCGAGGATCCCCGTCGCGAGCAGGACGCTGTCGGTGCCGGAGAAGTGCGGAATGAAGCCCTTCGCCGCCGGGCCGAGGTCGAAGCCGATCCGCGCCGTGTCGTAGAGGAAGCCGAGCAGGATGATTCCGAGAAAGCCGACGATCACGAGCTCGAAGCGGCGGTAGCCGCGATTCTGCAGCGCGAGGATCGCGAACGCCAGCACCGCCGTCATCAGCCCGGCGACGAACGGCGGCACGCCGAACAGCAGGTTCAGCGCGATCGCGGCACCGACGAACTCCGCCAGGTCGGTCGCCATCGCGATCAGCTCGGCCTGCACCCAGAGGCCGAACGACGCTCTCCTGGGAAAGTGCTCGCGGCAGAGCTCTGGCAGATTCTTGCCGGTCGCGATGCCGATCTTCGCCGACAGGTTCTGGATCAGCATCGCCATCAGATTCGCCGCCAGCAGCACCCACAGCAGCAGGTAGCCGTACTTGGCCCCGCCGGCGATGTTGGTCGCGAAGTTGCCCGGATCGACGTAGGCGATGCAGGCCACGAACGCCGGCCCGATCACGGTCAGCGTCGCCCGCAGACGGCCGCGCTCGCGGAGCTGCTGCAGCTCGCTCGGGGGCAGCGGCTCGCGCAGTGCGATGACCGCGGCCTCGACGGCCGTCGCCTGCATCAGGCCTGATCCGCCGTAGATCCGCGCGTAGAGCTGCGTTGCACCAGGGAAAGTTTAGTCATGCCAAAAGATTTCTTCAATCCAGCTACCCATTAGCCTCCTCTACGTGGAAACGCTGCTGGTCGATCACTCCGACCGAGGCCGGCTCGCGTTGACGGGCGGCGGCCGCAAGGCGTTCCTCAACGGCCAGGTCACCAACGACGTGGAAGCCCTGAGCGAGGGCACCGGCGTCTACGCCGCCTTCCTCACCCACAAGGGCAAGATGCTCGGCGATGTCCGCGTGCTCGACGTCCGCGACCCGCCCGGCCCCACGCCGCTCGGCGAAGCGTTGCTGCTCGACACCGAGCGCGTCGCGCTGCAGGCGCTCTTCGACCTGATCCGGCGCTTCTCGCTCGGCCATGACGTGACGCTGTACAAGCGCACGCTCGAGACCTCGCAGTGGTCGCTGATCGGCCCTGGCGCTCGTCGCATCGCGGGCGCCGAGACACTGCCTGAGTCCGAGCACGCCAACATGCCCGCCGAGCTGGCCGGCCGGCCCGTGTTGCTCGTCGCGACCGACGCCGGTGTCGACGTCATCGCCGACACGGCCGACGCCGGCGCCGTGGCCGGCGCGCTGCGGGCTGCCGGCGCCGTCGACGCGGACGAGAGCGCCGCCGACATCGTCCGCGTCGAGCACGGGCGCCCGCGCTACGGCGTCGACATCGACGATTCGGTGATCCCACAGGAGGCCGGCCTCAACGAGCGCGCCGTCAGCTTCACCAAGGGCTGCTACGTCGGCCAGGAGACCGTCGCCCGGCTGCACTACAAGGGCAAGCCGAACCGGCACCTGCGCGGGCTGCGGCTCTCCGCGCCGGCCGCGCCCGGGATGGCGCTGACCGACGGCGAGCGCCAGGTCGGCCGGCTCGGGACCACCGTCGTCTCCCCCGCGCTCGGGCCGATCGCACTGGCACTGGTGCGTCGCGAGGCGCCTCCGGGCACCGTGGTCACCGTCGGTGACCACGGGCTCACCGGCGAGATCGTCGAGCTGCCCTTCGCCGTCCCGGCACCGTTCGACGCGGGCTGAGCGGAAGGCCGCACGGCGAGTGGGCCGAGAGCGCGGTTAGAGTGATCATCACTGCCCGCCGCGAGGAGGTGACTTCGATGACGATCTACGCCCCAGACGACACCGAGCGCCGCCTCGGGGAGCTCGCCGAGCGCGAGCGCGAGGCCTGGAGCATCTACCTCGACGACCTCCGTGGCCTCGTCGGCCGTCGGTACGAAGACGTCGAGGTCGACGCTTGGGACGAGCTCCAGCGCGAACTGCGCGCGCTCGCATCGGAGCGCACGCGGCTGATGCCGCTGCTCGGGCCTCCGCGCAGCTGACGGGCGGGCTCGTGCTCGTCCGCCGAGCTGTGCGAGCATCAGCCACGATGACGCTCCGCTCGGCAACCGTCGTCGCCGGCATCGCCGTCCTCCTCGGCGCGCCTTCGGCGACCGCTGCGCCGTCGAAGCTGCAGCGCACGTTCCGCTCGGCGCTGCTCGCCGACGCGGGGACCACGCCTGCGATCAAGCAGCGCCTTCGCTCCGGAAACGCGGTCGTCGACCCGAAGCCGCTGTTCGCCGACCTCACCGGCGACGGCAAGACCGACGCGATCGTGCCGCTGCTGTCGGGAGGAACGGCCGGAACGATCGCCGTCTACGTCCTCTCCAGCGACGGCTCCGCCAGCGGCAGGCTGCACGTCATCTATCGCAGCCAGCGCCTGAGGCGGGCGACGGTCGCGGTCGGCGCCGGCCCGGCGCTCGTCATCGGCTCACCCCGCTACGCCGCCGGCGACGCCGTCTGCTGCCCGGCCGAGCTCGTGCGGCGCAGCTACGCCTGGACGCCGGCGAAGCGCAGACTGCGGCTCAAGAGCACCCGCACGACCGACGGCCCGACCGCGCCGGCGGCCACACCGGCTCCGACGAGCCCACCGGCCACGACGGCGCCGACGACACCGACGACGACAACGCCGGCCGCTCCCGGCGGCGGCGCCGCAGCTCCCTGACGACACCGTCCTCGGCCGCGACTACGGTCCGCGGCGGTGCAGGTACTCGACACGATCGACAGCGCCGAGATCGATCGTCTGCGTGCGGCCGGGGAGTTCTTCTGGCTCGACCTGATGCACCCGACGACCGCGCAGGTCGAGGAGCTCGCGAGCATGCTCTCGCTGCACGAGATCCTCGTCGAGGACCTCGAGCACTTCGACCAGCGGCCGAAGCTCGACGACTACGAGAACTGCCTGCACATCGTGTTCTACGGGGTCGAGCGGGACGCCCTGGTCGAGGTCCATCTCGTCGTCCACGGCGAGATGCTCGTGACCCTTCGCCACGACGACTGCGCCTCACTGCTGGGGGCGCGCAAGCGGATCGAGGGGCTCGACCCGACGGCCGAGGAGTACGCCGTCTACCGCGTGATCGATGCGTTGACCGACTCGTACTTCCCGCTGCTCGAGCGGCTCGAGGACGAGATCGACGGGCTCGAGGATCGCGTCGTCCGAGCGGACCGCGAATTCGACATCGGCGCCGTCGTCGCACTGCGCCGCAGGCTTGCCGATCTTCGACGGGTCGTCGGGCCGATGCGCGACATGCTCGCCGGCGCCGGCGACTTCATGGATCGCGTTCCCGGGCTGCGCTCCGACGTGGCCCACGACTATTACCGCGACGTCTACGACCATCTGCTGCGGATCGGCGACAGCCTCGAGACCTTCCGCGACGTGCTGACGAGCCTGCACGACCTCTTCCTCTCGGCCCAGTCCAACCGGCTCAACGTCGTCGTCTACCGGTTGACCGTCGTCGGCACGATCTTCCTCCCGATCACGTTCATCACGGGCTTCTTCGGGCAGAACTTCGGCTGGCTGGTCCGCAACATCCACTCGTTCGGCGCCTTCCTCGGCCTCGGCATCGGCCTCGAGCTCGTCGCCGTGGTCAGCTTGCTGGCGTGGTTCCGCCGCGCCGGCGTGCGCGACTAGCCGGCCGATGGCGCGAGGCCGCCGGCGGCGCGAACTCTCTAGGATCCAGGCGATGAAGGACACGGCTCCCGGCACCGCGATCGCGCAGGCTCAGACCCGCGCGAGCACACCCGCGACGAAGGTGGCGCGCTGATGGCCGGCGTCGTTCACGTGCCCTGGTACGCGACCGGCTTCCGCGGCGACGGCCTCGAGGCCGCGCTGGGCGTAATCGCGCCGGTCGCCCTTCAGTACGGGGCCACGTCGTATGAGGTCTTTCGCTTCCGCGATGACCGCTACAAGTTCCTCCAGACCGCGACGTTCGAGCACAAGCTCGACTGGGAGCGCTACTGGGGCGGGCAGGAGTTCATCGACTTCCGCGTGATCCACTCGAGCTGGTTCCAGGTCCCGGTCCTCTACCAGTGGAGTGACCTCGTGGCCACGGGCGCGATCGAGCACGCGGCCGCCAACGGCGGCTGACCGCGGTTCGGCGTCAGGCCGCGCCGCTGCGCGACTGCGGGCGGTCGATGTCCATCCGCAGACGCGCCAGCGACTGACGGATCAGTCGTGACACCTGCATCTGGCTGACGCCGATCCGCTCAGCGATCTCGGTCTGCGTGAGGTCATCGGCGAAGCGCAGCCGCAGCACCTCGCGATCGCGCTCGGTGAGCACGTTGAGCGCGCCGTCGAGCAGCACGCGGATCTCGGCCCGCGCGAGGTCAGGGTCGCGGTCGCCGACCGCATCCGCAAGCGTCATGTCCTCCCCCACCGGCTCCTCGAGCGAACGGGTGCGGCGAGCGTCCTGGCTCTGGATCGTCAGCAGGACCTCCTCGAACGGCGCCCCCACCGCGTCGGCCAGCTCCTGCACGTTGGGTGAGCGCCCGAGCGTCGTCGTCAGCGTGTCGCGCGCTCGGGCGACGACGAGCTGCATCTCCTGCAACCCGCGCGGAACCCGCATCGCCCAGGTCTTGTCGCGGAAGTGGCGCTTGATCTCGCCGAGCACGGTCGGCGTCGCGTAGGACGAGAAGCGGACCTCGCGCGTGAGGTCGAAGCCGTCGATCGCCTTCATGATCCCGATGCAGGCGACCTGGACGAGGTCGTCGAGAGGCTCGCCGCGGCCCGAGTAGCGGCTGGCCAGCGCACGCGCAAGCGGCAGCATCTCCTCCGCCAGCTGATCGCGCGCGGCGCGGTCGCCGTCGAGGTGATAGCGCCGCAGGAGCTCGCGCTCGCGCAGCGCGCGGCCGCGAGTGTCGGTACTCGGCGCCCGCCCGGCGCTCATCGCCGCGACCGCGGCTCAGAGACTCGACCGGCGCGGGGTCGAGCGGCGGCCATCGCGCTATCCCTGCTCGAGCGGGGCCATCGTCAGCCCGGCCTCCACGAGCTGCTCCCAGTAGCTGACCGCGTGGTCCTCGTCGCCCGACCAGACGATCGCGAGCCCCGAGCGATGGACGCGGTCGGCGATCGCGTAGCCCTGTGCCAGCGTGATCTCGGGGATCGTGTTCGACAGCGCCTCGGCGACGCTGTCGAACGTGTTGTGATCGTCGTTGCGGACGATCACCCGCCACGGCCCTCCGTGGCCGGAACGAGGCCCTGCCAGGCGGGGAAGCTCGATCGTGGCCGACATTGCCCGATCGAGGATAACTCACGACGGCTCGGCTGTTTCCCAGTAGCGCCGGAGCCCCGCCCAGAGCGTCTCGGGCGGTGCCGCCTGGAGCGTCGCGGCCGCGTATGGCCCGTCGCCGACGCGCCGGCGCACGGCCTCTGCGTACCCGGCCGCGTCGGTGTGGCGGGCGATCTCGCCCCACAGCAGCAGCGCTTCTCCCAGCGTCGCCAGGTGCTCGGCGACGTCGCCCTCGAAGCTGCCGAAGTGCGTCAGGCACAGGCGCTGCGGAGCCCAGTCGCGGATCGTCGCGATCGACGCCCGCCAGGCCTCGAGATCGATGTCCGGCGGCGGCGTCGGCACCATGATCGGGCCGTCGCCGACCCGCACGCCGGCGACGTCGCCGGTGTAAGCAGAGCCGCTGGCCTCATGCAGGTACGCCACGTGATGAATCGCGTGCCCGGGCGTGTAGGCGACGCGAAAGCCGTCGACCGTCTCGCCGCCGACGAGCGGGCGCAGGTTGCGCTCGGGGATCGGGACCACCTCGCCCCAAAGCCGGTCGAAGTCGTCGGGCCAGATTCGCCGAGCGCTGCGGACAAGACGCGACGGGTCGTGCAGGTGCGGAGCACCTCGCTCGTGTACCCAGACCGGAAGCTCGGGCCAGCGGCGGACCAGGGCGCCGGCCCCGCCGGCGTGATCGAAGTGGATGTGCGTGAGCAGCAGGCCTCGCGGCTGCTCATCGCCGATCTGCTCGAGCAGTCGCTCGATGCTCGACGCCGGCCCCGGATCGACGAGGTAGCCGTCGACCTCGTGGCAGCAGATCACGTTCGCCGTTCCGAGATGGCAGACGTCGAACTCTCGCACGTGACTCACCTCAGCACAGCGCGGCGTACGATGCCGGCAATGGCCGGCATCGACCACTCGTCATGGCGCAGT
Organism: Solirubrobacteraceae bacterium; assembly: GCA_035650375.1. Lineage (GTDB taxonomy): Bacteria > Actinomycetota > Thermoleophilia > Solirubrobacterales > Solirubrobacteraceae > BP-464. The sequence continues at coordinate 30,627 of DASRHW010000107.1, read as the reverse complement.
GACCTCGCGATCATCGTCGCCGCGTTCGTCGTCACCTCTGCGATCGCGGCTGTGCTCGGCGCGGCCAACTTCGGCACGGCGCTCAGCTTCGGACAGATCGGGTTCGCGGTCGCCGTCGTCGCGATCATGCTCAGGCGCTGACCACGGCGAACCGCCGAACGCGGGCCGCGCCGCTAGGCGCGGGACGACGCGGACGCGCGAATCGCGGCGTCCCAGGTGACGATTCGCTCCGGCGCCGGGACCGAGACCTCGAGCTCGGCCAGCAGCGCCGAGCGGTCCAGCGAAAGCCGAGCGCGGTCGTCCGGCAGACGCGCGTGCGCCTTGGCCCGGCGGCGAGGAAGGAGGCGGGAAAGCGTGAATCGCATGCCTGCGGAGTTGGCCGCCGGCAGGGGTTCGTCCTGCGCCTGCAAGCCCCGTTGCGGCGGATTTGAGGATTTCGTCCCCAGGGACGACGTATCCTGGGCAGCATGGAGGGCTCCGTCGAAACGCGCGCCTGGCTGCGCTGCTACCGCTGCTGGTCAACCGACCTCGAGGTGCAGGTGCACTACGAGGGCATCCACAAGGTCGACGCGCGCACCGGTGAGCGCGCCGATGTCGTCGACGAGCTGCAGGAGGCCGTCGTGCAGTGCCTCGACTGCATGCACGACCAGCCACATCTCGGCTTCGCCAACGGCCGCGTCGAGCCGATCGAGGACCGCTGGGAGCGGATGATCGCCGGGACCCCGTGGGTCGCGTCCTGCACCGTCACCGTCGACGCCGAGGAGGTCGAGAGCTGCTCCGGCCCCGACGCCGGCGACCACCTCTCGTTCGCCGCCTTCGGCGATCACGGCACGCGCGAGTTCTTCACCCACGTGCGCTTCCACAAGCACGACGGCGAGAAGATCGTCGTTCACCTGCTCGTCGAGCTCTACGCGCGCTCGGCCGACGAGGCGACCGACGTGCTCGAGGACGCCGCTCGCGGCGCGCTGGCGCTGACGTCGCTGGCCGAAGAGTCGCGGCCGCCGGCGGCGACCGGCGACGACATCCACTGACGCGCAGCGTCAGGGGTAGATCGCGCGCAGGCGCGCAGCTTCGGCGACGCGCTCGATCGCCACCGCAAGCGCGGCCGTACGCCAGTCGACGCCGAGCCGGTCGGCGTTGTCGACGACGCGCCCGAGCGCCGCGCGCAGCTGGCGCTTGAGCCGCTCCTGGATCTCGACGAAGTCCCACAGGTAGCGCTGGTTGTCCTGTACCCACTCGAAGTAGCTGACGGTCACACCGCCGGCGTTGGCGAGCACGTCGGGCACGACCAGGACGTCACGCGCGGCGAGGACCGCCTCGGCCTCCGGCGTCGTCGGGCCGTTGGCAGCCTCGACGATCACGGTGGCCTGGATCCGCGCGGCGTTCTCGATCGTGATCTGGCGCTCGAGCGCGGCGGGGATCAGCATGTCGCAGGCGACCTCGAGCACCTCGGCACGCCCGACCGGGTCGCCGAGCGGGCACCCTTCGAGCACACGGTGCTCGTCGATCCAGGCCTTCACCGCTGGGATGTCGAGCCCGTCGGGATCGACGATCCCGCCGGTGTAGTCGGAGACGGCGACGACCTTGGCGCCGATCGCGTGCAGCTCGCCGGCGGCGGTCGAGCCGACGTTGCCGAAGCCCTGGACGACGACCCGCTGGTCGCGCAACGGCCGCCCGAGGCGCTCGCTGACGGCTTCGGCGACGTAGACGACGCCGAGGCCGGTCGCCGGCTTGCGCGCCTCGGTGCCGCCGAGGACGGGCGGCTTGCCGGTGACGATCTCCGGCACCGCGTGGCCCATCGACTGCGAGTAGGTGTCGTAGAACCACGCCATCTCGCGCTCGCCGGTGCCCATGTCCGGCGCCGGGATGTCGCGATCGGGCCCGATGACGGGAATCAGCTCGACGGCGAAGCGCCGTGTGATCCGCTCGATCTCCCCCGCCGACAGCGTGTTGGGGTCGCAGCGGACGCCGCCCTTGGCGCCGCCGTAGGGCAGCCCGAGGAGCGCGCACTTCCACGTCATCCACTGCGCGAGCGCGGCGCACTCGCCCATCGAGACCCCGGGCGCGTACCGCAGGCCGCCCTTCGTCGGTCCCATCGTCAGCGTGTGCTGCACCCGATAGCCGGTGAAGTTGCGGACCTCGCCGGAGTCGAGGCGGACCGGGAAGTTGACCGTCATCGAGCGGCGCGGCGCGCGCAGCCGCTCGCGCAGGTCCGGCGCGAGCTCGAGCACGTCGGCGGCCTTGTTGTACTGCTCGGCCGCGATCCGGTGCAGCTCGGAGTTCCACTCCTCGCCCGCGCGCACGAGCGTGCTGTCGGCCAAGTCGATCTCGTCCCAGCCGGAGCCGGGACGCTCGTCGGGCGTCGTCACGCTCGCGGACGCTACTCCTGGCGACGGCGGCGACGGCCCGTGCCTTAGCGTTCGCCGCCATGAGCCACTCGACCTCACCTCCCGACCAGCGCGAAGCCGCCGTCGACGCCGCCGCCCTCGCGCTCGACGGCCTCGTCCACGGAACGGTGCTCACGCCCCGCCGGGATGGCTACGAGCAGGCGTGCGTGGGCTACAACCCCGAGGTCGTCTGGGAGCCCGAGATCCTCGTCCGCTGCAGCGACGCCGACGACGTCGTCCACGCCGTTCGCGCGGCCGCCGAGCTCGGGCTCGGGGTCGCCGTCCGCTCCGGCGGCACAGGCACCTTCGGGGCACCGGAGGGAAGCCTGTTGATCGACCTTTCGCGGCTCACCTCGGTCGAGGTGATCGACGGAGGCCGCGCGGTGCGCGCCGAGCCGGGAGCGATCTGGCGCGACGTCGACCGCGAGACGGCCAAGCACGGCGTCGCCGCGCCCGGCGCGCAAACGCCGTGGGTCGGTGTCGCCGGCTTCGTGCTGGGCGGCGGCTTCAGCTGGGTCGCGCGGCAGTACGGGTGGGCGTCGGACAACCTGCTCGAGGTCGAGCTCGTCACCGCGGAGGGCGAGCTGCTGACCGTCAGCGCCGAGTCGCAGCCCGAGCTCTTCTGGGGCATCTGCGGCTCCGGCTGGAACTTCGGCGTCGTCACGTCGCTGACGCTCCTTGCGCATCCACGCGGTGAGGTTCTCTCCAGCCAGGTCGCGTGGCCGATCGGCGACCTCGCCGGCGTGCTCCGCTTCTACGACGGCTGGACGGACGGCGTCGCCGACAGCGTCGGATCGCATCTCGGGATCATGAAGATGCCTGCCGGAGCGCTCGGCGACGAGCCCGTCGAGATGGTGCTGATCGAATGCGCGGCCGAGGACACGCCCGAGAACCGTGCGAGCATCGCCGAGCTGGAGCGGTTCGGCAGCCCGTTCATGGCCGAGTCGAAGACGACGGACTTCATCGAGGTCCAGGACCGGCCGGGGTCACTGCTGGTTCCCGGGATCCATCATCGCTTCAGCATGGTCTACGTCGACGCGCTCGACGACGACTTCGTCAGCGCGATCTCCGACGCGGTCGAGCGGATGCAGGAGATGACGTTCCTCGCGCTCACCCACTATCGCGGCGCGATCTCGTCCATCCCCGAGAACGAGACGGCGATGAACCATCGCAACGCGAAGTTCAACTTCATGTACAGCGTGCGCTGGATGCCCGGCGAGGACGGCAGTGTGGCGCTCGCGTGGGCCGAGGAGCTGCTCGCAGGCCGCGCCGCCGGAGGACGGGACCGCGCCTACGTCAACTACCTCTTCGACGAGCCCGAGCGCGTTCGCAGCGCCTACTCCGGCGCGACCCTGGAGCGCCTTGCCGCGCTGAAGTCGCGGTGGGACCCGGGCAACCGCTTTCGCCACAACCAGAACGTGGCGCCCGGCTGAACACGGGCGCCACTGGCGGTGACGCCGTTGCGGGCTCCCGTCGCGTCACGCGACGAGAGCCCGCAGGACGATCCTGCCGGCGCGAACTACGGAGCGCCGACCGCTGCCTTCAGCGCCGCGAGCTTGGCGCCCGTGACGCATTGCGGCTTCGTGTTGTTCCGCCACGTCGCACCGTTGTAGGTGTTGTAGAACCAGCAGTTGCCGAACGTCGGCTTGCCCTTGGTGAACGTGATCGGACCGATCAGCCCACCGAGCGTCTCGTTCTTCAGGCTGTAGAGCCCTTTGGCGAGCACCGACGGCTTCGAGGCCGGCGTCAGCTTCGCTGCCGTCGCGGCCTTCTTGAACATCTCGAGCGACGCGTTGACGACACCGACGTTCGCGTTGAAGCCCTTCGACGACGGGAGCTTCGGCGCGTACTTGGCCATGACCTGGTGGAACAGCTTGCCACCGGCGGTCGTCGTGTCCTCGATGCCCACGGCGGACGTCGACTGCGACCCCTTGATCTTGCCGAATGCCTTCGTGTCGTTGTGACCGACGGAACCGCCGGCGCCCAACACGAACGGCGACCAGCCCTGCTGCACACACTGCTGCAGCACGCGTGACACCACGCTCGAGTCGCTGACGATGATCGCCGACGTCGAGCTTTCGTTCTTCGCCGCGAGGCACTGCGCCGCGAAGCTCGGCGACGACGCCGCGATCTTCGCCGACGACACGACCTGGACGCCACCGCCCACCAGTCGCGAGAGCCCGGCGAAGATGCCCGGCAGCTGCCCGCAGACAGGAGACTCAGCGCAGTACAGGACGCCGATCCGGCGCACGTCGTAGGCCTTCGACGCGCTGAGCACCGCGTAGGACGCGGTGATCTGGTTCATCCCGGTCGGGAAGAAGTCCGAGTTCGTGTACTCAGGCACGTTCGTGTTCGGTGAGCCGATGACCGGCACCCCGGCCTTCTTCGCGTCGGCTTCCCACGCCGCCGCCTGCGTCGTGAACCAGCCGGCGATCGCCTGCACCTTGTTCTCGCTGATCAGCCTCCTGACCGCCGCCGCGGACTTCGTCGCGTCGCCGCCGTCGTCGGCGAAGTACAGCTTCACCGGATGGCCGTTGATGCCGCCGTTGGCGTTGGTCCACTTGACCCAGGCATCATCGAACGCCTTGATGCCGGCCTGGCCACCACCCTGCGGGCCGGAGCAGTAACAGACCGCCCCGATCCGGATCGGCGTGCCGGTCGCCGCCTTCGATTGATGCGCCGTCGGCGCGGCGCTGGCCGGGCCGGCCGCGATGACGGCGATGAGGCAGGCTGCGACGGTCGCAAGCATGCCTACGAACTTTCGTCTCATCTGATCTCTCCTCGGATTGTGCAGTTGTGCTCGCACGGGCCCCCCCAGGCCCAGGGATCGTGATCCCGGTTCACATGATGCCGCACCACACAAGTGGGCATCGCGAGCATGCAAGCACCGCAACAGTAACGCAGGTTACAGTTTGAATCCAGCAGGTTTCGCCGGCCCCCGGGAGTGTCGGCCGGCCCGATCGGCCGGCCGCGGCGGGCGTTAGCCCAGGCGCTGCTTGAGCGCTTCGAGCTGCTCGGTGATCTCGGCCGGCAGCCGATCGCCGAACATCGCCAGATGCGCCTCGACCTGTGGCAGCTCGGCTTTCACGGCGGCGGTGTCGACCGCGAGCAGGTTCTGCACGGCCTCGGCTGAGATCGAGAGGCCGTCGGTGTTCAGCGCGCCTTCGGCGGGGACGAAGCCGATCGGCGTCTCGACGGCGTCGGCCTTGCCTTCGCAGCGACGGAAGACCCATTCGAGGACACGGCTGTTTTCGCCGTAGCCGGGCCACAGGAACGACCCGTCGTCGTCCTTGCGGAACCAGTTGACGTAGAAGATCCGCGGCAGCTTGGCGGCGTCGCCGACGCGGCCCATGGCGAGCCAGTGGGCGAAGTAGTCGGCCATGTTGTAGCCGCAGAACGGCAGCATCGCGAACGGGTCGAAGCGCAGCTGGCCGACGGTGCCGAACGCGGCAGCCGTCATCTCCGAGCTCATCGTCGCGCCGAGGAAGACGCCGTGCTCCCAGTCGAACGCCTCGCGCACGAGCGGCACGACGGTCGCCCGGCGACCGCCGAAGAGGAAGGCGTCGATCGGCACCCCGGCGGGGTCCTGCCACTCCGCGGCCAGCGACGGGGTCTGATCTGCCGGGACTGTGAAGCGCGCGTTGGGGTGCGCCGCCGCGGTGTCCGAGCCAGGCGTCCAGTCGTTACCGCGCCAGTCGATCGCGTGCGCCGGCGGGTCGCCGTCCATGCCCTCCCACCAGATGTCGCCATCGTCGGTCAGCGCGCAGTTGGTGAACAACGTGTCGTGTTCGATCGAGATCATCGCGTTCGGGTTCGTCGCGCGGTTCGTCCCCGGCGCGACGCCGAAGAAGCCGGCCTCCGGGTTGACCGCGTAGAGGCGGCCGTCCTCGCCGAACTTCATCCACGCGATGTCGTCGCCGACGGTCTCGACCTTCCAGCCGTCGATCGTCGGGATCAGCATCGCGAGGTTGGTCTTGCCGCAGGCGCTCGGGAAGGCTCCGGTGACGAACTTGACCACGCCCTCCGGCGAGGTCAGCTTGAGGATCAGCATGTGCTCGGCCATCCAGCCCTCGTCGCGCGCCATCACGCTGGCGATCCGCAACGCGAGGCACTTCTTGCCGAGCAGCGCGTTGCCGCCGTAGCCCGAGCCGTACGACCAGATCTCGCGCGTCTCCGGGTAGTGCACGATGTACTTCGTGTCGGCGTTCGTCGGCCACGGGACGTCGTCCTGGCCCTCCTCGAGCGGCGCGCCGATCGAGTGGATGCAGGGCACGAACTCGCCGTCGGCGCCGAGCGCCTCGAGCGCGCCGGTGCCCATCCGGGTCATGATCCGCATGTGGACGGCGACGTAGGCCGAGTCCGTCAGCTGGACACCGATCTGCGACTTGTCCGATCCGAGCGGGCCCATCGAGAAGGGGATCACGTACATCGTCCGGCCCCGCATCGTGCCGCGGAAGAGGGTCTCGAGCTCGGCGCGCATCTCGGCCGGCGGGCGCCAGTTGTTCGTGGGGCCGGCGTCCTGCTCGTCCTCGGAGCAGATGTAGGTCCGGTCCTCGACGCGCGCAACGTCGCTCGGGTCCGACCATGCGAGGTAGCTGTTCGGCCGCTTGGCGTCCGACAGCCGCCGGAAGGTGCCGGCGTCGACGAGCTCCTGGCAGAGCCGGTCGTACTCCTCGCCGGAGCCGTCGCACCAGTGAATCGAGTCGGCCTCGGTCAGCGCGGCGATCTCGTCCACCCAGGCGAGAAGCTTGCGGTTGGCGGTCGGCACGGTCGTATCGGTGGCCACGGGCTGTACGGCTCCTTGCGTTTTTGCAAATGCGACGCGGGGCGGGGTTCCCCCCGCCCTGCGGGATCCGAAGGGTATCGGCCCAACCCGGCGTCCGCCTCCGTAGTTGGTGCGGGAATGACCGCGACTACCGAATTCATTCCGAGGACGAGCGGCGCGCGCCGCCATTGCGCTGGGCGACCGCTGACGGCCCGGCCTACCCTGAGCGCCGGTGCACGTCGAGGCCGTCCACACCGAGCACCCTCGCGCGAGAGAGATCGTCGCCTCGGCGCATTGCGTCGCGCGTTTCCGCCAGCGGATGCCGATTCGCGAGCCCGGCGGTGAGGCTGTCGCACGTGCGTTGCGGGCCGCGCTCGAGGACGCCGACGTCAGCGGCTGGCCGCCGGCGTGGGCCGTGTCCGATCGTCCCGCCGAACTGTGGGCGGTGACGGCCGAGCTGGCGTTCCCACTCGTCCCGACGGAGACACCGGGACGCTGGCTCGCGCTGACCTGCCTCTCACGCCGCGGCTGACGCGGCGCCGGGTCAGCCGCCGGCCGCCAGCGATCCGTATGCGTCGGGGCGGCGGGTGCGCAGGAACGGGAACAGCGCCAGCCAGTCGCGACGCTGGTCGAGGTCGAGGTCGGCGACGAGCACTGCGGGCTCATCGCGCGGCGCCTGTACGAGGACGCGGCCGTAGGGATCGGAGATGAAGCTCGAGCCGTAGAACGTCAGCGGTGGCTCGCTGCCGATCCGGTTGACGGCGATCATGAAGGTGCCGTTGGCGATCCCGTTCGCCGTGATCACCCGCTCCCACAGCGGCTCGGTGTCGAACGCCGGGTGGTCGGGCTCCGAGCCGATCGCCGTCGGGTAGACGAGCACCTCGGCGCCGGCGAGCGCGTAGCCGCGCGCGAGCTCGGGGAACCACTGGTCCCAGCAGGTCGGAAAGCCCCAGGTCGCGTCCGCCAGCTCGACCACGGGGAACGCGTCGCCGGCCGGCCCGGGCCGGAAGTAGCGGTCCTCGTAGTAGCCCGCGGTGACCGGGATGTGCAGCTTGCGTGTGCGGGCGACGACCGAGCCGTCCGGCGCGACGACGACGGCGGTGTTGAAGCCGAGGCCGTCGCCGGCGTCGGCACGCTCGTAGAGCGAGCCGTGCACGTGGGCGCCGGTCTCGGCGGCCATCCGTGCGAGGAAGCGCGTCGTCGGGCCGCCGGGAACGTCCTCGAGGTGCTCGCTCGCCGCGGCGGCGTCCGGCACGACGGCGAAGTACGGCGACAGCGTCAGCTCCTGCAGGCAGACGATCCGCGCCCCCTCCCCCGCGGCGATCCGGATTCCCGTCGCGAGCGCGTCCTGGTGCTCCTCGGCGTCCGGCCGCCAGCGCTCCTGGACGAGCCCGACCCGCAGCGGCGGCCGCGTCGGCGGATCGACGCGCGCGAACGACTCCGGCGGCGTCCCGACCGCGGTGATCAGACGCGGCGTGTCCATCGGCTGAGTCTACGTCGACCGAATACGCCAGTGCCGGTGGTCTGACGAGGCTCCGGCGTCGACCGGAGAGCGTCAGACGACCGGCACTTGCTGAGTCACACAATGCGGTCCACCGCCGCCGTAGGCGAGGACGGCTCCGGGGACGCCGACGGCCTCGCGCCCCGGGTAGGCGGCGGCGATGGTCGCCAGCGCCTCGTCGTCGCTGGCGAGGCCGGCGAGCGGCACGATCACAGCACCGTTGCAGACATAGAAGTTCATGTGCGAGTGCACGACGCGTTCGCCGGCGACCTCGACGTGCGGCAGGACGTCGAGCGTCCGCACGACGAGCTCGGCCGCCTCGAGCCGGTCGCGGTTCTCCTGCATCCGCTCGCGATCCTCGCCGTCGGGCGCCATCTGCAGCAACACCTCGCCCGCCTCGGTGAACGCCGCGACGAGATCGACGTGGCCGTCGGTGTCGCGGTCCTCCGACAGCCCCTTCGCCAGCCAGACGATGCGCTCGACCCCGAGCCGCGCGCGTAGCTCGGCCTCGATCTGCTCGCGCGTCATCGACGGGTTGCGACTCGGATGCAGCAGGCACTCCTCGGTCGTCAGCAACGTGCCCTCGCCGTCGACGGCGATCGAGCCGCCCTCGAGCACCATCGCAACCTCGGCGACCCCGTCGCCGTAGCGGGCGGCGAGCGCCGCACCGGCGGCGACGTCGGCGGCATATGGCGCGAACGTTTCTCCCCAAGCGTTGAAATCGAAGTGCACCCCGATCCGCCGCCCGTCGTCTGAGTGGACGAAGATCGGGCCGCTGTCGCGTAGCCAGGAGTCGTCGATCGCCAGCTCGAGCACCTCGACGGCGCCGGCACAGCGCGCTCGCGCGTCGGCCGCCTGCGCGCCCGGGTTGGCGACCATCGTCACCGGCTCGAAGGCGGCGATCGCACTGGCGATCGCGGCATGATCGCGGCGCGCCTCGTCGAGCATCGGCCCCCAGAGCTCGGTGCGGCACGGCCAGGCGATCAGGGTGCGCTCGTGCGGCGCCCACTCCGCGGGCATCCGCACGCCGCGCCCGTCAGCCATCGCCGCGAGTGCCGTCGAGCTGCAGCTGCGCCGCCGCGACCTCCTCGACGAGCTCGAGGCGAACGCTGCGCTGGCCGCCGGCGATCGGGCGAAACCATGGGCCGGCGCCGTTCAGCTCGTCGGGCCGGTCGAGCAGGATGCCGGCGAGCACGAGCGCGTCGTCGTACGTCTGCGGCGGCGACGTGTAGGCGATCGAGCGCCGCGCGACGAGACGGGTGTTGATCCGGTCCGTGACGGTCAGGCAGTAGCGCGGATCGGGCACTAGTGCTCGCGCGCGCGGCGTGTCCGAGCGCGCTCCTCGGCCTTCTCGACGACCGAGACGATCAGTCGCAGGTACTGCTCGACCCCGGTGGCCTTCGCCTGCCCGTAGGTGAACGCCTCGCGCCAGTCGGCGACCTTGGCGCCGTTCTCGACCATCGCGTTGAAGAAGTCGCGCCGCATCTCGATCCGGACGCGCGCGTCGGTCGCGAGGTCGCGCGTCACGGTGATCGACGGCAGCTCGAGGCGGAACTGCTGGACGTCGCCGCGGCCCTGCATGTCGATGCCGACGACGAGCTTCAGCGGAACGAGTGCCGGCACCTCCTCGAGCACGCCGCGGACGGCGGTCTCGATCAGGGCCTTGGCGTCTCCGGACACCGATCGAACCTTAGAGCTTCGGAATCGAGCCGAAGCCCGCCGGCCGGAGCCAGCCCGAAGCGGTGAAGTAGGTCGGGGTCGGCGTGGTCGTCGTCGGCTGCACCGGCTCAGGTTCGGGCGGCAGCGGATCAGCGGTCGCGGTCGGCGGCGTCGTCGGGTCGAACCGCGGGCAGGTCTGGACGCCGTGCCGGAACGGCAGCCGGATCACCTTCGACGACGTGTTGTTGTCCTCGCGCTCCTCGCGAACGGTGTCGTTGGGGTCGGCGCGGTGGATGACGACGAAGCAGCCCTTCTGCCCCGTGACTTCGACCCAGTTGTTCGGGTAGACCCACGGATAGCTGTCGACCCAGCCGATCGACGTCCCGATCGTCGCCGTCTGCAGATCCTCCTGCTGCGGACAGGCCGGGTAGTGCCGTGTGAGCGGCGATCCCGGGTAGTTGCCGACGCGCCGCAGGTCGCGGTTGCAGTAGTCGAGCTTCGGGCCGATGCGGACGCGCTCGACGCGGCGGCCCTGGCCGTCGAGCCGCCACAGCTCGAAGCGGGCAGCGTGCGAGAACTTCCAGTACGAGCCGCGCGTCTTGTCCACATACGTGTAGTGGAGCCGAGCGCCGGTCCGCAGCGCGACGCGGCTGCGGCCGCCCGTGCGCTCGACGATCTGGCGGGCCGTCATCTCGTACTCGCTGAGCCGGCGGCCGCGGAACTCGACCGGGCCGGAGCCGACGTTCACGAGCGTGTTCTGCATCATCAGGATCGTCCGCTTCCCGACCGAGCGAACGTGGAACTCGGTCGGCTCGGACATCACCCAGTCGGGGCACTTGAGGTGCTTCGCCGGCACCGTACACGGGTTGACCGGCGGCGTTGGTGGCGTCGTGGCGGCGAGCACGGGCCGGGCAGCCTACCGGCCCTCGCGGCGACCCTGGACGACTAGACGCTGATCGCAGCGGCGAGCTCGCCGAAGACCTCGACGTAGGCGTCGACGGCCTCTTCGGTGTGCGTCACCGACAGCGTCCACTCCTCTTCGCGGCCGGGCGTCATGAAGATCCCGCGATTGAGATTGAACAGCCACGCGAGCTCGGACAACTCCGCGTCCTGGTTCTCCTTGAACGTCGCGTAGTCGGTCACCTTGACCGGCGAGAACGTGACGCAGCCCTTCGACCCGATGCCGACCGGATAGGCGTCGAGCCCGTGGTCGGCGACGACCTCGGCACAGCCGCTGAGGATCCGCTCGTTGAGCCGGTCGAGATGCGCGTATGCGTCAGGCGTCATCACCTCGAGCAGGCTCGCGCGCGCGGCGGCCATGCCGAGCGGGTTGCCGTTGTACGTGCCCACTTGGTAGACGGTGCCGTCCTCGACGACCGCCGAGAGCTCCTCCGTCATGCCGATCGCGCCGGTCGGCAGCCCACCGCCGAGCGCCTTCGCGAGCGTGATCATGTCGGGCTCGACGCCGAAGCGCTCGACGGCGCCGCCGGCGGCGATGCAGATCCCGGTCTTGACCTCGTCGAAGATCAGCACCACACCGTGGCGCCGGGTGATCTCGCGAACGGCCTCGAGGTACCCCGGCTCCGGCAGGACGACGCCGAGGTTCATCATCGCCGCCTCCATGATCACGCAGGCCGGCTTGCGTCCCTCGGCGTCGAGCTCGGCGATCCGGCGGTCGAGGTTCTCGGCGTCGTTGAAGTGGACGGAGAACGTCATATCGACGATCGCCTGCGGGATCCCGGCGCCGTAGGACAGCGACGCCGGCGCCTCGCGCGGGCCGATGCGGTCGTACTCGACGCCGATCGAGACCATCACCGCGTCGTGATGGCCGTGATAAGAGCCGAAGATCTTCATGATCGTGTCACGGCCGGTGAAGCCGCGGGCGATCCGGATCGCGTCCATCGTCGACTCCGAGCCGGAGTTCGTGTAGCGCCACTTCGGCAGCTTGAAACGCCGCGCGAGCTCGTCGCCGACGACGATCGAGTCCTCGGTCGGCGCGGCGAAGTGCGTGCCGAGCTCATAGCGCTCGCGGATCGCGGCGCCGATCGCCGGGTGGGCGTGTCCCTGGACCATCGAGCCGAAGCCGTTATGGAAGTCCCACAGCTCGTTGTGATCGACGTCCCAGACCTTCGGGCCGTTGCCGCGCTCGAGATAGAGCGGCCACGGATCGCGCGACTGATACGACGAGGCGACGCCGCCGCTGAGCACCTTGTTGGCGCGGTGGTAGAGCTCGGCGCTGCCGCCGGTGCGCTCGTTGAGCGCCTCGAGCTCGGTCGTGGTCAGCGCTGCGATGCGTTCGCGATCGACGGTCATGGCCGGAGTCTCCCCGGTGCGTCAAGGCCTAAGCGCGTACGCGAACGCCCTCAGGGTCGTAGAGCGGCTCGCGCGTCACCGTCGCCGGCACCCATTCGCCGAACACGTCGACGGCGACGCGGGCCTGCTCGGCGACGTCCGCGGGCAGGTAGGCGTAGGCGATCGAGCGCCGCACGGCATAGCCGTAGCCGCCGCTGGTGACGCGGCCGGCGATCCCGTCGCCGATGCGCACCGGCTCGTTGCCGAGCGCGACGGCGTGCGGATCGTCGAGCACGAGGCAGCGCAGGCGGCGGCCGGCGCTGTCTGCGCGATCGCCCTGGGAACCGCCGAACGCCTCGGCCGGCGTGTCGTCGGCCGTCACGTCGGCGCCCCAGACGCGGTAGCCCTTCTCGAGCCGCAGCGCCTCGATCGCGCGATAGCCGCCGGCGACCAGGCCGTGCGGCCGGCCGGTGTCGAACAGCGCCCGCCAGAGCCCGGCGCCGTACTCCGCCGGGCAGTAGAGCTCCCAGCCGAGCTCGCCGACGTAGGTCACCCGCACCGCCCGCACCGGCACGTCGCCGACGGTGATCTCGCGCAGCGTCATGTAGGGGAAGTCGAGCGCGTCGGGCGTCAGTGGCGCGAGGATCTCGCGCGCCAGCGGCCCCCACAACGCGAAGCACGCCGAGCGTGCGGTGACATCGACGACGCGGACGCTGCCGTCGGCCGGCACGTGGCGCTCGATCCAGGCGCGATCGTGGGCACCGAACGCCGTCCCGGTGACGATCGAGAAGACGTCCTCCTCGACGCGCGCGACGGTCAGGTCGCACTCGACGCCGCCGCGGCGGTTGAGCATCTGCGTGTACGTGATGCGGCCGATGTCGCGCGCGACCGGCCGCTCGCAGAGATCGTCGAGCAGCGCCGCCGCACCGGGTCCGACGACGTCGATCTTGGCGAACGACGACTCGTCGAACAGCGCCGCGCGCTCGCGGCAGGCCAGCGCCTCGGCGCCGATCGCCGGCGACCAGTTCCTGCCCGCCCAGCCGTGCGGGCGCAGCGACTCGTCGCCCGCGGCGGCGTTGGACTCGTAGTAGTTGACGCGCTCCCAGCCCGACTTCTCGCCGAACGACGCGCCGTGCGCGGTATGCCAGTCGTAGGCGCTCGAGACCCGCAGCGGGCGCCCCGCCTGCCGCTCGTGCCCCGGATAGCGGATGTCGTAGTAGGTCTCGTAGACCTCCTTCGCGCGCTTGAGCGTGTAGCTCGGCGAGCGGTGATGAGCGCCGAAGCGGCGGACGTCCATCGGCCAGAGGTCGATCGGCGCCTCGCCGTCGGCGATCCACGACGCCATCACCTTCCCCACCCCGCCGGCCCCGGCGAGCCCGTGCGCGCAGAACCCGGCCGCGACGAAGAACCCGCGAACGTCCGACTCGCCGAGACAGAACTCGTTGTCCGGGGTAAACGCCTCGGGACCGTTGATCAGCTTCGTCACCGGCACGTCCGCGAGCGCCGGTATCCGCCGCGCGGCGTTCACGGCGATCTCCTCGAAGCGCTCCCAGTCCTCGTCGAGCAGCCGGCCGTTGAAGTCGGCGGGAATGCGATCGCGGTCGTGCTCGTCGAGCGCCCACGGCGCGCTGTCGCGCTCGTAGCCACCCCAGACCAGCCCACCGCCCTCCTCGCGGAAGTAGACGAGCAGGTCCGGGTCGCGCATCGTCGGCAGCGTGCCGTCGCCGCGCTCGCGGAACGGCTGCGTGACGACGTACTCGTGCGCGAAGGGAACGACCGGGACGCGGACGCCGGCCATGCGGCCGATCTCGGCCGCGAACATCCCGCCGGCGTCGACGACCACCTCGCACTCGATGTCGCCCCACTCGGTCGCGATGCCGCGGACCCGGTTGTCCCGGACGTCGATGCCGGTGACGCGCGTGTGGGTGAAGATCTGGACGCCGCCCTCGCGCGCGCCGGCCGCGAGCGCGTAGGTCAGCTGCGACGGATCGAGGTAGCCGTCGGTCGCCAGGTACGAGGCGCAACGGACGCCGTCGAGATCCATCAACGGAAACAGCTCGTGCGCCTCGCTCGGCGAGATCAGGTCCAGCGGCAGGCCGAACGTGCGCGCCCACGCGACCTGACGGCGCGTCTCCTGCTCGCGCTCCGGTGTGCACGCGAGCCTGATTCCGCCGCATTCGACCCAGCCGCACTCCTCGCTCAATTCGCGGTAGAGCTCGGCGCTGTACATCATCATCGTCGTCAGCGAGACGCTCGACCGCAGCTGGCCGACGAGGCCCGCCGAATGGAACGTCGAGCCGCTGGTGAGCTCGTTGCGATCGAGCAGGACGACGTCGCGCTCGCCGAGCTTGGCGAGGTGGTAGGCGATCGACGCGCCGCCGACGCCGCCACCGACGATCACGATCCGCGCGCGTGAGGGCAGGTCACGCGGTCGCGGCATCGAGCCACTCCTCCCAGTCCGAGTCGAGCATCCGCGCGACGTGAGCGTCGGCGTACGCCGCGAAGTCGAAGTCGAGGTCCGACACCGTCTGCTGCACCACCCCCCACATCGCCTCGCGCCAGTCGGACACAGCGCGCATCAGCCGCACACGCGCCAACCGAGGCTCGTCGCAGACGGCGAAGTAGGTCTCGATCAGCGCCGTGTCGTCATCGACGCTGAAGTCGTTGTTGACCGAGATGTTGCCGAGGTCGAACCAGACGTCGCCCATCCCCGCGTACTCCCAGTCGATGATCCACAGGCGATCGCCGTCATCGAGGAAGTTGCCGGCGAGCAGATCGTTGTGGCAGAGCACGAGCCGCTGCGGCGTGCCCAGCGCGGCCTCGATCCGGGCCGCCACGTCGGCGGCGACGAGGATCCGCTCGGGAATGTCGCCGCCGCGCCGGCGCGTCGTCTCGAGGTAGCGCTCACAGACGCGGTAGGGCGAGAAGGTCGCGACGAGCGGCGCGCAGGCGTGGACGGCGCGCAGCGAGCGAGCGACTCGCGGGAGGTTCGCGCGGACGCCCTCGGGCGTCATCGCACGGCCGTCGACGAACTCGGTGACGAGCGTGTCCTCGTCGACGACGTAGGCGCAGACCGCCGGCGCGACGCCGGCACGGTGCGCCGCCTCGGCCGCCTCGCGCTCGACCGCTCTGTCAATACCGAGCAATCGCGTGTCCTTGCCCGGTCGCCGGACCACGTAGTCGGAGCCTCCCATCCGAACGCGGTAGTTGCGGTTGGTGATCCCGCCGTCGAGCGCGACCGGCTCGCCTTCGCACCGCCCCAGCAAGGGCTCGAGCCGAGCTAGCAGGCGGTCCATGCCGCGACGTTACAGCGCCGGAGGTCGGCTCGTTGGGCCGCGTGGCGGAGGTAGTCTCACGCCATGACGGCCGGATCGAACGCTCCGCTGACCCTCGAGGACCTCGGCACGGCGGTCGAGCTCGGTGACATCGACACCGTCGTCCTCGCGCTGACCGACATGCAGGGGCGGCTCCAGGGCAAGCGCTTCCACGCGCGCCACTTCCTCGACGCGATCGCCGAGCACGAGGCGGAGGCGTGCAACTACCTGCTCGCGGTCGACGTCGAGATGAACACCGTCGGCGGCTACGCGATGTCGTCGTGGGAGCGCGGCTACGGCGACTTCGCGATGAAGCCCGACCTGACGACGCTGCGGCTGACGCCCTGGCAGGAGGGCACAGCGTTGTGCCTGAGCGACCTCGCCTGGGGCGACGGCGAGCCGGTCAACCCGTCGCCGCGCCAGGTGCTGCGCCGCCAGCTCGACCGCCTCGCGGAGCGCGGCTGGACGGCGAACGCCGGCACCGAGCTCGAGTTCATGCTGTTCAGGACGAGCTACGAGGACGCGCACAAGCTCGGCTACACGGGCCTCGAGCCGGCCAATCTCTACAACGTCGACTACTCGCTGCTCGGCACGGCGCGGGTCGAGCCGCTGATCCGGCGGATCCGCAACGCGATGCACGGCGCCGGGCTGCACGTCGAGAACTCCAAAGGCGAGTGCAACCTCGGCCAGCACGAGATCAACTTCCGCTACCAGCACGCGCTGCGCGCCGCCGACGAGCACGTCGTCTTCAAGAACGGCGCCAAGGAGATCGCCGCGCAGGACGGGATGGCGATCACGTTCATGGCGAAGTTCGACGCCCGCGAGGGCAACTCGTGCCACATCCACCTCTCGCTCGCCCGCGAGGACGGCAGCGCCGTGTTCGCCGACGAGCCCGAGACGTTCGACCGCTTCGTCGCCGGGCTGCTCGCGACGCTGCCGGAGCTGACGCTGTTCCTGGCGCCGAACGTGAACTCCTACAAGCGCTTCGCCGAGGGCTCGTTCGCGCCGACGACCGTCGCCTGGGGCACCGACAACCGGACCTGCTCACTGCGCGTCGTCGGCCACGGCGCCGCCAAGCGCGTCGAGTGCCGGCTCGGCGGCGCCGATCTCAACCCGTACCTCGGCCTGGCGGCGATGCTCGCCGGCGGGCTGCACGGCATCGATCAGGAGCTCGAGCTGGAGCCGCCGGTCGACGGCAACGCCTACGTCTCGGACAAGCCACGGGTGCCGGCCACACTGCGCGACGCGCGCGACCTGTTCGCCGTCAGCCCCATCGCGCGGGGAGCGTTCGGCGACGAGGTCGTCGACCACTACGTCAACAACGCCCGCATCGAGCTCGCTGCCTTCGGCGCCGCGGTCACCGACTGGGAGCGCGTGCGCGGGTTCGAGCGGATGTGAGCTCCTCTCGGCTCGACGCGGTCTTCGCCCCGGTGCGGTCGCAGACCGCATTTGAGGAGACGATGGAACGGATCTGCACCGCGATCAAGCTCGGGCTGCTCGAGCCCGGGGCGCGGCTGCCGCCCGAGCGCAAACTCTGCGCGCGGCTCGGGATCTCACGCTCGACGCTGCGCGAAGCGCTCAGCGCGCTGGTGCAGTCGGGGTACATCCACACGACCCGTGGGCGCGGCGGCGGGACGTTCGTCGTCGACGAGCCGCCGCCGGTCGACCCGCCGTCGGCGGAGCTGATGGCGGCCTGGCGTGAGACCTGCGACGTGCGCCTGGCGATCGAGCTCGGCGTCGTCACGCTCGCCTGTGACCGCCTGGCCGACGAGCAGCTCGCCGTGCTCGCGGCCGCCGTCGAGGAGATGGCCGCACAGCTCGACGACTTCGCCGCCTACCGCCAGGCGGATGTGCGCTTCCACATCGGCCTCGCGGAGATGTCCGGGAACGGCCGCCTCGTCGCGCTCGCGACCGAGATCCAGGGATCGATGACGGACCTGATCGCGCACATCGCGCATCCGCCGGAGGTGCTGTCGCGCGCCAACGACCAGCACGCCCGCCTGCTGAAGGCGGTTCGCGCGGCGAACACGCAGCGGGCAGTCGGCGTGATGACCGAGCACGTGCGCGGCACGGAGCATGTGTTGGCCGGGCTGTTGCCGGATCTCGGACCGCCGGGCCATTGACATCGCTCTGACCCCCGCCGTATGGTCGGCTCGCCGAGCCTTTAGACCCGAACGGAGAGGGGAAGGGTTTGTCCGCAACAACGCCGGTGATGGACAGAGACGAGCAACGCCTGGCCGAATTGGGCTACAAGCAGGAGCTGAACCGCTCCTGGAGCGGCTTTCAGAACTTCGCGATCTCGTTCACGATCATCTCGATCCTGGCCGGGTGCTTCACGACCTACGGCCAGGCGTGGAACAACGGCGGCCCGATCGCGATCTCGTGGGGCTGGCCGCTGATCTCGATCCCGATCCTGATCATCGGGTTCTGCATGTCCGAGCTCGTCTCGGCGTATCCGACCGCGGGCGGCATCTACTGGTGGGCGTCCAAGCTCGGCGGGCCCGCATGGGGCTGGTTCACCGGCTGGTTCAACCTGATCGGCCTGATCGCCGTGACCGCCTCGGTCGACTACGGCTGCGCGACGTTCATGAACGTCACCTTCGGGGCCTTCGACGTCAACCTGTTCAACGGCGTCTCCGGTGACTTCTTCTCCGGCACGTTCTGGCTGTTCGCGATCATCCTGACGTTCCACGCGCTGGTGAACATCGCCGGCAGCCACCTCGTCGCGCGGATCAACGGCATCTCCGTGTGGTGGCACGTCGCCGGCGTCGCGGTGATCCTGCTCGTGCTGATCTTCGTCCCCGATCACCACGCCAGCGCCGACTTCGTCTTCACCGAGCGCTTCAACAACTCGGGCTTCGGCAGCGGGATGTACTGGTTCTACGTCCTGCCGCTCGGCTTCCTGCTGACGCAGTACACGATCACCGGCTTCGACTCCTGCGCGCACATCTCTGAGGAGACCCACGGCGCCGCCGACGCGGCGGCGAAGGGCGTCTGGCGGTCGATCTTCTACTCGGCGATCTTCGGCTGGATCCTGCTGCTGGCGATCACGTTCGCCGTCCAGAACGTCGACGCCGTCAACAAGGACGCGGCCGGTGGCGCCTATGTCGCCGTGTCGATCCTCCAGCACGCGCTCGACAGCGGTTGGTTCAAGCTGATCCTTGTCATCTCGACCGTCGGGCAGCTGTTCTGCGGCGCCGCGTGCCTGACCAGCGCGTCGCGCATGTGCTACGCGTTCAGCCGTGACGGCGCGATCCCGGGTTCGCGGATCTGGAGCAAGGTGAACAAGGCGAGGATCCCGTTCAACGCCGTGATCTTCATGGCCGTCTGCGGCCTGATCATCACGATCCCGGCGTACTGGCCGGCGAGCAACGGCGTTCCGGTGGCGTTCTTCGCCGTCGTCTCGATCGCCGTCATCGGCCTCTACATCGCCTACGTGATCCCGATCTACCTGCGCTGGCGGCAGGGATCGAAGTTCCAGGCGGGACCGTGGACACTGGGCAACAAGTACAAATGGATGAACCCGTTCGCGACGGTCTGGGTGATCCTGATCACGATCATCTTCATCCTGCCGACGAACCCCGCCGGCGTGCCGTTCAGCGACACGTTCGACTGGAAGCTGGTCAACTACGCGCCGCTCGTCACCGGCGGCCTGATCCTCGCCGTGGGGATCTGGTGGCTGGTCAGCGCCCGGCACACGTTCACCGGACCGCGGCACACGATCGCGGAGATCGAGGCCGAGCTGTCCGAGATTCCACCGGTCGGTCCCGGATTGCACGGCTCCGTGTAGTGGCGGACACCCTGGACGTCGTCGAGCCCGCCACGGAGCGGATCCTCGACAGCGTGCCGCGTGGCGGCGTCGACGAGGTCGACGCCGCCGTCGCGCGCGCCCAGGCGGCTTACCCCGCGTGGCGCGCCGTGTCGCCGGCCGATCGTGCCACGCTGCTGCGGCGACTCGCGGACGCGATCGAGGCCGACCTCGAGGGCTTCGCCGTGCTCGAGGCGCGCAACGCGGGCAAGCCGATCGGCGACGCGCGCGGCGAGATCGGCATGGTCGTCGACGTCTTCCGCTACTACGCCGGCGCACCCGAGCGGCTCCTCGGCGACACGATCCCGATCGCCGGCGGGCTGGCGATGACGGTCCGCGAGCCGCTCGGCGTCGTCGGCCTGATCGTGCCCTGGAACTTCCCGCTCGTGATCGCCAGCTGGAAGCTCGGCCCGGCGCTCGCCGCCGGCAACACCGTCGTCCTCAAGCCGGCCGAGCTGACGCCGCTGACGGCGCTGCGCCTCGAGCGCGTCGCACTCGACACCGGCCTGCCGGAGGGCGTGCTGAACGTCGTCGCCGGGCCGGGCTCGACGTGCGGGCAGCGGCTGGTCGAGCACCCCGGGGTCGCCAAGATCGCCTTCACCGGCTCGACCGAGGTCGGCGCCGGCATCGCGCGCGGCGCGGCCGCGACGATCAAGCGCGTGACGCTCGAGCTCGGCGGCAAGTCGGCCAACGTCGTCTTCGCCGACGCGGACATCGAGCAGGCCGCGGCGTCGGCGCCGCTCGCCGTCTTCGGCAACGCCGGCCAGGACTGCTGCGCGCGCTCACGGATCCTCGTCGAGGCGCCGGCGCTCGACCGCTTCATGCAGGCGCTCGAGACGGCCGTCGCCGGCCTCGTCGTCGGCGACCCGCTCGACGAGCGCACGCAGATGGGGCCGCTGATCTCCGCCGGCCACCGCGACAACGTCGCCTCCTTCGTCGGCGCCGACGCGCCGGTCGCGTTCCGCGGCACGGTGCCCGGCGGTCCCGGCTTCTGGTATCCGCCTACCGTGCTGGCCCCGATGTCGAACGACGACCGCGCCGCGCGCGAGGAGATCTTCGGCCCCGTCGCCTGCGTGATCCCGTTTCGCGACGAGGACGAGGCGATCCGCCTTGCCAACGACACCGTCTACGGGCTCTCCGGCTCGGTCTGGACCGGAGACGGCGGCCGCGCTCTGCGTGTCGCGCGGGCGCTCGAGACCGGCGTGATCTCGATCAACTCGAACACGTCGGTGCGTGTGACGACCCCGTTCGGCGGCTTCAAGCAATCCGGCTACGGGCGCGAGCTCGGCCCGCACGCGCTCGATCACTACACGGAGGTGAAGACGATCTCATGGGCGACCGGCTAGCTGGGAAGGTCTGTGTCGTCACCGGCGCCTCCGGAGGGATCGGCGCGGCGACGGTCGACGCGTTCCGGCGCGAGGGCGCGACGGTCGTCGGCGTCGATCACCTCGACGGCGCGCCCGGCGACCTCTCGCTGCGCGTCGACGTCGGCGACGAGGCCGCGGTCGCGGCGATGTTCGCGCAGGCTCGCGACACCTTCGGGCGCATCGACGTGCTGTTCAACAACGCCGGCATCTCCCCCGACGACGACGCGTCGGTGCTCGACACGACACTCGAGGCGTGGCAGCGCGTGCAGCGCGTCAATCTCGAGTCGGTGTTCCTGTGCTGCAAGCACGGGATCCCCCACCTGCTCGACAACGAGCTGCCACATCGCGGCTCGGTGATCAACACGGCGTCGTTCGTCGCCGTGATGGGCGCCGCGACCTCGCAGATCTCCTACACGGCGTCGAAGGGCGGCGTGCTGTCGCTGTCACGCGAGCTCGGCGTCGAGTTCGCGCGCCAAGGCGTGCGCGTCAACGCGCTGTGCCCCGGGCCGGTCGAGACGCCACTGCTGATGGAGCTGTTCGCCAAGGACCCGGCCCGCGCCGAGCGGCGGCTCGTCCACGTCCCGATGGGCCGCTTCGGCCGGCCGGAGGAGATCGCCAGCTCCGTCCTCTTCCTCGCCTCCGACGAGTCGTCGTTCATCACGTCGTCGACGTTCCTCGTCGACGGCGGCATCAGCGGCGCCTACGTCACACCGGAGTAGCCGTCGGCCGGGTAGCCGGCGGCGGCGATCGCGGCCAGCACGGCGCCCGCGTGCTCACGGCCGCGCGTCTCGAGCACGAGCTGGACGCCCGTCTCGCGCACGTGCAGTTCGATGCCCTCGCGCACGTGGCCGACCTCGAGCAGGTTGGCACCCGAGTCGCCGACGACCGCGAGCAGCCCGGCCAGCGAGCCGGGCCGGTCGGCGACGCGCGTCGAGATCACGAGGCGGCGGCCGGCGACGGTCTCGTGATGGCGCGCGACCTCCGCGAGCAGCCCGGCGTCGACGTTGCCGCCGGAGAGGACGACGGCCGTCGTGCCGCTCGCGGCCGCTCCCGTCAACCCCGCGACGAGCGCGGCGACGCCGACGGCGCCGGCCCCTTCGACGACGAGCTTCGCCCGCTCGAGCAGCAGCACGATCGCCTCGGCGACGTCGTCCTCCTCGACGCGGACGATGCCGTCGACCCACCGCTCCAGCAGCGGTGCCGTCACCGCGCCGGGCCGCTTGACGGCGATCCCGTCGGCGATCGTCAGCGTCGGGTCGACGCGCACGCCGACGATCTCGACCTCCGGCCGCGCGCTCTTGATCGCGATCGCCACACCGGCGGCGAGCCCTCCCCCGCCGACGGGGATCAGCACCTTGGCGAGATCCGGCACGTCCTCGAGCAGCTCGAGCCCCAGCGTGCCCTGGCCGGCGACGACGTCGGTGTCGTCGAACGGGTGCACGAAGACCATCCCCGCCTCCTCGGCGCGTGCCTGCGCGGCGGCGATGCACTCGTCCAGCGTCGCTCCGGCACGCACGACGCGCGCGCCGAGCGCCTCCGCGCCTTCGACCTTCGCCACCGGAGCGGCGTCGGGCATGAAGACCTCGCACGGCACGCCGCGCTGGAGCGCCGCGAAGGCGAGCGCCTGCGCGTGGTTGCCGGCGCTGCCGCAGATGACGCCGGCGGCGCAGCGCTCGCCGAGCGCCGCGACCTTGTTCAGCGCGCCGCGGATCTTGAACGAGCCGGTCCGCTGCAGCGACTCGGCCTTGAGCACGACCGGCACGCCGAACCGCTCGCTGAGCGTCGCCGACGCCAGCACCGGCGTGCGGCGGACGACGTCGGCGACCGCATCACGCGCCCGCTCGACATCGCCCGCGGTGACGGTCATCGCAAGGCGACGACGGCGTCGATCTCGACCCGCGCGCCCTTCGGCAGCGCGACGACGGCGAAGGCGACACGGGCCGGCGGATCGGCCGGGAAGAACGGCGCGTATGCCTCGTTGACCTCGGCGAAGTCGTTCATGTCGGTCAGATAGACCGTGATGCGGACCGCGTCGGCGAGCGATGCGCCCGCGGCGTCGCAGACGGCGGTCAGGTTCTGCAGGCAGCGGACGGTCTGCTCGCCGACGCTGTCGCCGGCGAGCTCGCCCGTCGCCGGGTCCAGCGCGATCTGGCCCGAGCAGAACAGGAGGCCGTCCGTGGCAACGGCGTGGCTGTACGGACCGATCGCTGCAGGAGCCCCGGCGGCGTCGACGACGGTGCGATTCGAGCTCATCCGCAGCAGACTACCTTTGGCCTTATCGCCAACGCATTAGCTCACGAGACCTCGCCGTACCTCCTCCAGCACAGCGACAACCCGGTCGACTGGCTGCCCTGGGGTGAGCGGGCACTGGAGCGCGCCCGTGACACCGATCGGCCACTGCTCGTCTCGATCGGCTACAGCGCCTGCCACTGGTGCCACGTCATGGAGCGGGAATCGTTCGAGGACCCCGAGACGGCGGCGCTGATGAACGAGCGGTTCGTCTGCGTCAAGGTCGATCGCGAGGAGCGGCCCGACGTCGACGCGATCTACATGGAGGCCATTCAGGCGATCACCGGCCGCGGCGGCTGGCCGTTGAACGTCTTCCTGACGCCGGAGCAGAAGCCGTTCTTCGGCGGCACCTACTGGCCGCCCGAGCCGCGGCACGGGATGCCGAGCTGGCGCCAGGTGCTGCTCGCGGTCGCCGAGGCCTGGGACGGTCAGCGCTCCGAGCTCGAGGCGCAAGGCGAGCAGCTGACGGCACGGCTGTCCGGAGCGGCGCTGCTGACGCCATCGCAGGCGCCGCTCGATGGCGGCGCCGTCGACGCCGCCGTCGCCGCGCTGGAGCAGTCCTACGACGCGACCTGGGGCGGCTGGGGCCGGGCACCGAAGTTCCCCGCCGCGTCGGTGATCGAGCTGCTCCTGGCGCGCGCGGCGTCCGGCTCTGACGGTGACGAAGGCGCGATGGCGCTGCAGACGCTGCGGCAGATGGCGTCGGGCGGGATCTACGACCAGGTCGGCGGTGGCTTCTCGCGCTACGCCGTCGACCACACCTGGACCGTGCCGCACTTCGAGAAGATGCTCTACGACAACGCGCTGCTCGCGCGCGCCTACCTGCACGGCTGGCAGGTCAGCGGTGACGAGTCGCTGCGGCGCGTCACGATCGAGACGCTCGACTTCCTCCTACGCGAGCTGCGCGGGCCGGAAGGCGGCTTCTACAGCGCGCTCGACGCCGACAGCGAGGGCGTCGAGGGCAAGTTCTACATCTGGACACTCGACGAGCTCCGCGCGGAGCTCGCGCCGGAGGACTTCGAGGCCACCGTCGCGTGGACCGGCGCGACGCAGCGCGGCAACTTCGAGGGCGCCAACGTCCTCGAGGCGCGCGGCGACGAGCCGCCGGCCGAGCAGCGCGAGCGGATCCGGGCGACACTGCTCGCCGCCCGCGCCCGGCGCGTCCGCCCCGGCCTCGACGACAAGCGGCTGACCTCGTGGAACGCGCTCGCGATCGCGGCGTTCGCCGACGCCGGCGCCGTACTGCGGCGTGACGACTACCTCACCGCGGCGCGTACCGCCGCGCACTTCGTCCTCGACGAGTTGCGCGACGACGATCGCCGCTTGCTGCGCACGTGGAAGGACGGGCGCGGCCGCCTCGGCGCCTACCTCGAGGACCACGCGTTCCTGCTCGAGGCGCTGCTGGTGCTCTACGAGGCGACGTTCGAGCCCGAGTGGTTCGCGGCCGCGCGCGAGCTCGCCGACACGATCCTCGAGCGCTTCGCCGACGACGCCAACGGCGGCTTCTTCTCGACCGCGTCCGATCACGAGCGGCTCGTCGCACGGCGCAAGGACATCGACGACGCGCCGATCCCGTCGGGCGCCTCGAGCGCCGCCTTCGGGCTGCTGCGGCTCGCGGCGCTCTCGGGCGAGCGGCGCTACGAGGGCGCCGCCGAGGGCCATCTACGCCTGCTGCACGACATCGCGGCGCAGCATCCGACCGCCTTCGGGCACGTCCTGCGCGCGCTCGACTTCCACGCCGCGCCGACGCGCGAGGTCGCGCTGGCCGGCGACGACGTCGCCGCGCTCGAGCGGGTCGTCCGCGAGCACCTGCGCCCGCACCTCGTCCTCGCGGGCGGCGGCGACGACGACATCGTCGCGCTGATGCAGGGCCGCGAACCCGTCGATGGCCGCGCCGCCGCGTATGTCTGCGAGCGGTTCACCTGCCTGCGCCCGGTGACCGAGCCGGCCGAGCTGCGCGCGCTGCTCGACGGCTGAGCCGCCGGCAGCGCGCGTCGCGGCTAGATCGTCTCCGTCGCCGGCTCGCCGATGCGGCGCTCCTCAGGAGCTTCGATCGCGAGGTGCGGCAGCCTGCCCTTCAGCCACTTCGGCAGCCACCAAGCACCCTCGCCGAGGATCTCCATGATCGCCGGCACGAGCAGGCAGCGGATGATCACCGCATCAATGAAGACGGCGCTCGCCAGTCCGATGCCGAACAGCTTGATGATCCGGTCGTCCCCGAGCGCGAACGAGCCGAAGACGACGATCATGATCGCCGCCGCGGCACTGATCACCCTGCCGGTGCGCTGCAGACCGACGGTGACCGCCTTGCGCGCGTCGCCGTTGTGGATCCACTCCTCATGCACGCGCGAGATCAGGAAGACCTCGTAGTCCATGCTGAGACCGAACACGATCGCGAACATCAGCACCGGCACGAACGCGTCGATCGGCCCGACGCCGATGTCCAGCAGTCCGGCCCCGTGGCCGTCCTGGAAGATCAGCGTGATCAGCCCGAGCGCCGCGCCGATCGACAGCAGGTTCATGACCGCGGCCTTGATCGGGATCACGGCCGAGCGGAAGACGATCAGCAGCAGCAGCGCGCTGAGCAGCACGACCATGCCGACGAACAAGAAGAGCTTGTCTGCGACGACGCGAGAGAAGTCCTCATTCGAGGCCGTGAAGCCGCCGACCTCCACGCGCGTGCCTGTGCTCTGCTCCACCCCCGGCACGACATCGTTGCGCAAGCGCTTGAGCGTGTCGGTCGTCGCAGCGTCCTGCGGCCCCGTCTTCGGGTAGGCGACGATCGTCGCCACCTTGCGGTCGGGTGACAGCGACGCGTCGGAGACAAACGAGAAGTCGCCATCGGCCTTGACCGCTTGCGCGACCTTCTGCGCGGCGGCAGTTCCACCGCCGTTGAGCTCGGTGACGATCATGAATGACCCATTCGTGCCGGCGCCGAAGCCCTGCGCGATCAGGTCGTAACCCTTCTTCGTCGTCGAGTCGGGCGGATCGACCCCCTGATCGCTCGAGCCGAGGCGCATGTTGGTGGCGGGCAGCGCAAGCGCGAGCAGCAGCACGAGCGCGAGAATCGCCATCGGCCACGGGTGACGCTGCACGAACCCTGCCCAGCGCGCCCACGCGCTGGAGTCGCTCTCGACGCGGGCGGCGCGCCGCTCCGCGCGCCGCTTGCGGCCCTCGCTCCCCGGCAGCGCGATCCGCTTCTTCGTCCAGAAGAAGCGGAAGCCGCCGCGACGATCGAATTCGCCCAGCGTCCCGTCGGCGAAGCCCTTGGAACCGCCGAGCATCGCCGGGATCAGCGTCAGCGCCGAGAACATCACGGTCAGGACGGTGACCGCGGCGCCGAGGGCCACGCCCTGCATGAAGGCGAGCCCGAGCAGCAGCAGTCCGAGCAGTGCGATCACGACGGTGACGCCGGCGAACATGACCGTGCGCCCGGCGGTGTCGACCGCCTTCTCGATGGCCAGGTCGCGGTCCATGCCCCGCCGGACCTCTCCGCGAAAGCGCGTCACGACGAGCAGCGCGTAGTCGATGCCGACGCCGAGACCGATCAGCATCGCCAGCTGCTGGGCGAAGTCGGGCGTGTCGACGAGGTGGCTGATGAGCGTGATCAGACCGGCGCCCGTGCCGATCCCGAACAGCGCTCCGATCAGCGGCAGACCGGCGGCGACGAGCGAGCCGAAGGTGAACATCAAGACGATCGCCGCCGCGAGCAGGCCGATGAACTCCGTCGAGCCTTGGCTCTCGTTCTCGAAGCGAACGACCGCGGCGCCCGGGCCGCTGTGCTCGACCTGAAGCGTGTTGCTGCGGGCGCTGAGCGCCGCGTCCTCGATCTTGACGAGCGTCTCGGGCTTGACGTCGTAGTCGTTCGTACTCGCCTTGTAGTTGATCGTCGCGACGCCGATTCGCTTGTCGTCGGTCAGGCGCCCACCGGGCGCGAACGGACTGACGACGCTCGCCACGTACGAGTTACCGGCGACGCGCTTGACCGTGGCGTCGATAGCGGCCCGGTTCGCCGGATCCTCGAGCGTGCCGGTGCGCGCACGGAAGACCACCTGGTCGCTGTCACCCTTCTGCGCCGGGAAGTGCGCTGCCAGCAGGTCGTAGGCGCGCTGACTCTCGGTGCCCGGCAGGCGGAAGCTCGATATCTCCTTCGTGCCCGCCGCGCCGGCGACGAACGAGATCGCGATCAGCGTGACGAGCCAGGCGAAGAACGTGCGCCAGCGGTGGCGGTTGCAGAGCCTGGCGAGGCGGACGAAGCGGGAGGGGCGGGGGGCGTCAGAGCGAGCGGCATCGGGCATCCGCCTCACGATAACGATCGTCACGCGGCAGCCTGTTCACAGGCCGTGAGTACACGAAATGCGTTCGGCGAGACGGCCGTCGCCACACAATGGCGGCACGCCGCTCGACAGTCGAGCAGCGTGCTGCCAATGGCTACGTACGTCCGTCGGCCGCTGCCGGCTCCACGTCGAGCCGTGGCAGGATCTTGTCCAGCCAGCCCGGGATCCACCAGTTGTTGTTGCCGAGCAGCTGCATGACCGCCGGCACGAGCACCATCCGCACGATCGTCGCGTCGAGGAAGATCGCCGATGCGAGGCCGATCCCGAGCAGCTTGAGGAAGACCTCGGGCGAGGCAAGGAAGGCGAGGAAGACGACGACCATGATCGCCGCCGCGGCAGTGATCACCCGCGCGGTCCGCGCCAGGCCGTCGGCGACGGCCCTCCTGGTGTCGCCGTCCTTGGCGTACTCCTCGCGAATGCGCGAGATCAGGAACACCTCGTAGTCCATCGAGAGACCGAACAGCGTCGCGAACATGATCACGGGCATGAACGGCGCGACCGGCACCTCATCGTCGATCCCGATCAGCTTCCCGAAGGCCCCGCCCTGCGCGGCGATCGTCATCACGCCGTAGGCGGCGCAGACGGAGAGCAGGTTCATGATCGCGGCCTTGAGCGCGATCAGCGGTGAGCGGAAAGCCAGCAGCAGCAGCAGGATCGACAGGCCGACGACGCCGAGGACGAACAGCGGCATCCGGCTCTTGACGTACTCGCTCTGATCCTCGAGCGCCGGTGTCACGCCGCCGATCGACGCCTTGACACCAGAGCCCTGCAGCGCCGCAGGCACGACCGAGTCGCGCAGCCGGTGGACAAGCTGTTCGGTCTTCTCGTTCTGCGGCGACGTCTTCGGGATCACGGTGACGATCGCCGCGTCACCGGCATCGTTGACCTGCGGCTCCGGAACGAACGCGACGCCCGGCGTCGCGCGCAGCTCCGTCGCGAGCTTGTCGACCGCGCTCTTCGAGGCCGCGTCAGGAAGCTCGGCAGCGATCACGACCGGGCCGTTGGTGCCCGGGCCGAAGCCTTCAGCGTTGAGGTCGTAGGCCTGGCGCGTCATCGTCTCGGCCGGGTCGTTGCCGGCATCGGGGAACCCCAGCCGCATGCCGAGCGCCGGCAACGAGAGCGCCAGCAGAACCAGCGACGCGACGATCGCCGCCGTCCACGGCCGCTTCTGCACGCCGTGGCTCCAGCGCCAGGCCAGCGACCCCTCGCCCCCGCCTTCCGCCCCGTTGCGCCGCCCCACGAGCGGCAGCCGCAGCCGGTCGACGTTCGGCCCGAGATAGGACAGCAGCGCTGGCAGCAACGTCACGGCAGCGACCATCACGACCAGCACCGCGAGCGATGTCGACACCGCGACGCCGTACATGTACGGCAGCCCGGTGAGCACCAGCCCGAGCACAGCGACGACGACGGTGCCGCCGGCGATCATCGCGCTACGTCCAGCGGTCGTGATGGCCTCGACGACCGCGTCATGGCGATCCTTGCCGTCGGCCATCGCCGACCTGAACCGCGTCAGCACGAGCAGCGCATAGTCGATGCCGACGCCGATCCCTATGAGCCCGGACATCGCGGTCGTCCAGTCGGGCACGTCCATCACGTTCGCCAGCAGCGCGATCAGGCCGAACGACGAGATCCCGAAACCGACGACCGCGATGATCAGCGGCAGACCGGCCGCGACGACGGAGCCGAACGCGATCAGCAGCACGATTGCGGCGCCGATGAAGCCGTACATCTCGGCGCTCGCCGCCTCCTGCGCTTGGTGAATCTGTTCGCCGCCGAGCTTGATCTGCACGCCGTCGCCGCTGTTCCGCTCGGCGGCGGCGATCAGCTTCTCGCCGTCGGACTTCTCGAAGTCCCAGCTGTCAACAGTCACTGGCAGCGACGTCGCGCCGATCTTGCCGTTCTGCGAGACCCGCACGGGCGACGGATCGCCGAGATTGTCGATCCGTCCCGCCTCGCGAAGAAATCTGTCGACACGCTTGCGCGTAGCCGGGCTGTTCGCCCCGTCGGCAGCCTTCCAGACGACGTAGATCTCCTCGCCCGCATAGCCGCCGAACGCCGTCTTCGTCAGGTCACTCGCAGCCTTCGACTCAGATCCCGGGGTGTTGTAGTCGGCCTTGTCGTCGCCCGCCAGCGACGTACCGAGAGCGATGATGCCGACCATTGCCGCGACCCAGAGCAGCACCACCCGGCCTCTCCGACGGTACGCGAAATCGGCGACCCGAGTCAGGAGAGCGGTCATGCCGTGGTGATATCACAGCACCGGTAAGTACCGATCCAGCTCCCACTGCGTGACCTGCACGCGGTAGTCCTCCCACTCCTGCCGCTTGATCTCGACGAAGCGGTTGAACATGTGCTCGCCGAGCGTACGCAGCACCAGCTCGGACTCCGCCGTCAGCTCGATCGCCTCGCCGAGCGTCTCCGGCAGCTGCTCGATCCCGAGCCGCCGGCGCTCGTCCGGCGCCAGGTGGTACAGGTTCTTCTCCATCGGCTCGGGCAACTCGTAGCCCTTCTCGATGCCCTCGAGCCCGGCCTGCAGCAGTGCCGCGAAGGTCAGGTACGGATTGCATGCCGGGTCCGGGCAGCGCAGCTCCATCCGCGTCGCCTTCTCCTTGCCGGGCAGGTAGTGCGGGACGCGCACGAGCGCGCTGCGGTTGCGCCGCGACCACGCGACGTAGACCGGCGCCTCGTAACCCGGGACGAGCCGCTTGTAGGAGTTCACCCACTGGGCGAAGATCGAGCTGATCTCGCGCGCGTGCTTGAGCTGACCGGCGATGAACGCCTTGCCGATGTCCGACAGGAAGTACGCGTCGTCAGGGTCGTACATCGCGTTGGAGCCGTCCTTGAACAGCGACATGTGCGTGTGCATGCCGGAGCCGTTCTCGCCCATCAGCGGCTTCGGCATGAAGGT
>DASRHW010000106.1:0-16859 GCA_035650375.1 Solirubrobacteraceae bacterium | reverse complement strand
CCGTCGCGGCCGTCGCGGCGATCTCGGTCCGGACGGCGGCGATCAGCTCGCGCAGGCGCGCGGTCGTCTGCAGGTCGCGCAGACCCGGGGTGTTCGGCGAGCTGACGTTGATCACCAGGAAGTCGGCGACCGGAGCCAGCTTCCGCGCCGAGGCCGCGTAGTCGGCGGCCGTCTGCTCGTCGGCGACCGCACGGGTGCGCCCGATGTTGGCGCCGACCGGGATCAGCCGCCGCTGCCCGGCGAGGCGTGCGGCGATCGCGGCGGCACCCGGGTTCGGGAAACCCATGCGGTTGACCAGCGCGCGATCAGCAATCAGGCGAAAGATTCGCGGCCGGGAAGCTCCCGGTTGGGGTTGCGCCGTCGCCGTCCCGACCTCGGCGAACGCGAACCCGAGCGTGCCGAGCGCGCCGCTCCAGGCGCCCTCCTTGTCGAAGCCGGCAGCGATCCCGAGCGGGCTCGCGAAGCGCAGCCCGAGCGCGTCGACCGCCAGCCGCGGATCGCGCGGCGCCAACAGGTGACGCAGGACGGCGCCGAGACCGGGCACGCGCAGCAGTCCGTGCAGCGCTCCCATCCCGGCGTGGTGCGCGCGCTCGGCGTCGATTCGCGACAGCAGCGTCCGCAGCAACGCGCGATAGATCACGGCGCCGTGAGGATCGTGCTCACGCCGTCTCCGCGGCGGACGGGCGCGCGGCGCTCTCCGCGAGCGACGCGTGCAACTCCTGCAGCGACAGCACGGGCGGCGCGCCCTCGCGCGCCCTCGCGATCGCGCGGGCGGCGGAAAGGCCTGCCGAGAGCGTCGTCAGGCACGGAATCCCATGTGCGACCGCCGCGCGGCGGATCTCCCAGCCGTCGGTCCGCGCGCCGGAGCCGGTCGGCGTGTTGATGACGATGTCGACGTCGCCACGGACGATCCAATCGACGACGTGCGGAGAGCCCTCGCCGATCTTGTTCAGCGCCTCTGCGGGGATCCCCATTCGCGAGATCGCGTCGGCCGTGCCGCGCGTGGCGACGATGCGGAAGCCGAGGTCATGGAGCGTCTGCGCGATCCCGACCGCACTGGCCTTGTCGGCGTCGGTCAGCGTGATGAACGCCGTGCCGCCGTCGGGCAGCGGCGCGCCGGCGGCGGCCTGCGCCTTGGCGAACGCCGCCGGGAAGTCGCGCGCGATGCCCATCACTTCGCCGGTCGAGCGCATCTCCGGGCCGAGGATGGCGTCGGCGCCCTCGAAGCGATCGAACGGCATCACCGCCTCTTTGACGCTGACGTGATCGCAGGCCAGCGGATCCGCGGGAAGCTGGAGGTCGGCGATGCGCTCACCGAGCATGATCCGGCAGGCCATCTTCGCCAGTGGGACGCCGATCGCCTTAGAGACGAACGGAACCGTGCGCGACGCCCGCGGATTGGCCTCGATGACGTACAGGCGCTGCTGGTGGATCGCGAACTGGACGTTGAGCAGGCCGCGCACGCCGACGCCGAGCGCGATGCCGCGAGTGGCGTCGCGGATCTGTTGCATCATCTCGCCGCCGAGCGAGTGCGGTGGCAGGACGCAGGCGCTGTCGCCCGAGTGCACGCCGGCCTCCTCGACGTGCTGCATGATGCCGCCGATCCACACGTCGTCGCCGTCGCAGAGCGCGTCGACGTCGACCTCGATCGCGTTCTCGAGGAAGCGGTCGAGGAAGATCTCGCGGCCGACGACGCCCGGCGCGGGATCCCAACCGACCTCGCGGCGCAGATAGTCGGCCAGCCCCTCGCGGTCATAGACGATCTCCATCGCCCGGCCACCGAGCACGTACGACGGCCGCACGAGCAACGGGTAGCCGACCTCGTCACCGGCGGCCAGGGCGTCGACGAGGTTGCGGGCGGTGGCGTACGGCGGCGCCTCGTAGCCGAGCTCCGCGAGCAGCGCGCCGAAGCGGCCACGGTCCTCGGCGAGGTCGATCGCGTCGACGCTCGTCCCGAGCAGCGGAACACCCGCTGCGGCGAGACCGGCGGCGAGCTTCAGCGGCGTCTGGCCGCCGAACTGGACGATCACGCCCTCGGGCTCCTCGATCGCGATCACGCCCAACACGTCCTCGAGCGTCAACGGCTCGAAGTACAGCCGGTCGGAGGTGTCGTAGTCCGTCGATACGGTCTCGGGGTTGCAGTTGATCATCACGGCGTCGCGGCCGGCGTCGCGGACGGTCATCGCGGCGTGGACGCAGCAGTAGTCGAACTCGATCCCCTGGCCGATGCGATTCGGGCCGGCGCCGAGGATCACGACCGACGGGCGGTCGCCGCGCTCGACCTCGTGCGCGGCGGTCCGCTCCCAGCCCGAGTAGTAGTACGGCGTGCGGGCCGGGAACTCGGCCGCGCACGTGTCCACCGACTTGTAGCTGCGCTCGCCGGTGAACGGGCCCTCGGGGTCGAGCGCGAGCGCCGAGATCTCGTGCAGGAACCACGGGTCGATCGCGGTCACCGCGTGGACGTCCTCGACCGTCGTCCCGCGGCGGAACAGCTCGAGCAGCTTGTCGTAGCGGTCCGTGGTCGGCAGCGCGAGGCTCTCGACCAGCTCGTCGGTCGGGTCGTCGCCGAACACCGGGATCTTGTCGAGCTCGCGCGAGCGCAGCGCCTTCGCGAAGGCCTGCCCGAAGGTGCGGCCGATCGCCATTGCCTCGCCGACCGACTTCATGTGCGTCGTCAGGACCGGATCGGCGCCGGGGAACTTCTCGAACGCGAACCGCGGCCACTTGACGACGACGTAGTCGATCGTCGGCTCGAACGCCGCCGGGGTGACACCCGTGATGTCGTTGTCGATCTCGTCGAGCGAGTAGCCGACGGCGAGCCGCGCCGCGATCTTGGCGATCGGGAAGCCGGTCGCCTTCGAGGCCAGCGCGCTCGAGCGCGAGACACGCGGGTTCATCTCGATGACGGCGATCTCCTCCGTCGCCGGGTTGACGGCGAACTGGACGTTCGAGCCACCGGTCTCGACGCCGACCGCTCGTATCACCGTGATCGCCTGGTCGCGGAGCTTCTGGTAGAGCGAGTCCGTCAGCGTCTGCTGCGGCGCGACCGTGACGGAGTCGCCGGTGTGCACGCCCATCGGATCGATGTTCTCGATCGAGCAGACGATGACGACGTTGTCGTTGCGGTCGCGCATCACCTCGAGCTCGAACTCGCCCCAGCCGATCACCGACTGGTCGAGCAGGACCTGGCCGATCGGCGACGCCTCGATGCCGCGACCGGCGATCGTCCGCAGCTCGTCGACCGTGCGCGCGATGCCTCCTCCCCGGCCGCCGAGCGTGAACGCCGGACGCACGATGCAGGGCAGGCCCAGATCGGGCAGCGCGTCGAGCGCCTCGTCGACCGTGGTCGCGATCGCGCTGCGCGGCATCGTCAGACCGGAGCGCTCCATCGCCTGGCGGAACAGGTCACGGTCCTCGGCACAGGCGATCGCGTCGTAGTTCGCGCCGATCAGCTCGACGCCGAACTCGGCCAGCGTGCCGTCCTCGTGCAGCGCCTTGGCGAGGTTCAGCGCCGTCTGGCCGCCGAGCGTCGGCAGCAGCGCGTCGGGGCGCTCGCGCTCGATGACCTGGCGCACAGGCCCCGGAAGCAGCGGCTCGACGTACGTGGCGTCGGCAAACTCCGGGTCGGTCATGATCGTCGCCGGGTTCGAGTTGACGAGCACGACCTCGTAGCCCTCCTCACGGAGGACCTTGCAGGCCTGAACGCCGGAGTAGTCGAACTCGGCCGCCTGGCCGATCACGATCGGCCCCGAACCGAGGATCAGGATGCGATGGATGTCGTCGCGTCGGGGCATCAGGCCGCGGCCTCGATCCTTTCGAGGAAGCGGTCAAAGAGGTACAGACTGTCGTGCGGGCCGGGGCCGGCCTCGGGGTGGTACTGGACCGTGCCGCCCGGAACGTCGAGCAGCTCGAGCCCCTCCACGGTGCGGTCGTAGAGGTTGACGTGGCTGAGCGCGGCGGCGCCGAAGTCGGTCTCCCAGCGCACGGCCTCGTCGACGTCGATCGTGCGGGCGCCGTTCGGGCCGAGCACCGCGAAGCCGTGGTTCTGCGAGGTGATCTCGATCCTCTGCGTCTGCAGGTCCTTGACCGGGTGGTTGGCCCCGCGGTGGCCGAACGGCAGCTTGAACGTCTCGAGCCCGACGGCCCGGCACAGGAGCTGGTGGCCGAGGCAGATCCCCCACACCGGCTTGCGGCCGACGAGCTCGCGCAGCGTGTCGACGACGTAGCCGAGTGCGGCGGGGTCGCCCGGCCCGTTGGCGAGGAAGATCGCATCGGGGTCGTCGGCGAGGATCTCGGCCGGCGAGACGGTGCACGGATGCAGCGCCACGCGGGCGCCGCGCGAGACGAGGTTGCGCACGATCGATGACTTGATCCCGGTGTCGATCGCCGCGATCCGCGGGCCGTCGCCGGATCCGTGATGGCTGACCTGGCCGGGCGAGACCACGCGCGCGAGGTCCTGGCCGGACATCGCCGGCTCGGCGGCGATCAGAGCCTGCGCCTCGGCTTCGCCGATATCGCCGGAGAAGACGCCACCGCGCATCGCGCCCGCCTCACGGATGTGACGGACGAGCGCGCGCGTGTCGACGCCTGTGATCGCGGGCACGCCGCAGTCGGTCAGCCAGTCGAGCCAGCCGCGCTCGGCACCCGGCGCATCCTCGCGGTTGACCGCCTCGCGCATGATCGCCGCACGCGCCCACGGCCGCTCGGACTCCATCGCCTCGGCGCTGACGCCGTAATTGCCAATGTGCGGGTAGGTGAAGGTGATCAGCTGGCCGGCGAAGCTGGGGTCGGTCATCGACTCCTGGTAGCCGGACATGCCGGTCGTGAAGACGACCTCGCCCACGGCGTGGCCGTCGGCGCCACAGGCGTCGCCGTCGAAGCGGGTGCCGTCCTCGAGTAGGACGAAAGCGCTCATGGGCGACGGCCTCCGAGTGGAGCCTGCGGTGATTTCGGAAGATGAGGGTTTCGTCCGGAGGTCATCGCAAGCTCTGACCTCCGGACGACGTCACCAGGGAGAACGCTCGCTCGCGCCACGCCACCGCGCCGGCGGCGACCGTCAGCAGGACTTTGCCGCGCAGCGTCTCGCCGCTGAACACGCAGTTGTCCGAGCGGCTCTCCCAGCCGTGCTCCCCGGCGCGCCACTCGGCGTCGAGATCGACGAGCGTGACGTTCGCGGGCTTGCCGGGGGCGATCACCGGCAGATCGAGCCCGAACAGCGCACCGCCGGCGGTCATCCGCTCGACGAGCAGCGCCAGCGTCAGGTCGCCGGTCAGCACGAGCCCGGTGTAGAGCGCGGCGAACGCCGTCTCCAGGCCGGTCGTGCCCATCGGCGCCTGCTCGAACGGGACCTCCTTCTCGTCCCGAGCGTGTGGCGCGTGGTCCGTGGCGACGCAGTCGATGATCCCGGTTCGCAGGCCCTCGATCAGCGCGCGGCGGTCGGCCTCGGTCCGCAGGGGCGGGTTCATCTTCGCGCGCGTGTCGAGCGAGATGCCGCCGCTACCGGCGTTTCCGCCGCTCGCCGGCAGGCCGTTGCCGGCGCCCGCGCGAACACGCTCGTGGGTCAGCAGGAGGTGGTGCGGGCTGGCCTCGCACGTGATCGCAACACCCGCCTCCTTCGCCGCCGCGACCGCCTCAACCGAGGCGATCGCGCTGAGGTGCTGGATGTGGATCCGGGCGTGATGAGCCGGATCCTCGCCGGCAAGAGCGGCGTCGCGGGCGATCATCGTCGACTCGCTGACGCTGGGGATCCCGGCGACGCCGAGCGCGGCGCTGATCTCCCCCTCGTGCATCACGCCGCGGCCGCTCAGCGACGGGTCCTCCTCGTGCAGCGCGAGCACGCCGCCGCAGAGACGCTGGTACTGAAGTGCCTTGCGCAGCACACCGGCCGAGACGACGGGACGGCCGTCGTCGGTGAAGCCGATCGCACCCTCATCGCGCAGCTCGGCCATCTCGGTCAGTTCCTTGCCGTCCAGGCCACGAGTGATCGCGGGCAGGAACCCGACCGGCACACGTGCGTCGCGCGCGGCCGCGTCGCGCAGCGATCGCAGCAGCGGCGCGCTGTCGACGACGGGGTCTGTGTTCGGCATCGCCAGCACGGCGCAGAAGCCGCCGGCGGCGGCGGCGCGCGTTCCGGTCTCGAGGTCTTCCTTGTGCTCCTGGCCGGGCGTTCTCAGGTGCACGTGTGGATCGACGAACGCGGGCAGCAGATGGCGGCCCTTGCCCTCGACCACCTCGGCGCCCTCGGGGGCCGGGAGGCCCCCGGCGACACCGACTTCGGCGATCACGCCGTCGCGGACGCTGACGTCGCGGCGCTCGTCGAGACCGCTGCGCGGATCGAGGACATGAACGTCGCGGATCAGCAGGTCCGCATGCACATGCGGACCGTGTACCAGGGGCGTCGCGCTCATGCCGACTCCCGTCGGCATTCGCGCAGATCGACAGCGGGACCCGCCTCCGGCCCCATGTGGGTCCTCCGGCACCCGCTCATGCCAGCTGTGGCTCCGGTGGAATGACGTCGCGACCGCCGCGAGGACCGCCGGGGTCACCGGCGCGCGCACCCGCGAGCAGTTCGTAGAGGATCGCCATCCGGACGACGACGCCTGCCTCGACCTGGGCGGTGATCACGGCCTGCGGTGAGTCGACGACCTCGCCGCTGCACTCGACGCCGCGGTTGACCGGGCCCGGATGCATCAGCACCTGGCGTGGCAGCAGCCGGCGGCCGTTGATCTGGTAGACGCTGGCGTACTCGCGCAGCGACGGCACCCAGGCCTCCGTCATCCGCTCGTGCTGCATCCGCAGCGCGTAGACGACGTCGGCCTGCGACAGGTCTTCGAGGTCGTAGCGGACGTCGCAGCCGAGCGCCTCGATCCCGCGCGGGATCAGCGTCGGCGGCCCGGCGACGGTCACGTGTGCGCCCATCTTGCGGAAGGCGAGGATGTTCGAGCGCGCGACGCGCGAGTGCGCGACGTCGCCGACGATCCAGATCGACGCGCCGTCGAGACGGCCGAGGCGGCTCATCAACGTGTAGACGTCGAGCAGCGCCTGTGTCGGGTGCTCGTGCTTGCCGTCGCCGGCGTTGACGATGGCGGCCGGCGTCCAGCCGCTGACCAGCTCCGCCGATCCGGCCCACGGCGTCCGGATCACGATCGCGTCGGGCTTGTGCGCCGACAGCGTCAGGATCGTGTCCTTGAGCGACTCGCCCTTCTCGACGCTCGAACCGCTCGCGGCGAAGTTGACGACGTCGGCGCTGAGCCGCTTCGCGGCGAGCTCGAACGAGCTGCGCGTCCGCGTGCTCGCCTCGTAGAAGAGGTTGACGACCATCCGCCCGCGCAGCGCGGGCACCTTCTTGATCTCGCGGTCGGACACCTCGGCGAAGCGCCCGGCCTGGGCGACGATCCGCTCGATCCCGGTGCGGTCGAGATCCTCGATGCTGAGCATGTGCCTCATCGCGTGTCCCCGCTCTCGTCGCCGCCGGTCATGCGCGTGATCATGAGCTCGCCGGCGCGCGTCCCGATCGCGACCTCGTCGGCGTCGTCGAGCTCCTCGACCCGGACCTGGACGTGGTCGCTGTGTGCCGTCGGCAGGTTCTTGCCGACGTAGTCGGGCCGGAACGGAAGCTCGCGATGGCCGCGATCGGCGAGCACCGCGAGCTGGACGCGATCGGGGCGGCCGTAGTCGAACAGCGCCTCGATCGCCGCGCGCACCGTCCGCCCGGTGTAGAGGACGTCGTCGACGATCACGACCGTCCGGCCGTTGACGTCGAAGTCGATGTGGCTCGCATGGACGACCGGCGCTTCGGCGCGCAGGCCGACATCGTCGCGATAGAAGCTGATGTCGAGGTCTCCGAGCGGCACGTCCGCGTCGAGCAGCGCGCTGACATGACGCTGCAGCCGCGCTGCAAGGACGGCGCCACGACGATGGATGCCGACGATCGCGAGGGTGTCGGCGTTGCCGTTGGCCTCGACGATCTCGTGGCCGATGCGCGCGATCGCGCGGCGCATCTCCTCGCCATCGAGGACGATCTTCTCGTTCGCCATCCGGTACGTCCTTCCTGGCCTCGCGGGACCGGGTTAAAGGAGCTATTCGCGGCCAGACTAGCAACGACCGCGGGCAGGTCCCGCGATCATGGTGTCGTCCGCCCGTCGTCGCTACGCGCCGACGTCTGGATCATGGTTTCGTCCTCCCGTCGTCGCTGCGCGCCGACGTCCGGACGACGTCACTTTCGGTCCAGCGAACCAGCTCCGGCACGCCGCGCTCGGCGAACGGGACCTCGATCGAGTCGAAGTCGCGGGGAACGACGGTGTTCGCGAACACGGCTCGCGCCTCTTCGCGGATCTCGCGACCGCCGTAGCGGCTCGACAGGTGGTTGAGCGCGAGCATCCCGACCTCGGACTCAAGCGCGACCTCGGCCGCTTGGCGTGCGGTCGAGTGCAGCGTCTGCGCCGCCCGCTCGGATTCCTCGTCGGTGAACGTGGCCTCGTGCACGAGCAGGTCGGCGCGGTAGGCCGCGGCGCGCAGGCTGTCGCACGGAGCGGTGTCGCCCGAGAGCACGACCTTGCGGCCGGGCCGCTCGGGGCCGATCACCTGTTCCGGGCGCACGCCGCTGACCGTCTCGCCTCGCTGGAGCCGGCCGAAGTCCGGGCCGAACGCGACGCCGAGCTGTTCGGCGAGCTCCGCGTCGAAACGGCCCGGGCGCGGTTGCTCGACGATCGCATAGCCGTAGGCCACCGTGGCGCGATGTCGGACCGAGACCGCGGAGATGCTCCAATCGTCGAACTCGACCGCCTCGTCGGGCTCGAGCTCGCGCACGGTCAGTCCGTATCCGAGCTTGCCATAGACGAAGCGCACCCGCTCCATCAGCGCCGTCGTGCCGGGCGGGCCGATCACCTCGAGCGGCCGCTCACGGTCGCGGAGATCGAACGACTTCAGCATCCCCGGGAGACCGAGCCAGTGGTCGGCATGGAAGTGCGTCAGGAAGATGTGCGTGACGTCAGCGAGACCGGAGCTGCGCACAAGCTGACGCTGGGTCCCTTCACCGCAGTCGAACAGGATCCGGTCGCCGCCGCGGCGCAGAAGCGTCGCAGGGAGCCCGCGGCGCGCCGACGGCACCGAGCCGGCGGTCCCGGCGAACAACAGCGACAGTTCCATCGGCGCCGAGCCTAACGGCCCGGCTCGGCCCGGAGGATCGGCGCGAGCGCGCGAGGAGGGATTCGAACCCCCGACTTCCGCCTCCGGAGGGCGGCGCTCTATCCACTGAGCTACTCGCGCGGGTCGGCACAGCCTACCGGGGCGCCACCCGCCGACGATCAGTCCGACGACGGCCTGCGGCGCTCCTGCTTCTTCTCTCCCTGCTTGCGCTTCGTGTCGAGGCGCCGCGTCTTCGACCCCTTCGTCGGACGCGTCGGTCGGCGCGGGCGAGCGACGTGCATCGCCTGCGCGATCCGATCGCGAAGGCGTTCGAGTGCGAGCTCGCGGTTGCGCGCCTGGCTGCGGGCGTCCTGTGCGATCGCGACGACCCGCGGTCCGCAACGCGCCTCGATGCGCGCCTTCTGCTCGTCGGTCAGCGTCGCCGACGCCGCGATCTCGAAGACCGCCTCGACGCGCGAAGCCGTCACGTTCGCGTGCTGACCGCCGGGGCCCGACGACCGGCTGGTCCGGAGCTCGATCTCGCGCAGCGGGATCGCCACCGAGCGAGTGATGACGAGCGGGTCTTCGACCGGCATCGCGTCATCGTGGCACGCGTCGCGGCCTACCCGGCCGATCGGTGAACGGTTTTCGTCCCTCCGCTCACCGCAAGCGGCGGACGAACGGTTCGTCCTCCGCTCGCCGCAGGCGGCGAGCTTCGGACGACGTCACCGCTCAGCCGCCGGCGACCGCGGGCAGGATCTGCAGCTCGCCGTTGTCGGCGACCGGGGTCGCCAGCCCCTCGAGGAAGCGGATGTCCT
The DNA here is from genome assembly GCA_035650375.1 of Solirubrobacteraceae bacterium. Lineage (GTDB taxonomy): Bacteria > Actinomycetota > Thermoleophilia > Solirubrobacterales > Solirubrobacteraceae > BP-464. Next base: position 6,915 of record DASRHW010000106.1, on the reverse strand, counting down.
CGCCGCCGACGTAGACGTTGACGAAGCGGCGCAGTTCGCCGCTCTCGTCAGCGATCCGGTCGCGCAGCTCGGGATGCTCGGCGTAGACGCCGTCGAGGACCTCGGCGACTGTCGCGCCGGTCGCCTCGACCGACGAGGCGCCGCCGATCGTCGCGCGTAGCTGGGTCGGCAACTTCACGGTGACTGCCATCAGACCTCCACTGCCTGCGTTACGTGCTGTTCGAACGATGCGTAGTTGGGATCGACTTCGTAGGACTCGAAGGTGCCGCGGACCGCGTCGAGCGTCTTGAGCCCTTCGCCGGTGATGACGAGCACGACGCGCTCGCCGGACACGAGGTCGCCGCGCTCGGCGAGCTTCGCCAGCGTCGCCGTCGTGACGCCGCCGGCCGTCTCGGTGAAGACACCCGTCGTCTCCGCGAGCAGCTTGATGCCGTGGCGGATCTCGTCATCGGTGACGGCGTCGATCCCGCCCGCCGTCGTCCGTGCCAGGTCGAGTGCGTACGGGCCGTCGGCCGGGTTGCCGATCGCGAGCGACTTAGCGATCGTGTCGGGCTTGACCGGGCGGCAGACGTCGCTTCCGGCGGCGAACGCTGTGGCCACCGGCGAGCAGCCAGATGCCTGAGCGCCGTTCATGATCGGCACGCTTCCGGTGATCAGGCCGCAGTCGAGCCACTCCTGGAAGCCCTTCGCGATCTTCGTGAACAGCGAGCCCGAGGCGATCGGCGCGACGATCCTGTCGGGCGTCTCCCAGCCAAGCTCCTCGGCGATCTCGAACGAGATCGTCTTCGAGCCCTCGGCGTAGTAGGGCCTCATGTTGACGTTGACGAACGCCCAGCCCTCCTTCTCACCCGAGAGCTCGACGCAGAGGCGGTTGACGTCGTCGTAGTTGCCGCGGACCTTGACGAGGTTCGTGCCGTAGACGCCCGTGCCAAGGATCTTCTGTTCTTCGAGGTCATGCGGGATGAAGACGTAGGACTCGAGCCCGAGCGCCGCCGCCTGCGCGGCGACCGCGTTGGCGAGGTTGCCCGTGGACGCGCACGCCAGGACCTCGAAGCCGAGCTCGGCGGCGCGCGCCGACGCGACCGACACGACACGGTCCTTGAACGAATGCGTGGGATTTGCCGCGTCGTTCTTGACCCACAGCTCGCCGTCGAAGCCGATCCGCTCCGCGAGCCGGTCGGCACGGATCAGTGGCGTGCAGCCCGCCGGCAGGCCGAGCCGGGCCGAGTCGCGGCCGAACTGCGCCGGCGGCGTCGCAAGCGGCAGGAAGTCCGCATAGCGCCAGATGCTCTGCGGGCCGGCTTGGATCCGGCGCCGGAGGCTCTCGGCATCGGTGCCGTCAAGCGACGCGTAGGCGACTTCGAGCGGGCCGAAGCAGCGCTCGCAGACGTAGCGCGCGTCGAGTGGGTAGGTCGCAGAGCACTCGCGACACTTCAGTGATTCAGCTGCCATCAGAAACCTCCGCCTAATCTCGGTGGCTGAGGTTCGCGGCGAAGCTCCAGCCACATCTCACAGGAATTGGCACCTTCCCCTTTCGGGGGGTTGCCGGGGTTTCAAAGGGCCAGTCCCTCCACCCCTCTGGATGTGTCCAACTATGTCCGGCGAACTCTAGCAGCAGACCTTGCGCGATTGAACCACCGCGTACAACCGCCGATAGACTAGGCAGAAGCGCCATGCCCGAGCTCGCTCTCCCCACCTCCGACGACCCGCTCAGTCATGCCGAGCCTGCCCAAAACACGGTTCGGTCGGTCCTCGCGCGTCGGTGGACGGGTCGCGGCACCCCAAGCCGAGCCTGAAGCGCTTCGCGTCGAAGTCGTCGAGACCGACGGCCTGCGCTGGATCAACATCGAGCGTCCGCGAGCCGCCGAGCGCGCGTGGCTCGAGCAGGAGTTCGACTTCCACACGCTCGACTACGAGGACGTCTTCAGCCGCAACCAGCGGCCGAAGGTCGACGAGTACGACGACTACCTGTTCGTCGTCCTGCACTTCCCCCGCTTCGACAAGGCCGTCGGCCGGCTGAACGCCGCCGAGCTCGACGTCTTCGTCGGGCCGGACTACGTGATCACGCTGCCGAACGAGCCGCTGGCTCCCGTCGAGTACCTGTTCGAGCGCTGCCGTGCGCGCGAGGACGTGCGCGAGAGCCTGCTGTCGAAGGGGCCGGGCTACCTGCTGTACAAGATCGTCGACGACTGCGTCGACGCCTCGTTCCCGATGCTGAACAAGATCGGCAACAAGCTCGAGCGGCTCGAGGACGACATCTTCGAGGGCAGCGGGCGCGAGCTCGTCCGCGACATCTCCGACGCCAAGCAGGAGATCATCAACTTCCGCAAGATCGTCCGCCCGCAGCGCTCGGCGCTGAAGGACCTCGAGCGCACGAAGCGCTACACGCCCGAGACGCTCGAGGTCTACTTCGACGACATCAACGATGCGTCGGAGCGGATCTGGGACATGCTCGAGAACTTCAAGGAAGTCGCGGAGGCGCTCGAGGCCACGAACGAGTCGGCGCTGTCGCACAACCTCAGCGACATGCTGCGCGTGCTCACGGCGTTCAGCGTGATCCTGCTGCCGATGACGCTGATCTCGGGCATCTGGGGCATGAACGTGCACGTCCCCGGCGCCGGGACCAGCAGCGGATTCTGGGCCGTCGTCGGGCTGATGATCGCCGTGCTGATCTCGATGGTCCTGTATTTCCGCCGGCGCGGCTGGCTGTAGTGCCTCCCCTCGAAGCCGGGATGGATGCCGCGACGCTCGAGGCCCAGAGCGAGCGCCTGCGGATGCTGATGATCGTCAACCCGCACGCGACGGCCGTCGACGAGCGGACGCGTGAGATCGTCGCCCACGCCCTCGGCACCCGCTACGACGTCACCGTCGCCGAGACGCGGGCGCCCCGCCATGCGATCGAGCTCTGCCGCGACGCCGCCGAGCAGGGTTACGACGTCGTCGTCGCGTTGGGCGGCGACGGCACGGTCAACGAGGCGGCCAACGGGCTCGCCGGCGATTCGAGCAGGCCGGTCGACACCGCGCTCGCGTGCCTGCCCGGCGGCTCGGCCAACGTCTACTGCCGCATGCTCGGCATTCCCAACGACATCGTCGACGCCACCGAGCAGCTGCTGCGTGCGGCCGACGACTGGTCGCCCCGCCGGGTTGACCTCGGGCGCGTCAACGGCCGCTACTTCACGTTCTCGTCCGGCATCGGCCTCGACGCCAGCGTAGTCGCCGTCGTCGACGCCCACCCACGGCGCAAGGCTCGCTTCCGCGCCTGGTACTTCGCCTTCGTCGGCGTCACGACGTTCCTGCGCCGCTACGTCGTGCGGCCACCGCGGATGGAGGTCTCGGCGGACGGCGGCGAGCCCGTCGACGGTGTCACGACGCTCGTGCAGAACGCCGACCCGTACACGTACTTTCGCCGGTTGCCGATCCACGCCACCGACGGCAGCGCCCTCGACGACGGCTCGCTCAGCTGCGTCGTGCTGCGACACACCCGTCCGACGATCATGCCGACGGTGATGTTCCGGATGCTGTCGCGACGCGCGCGCCTGACCGGCCACCGTGCCGTGACGGGGTTCGCCGGCGTCACGACCGTCGCGGTGCGCTCACGCGACGGACGCCCACTGCCGCTCGAGGTCGACGGCGACTACGTCGGCGACGTCGAAGAGGCGCGCTACGACATCGCGCCCGGCGCGCTCTCAGTCGTCGCCTGAGCCGGCGGTCGGCCGGGTCAGCCGCCGGGCGTGACGCGATAGGCGTCGAAGACGCCTTCGATGTTGCGCAGCCGCCCGACCGTCGCCTTCAGCGCCTGTGTGTCGGCGACCTCGAGGACGAAGCGGTTCTTGACCATCGGCGTCGTGACGACGCAGCGGGCCTCGACGATGTTGATGCCGGCCTCGGAGAAGGTTCGCGAGAGGTCTTCGAGCAGGCGGTGGCGATCCCAGCCGTCGACCTGCACCTCGACCTTGAACGACTGCGCGTGCTCGCCCTCCCAGCTGACGCGCACGAAGCGCTCCGGGTCGCGGCGCAGCTGCGCCACGTTCGGGCAGTCGTCGCGGTGGATCGTGATCCCGCGGCCGAGCGAGATGTAGCCGACGATCGGGTCGCCAGGAACCGGCCGGCAGCACTTCGCCAGCCGCAGCATGACGTCGTCGACGCCCTCGACCTCGATCCCGTAGGAGCCCGACGAGCCCGTCGGCTGGCGACGCTGCCGGCGCGTCGTCACGAGCGCCTCGACCGCGGACTCCTCGTCGTCGGCGGCCTCGCCCTCCTTGAGCCGCTGGATGACCTTGTTGAGGACGACCTTGGGGCTGACCTTGGCGCCGCCGAGGGCGATGTAGAAGTCGTCGGCCTTGCGGTAGCCCATCTCGCGGATCACGTCCGCGAGCAGCGGCGAGCCGGTGATCTTCTGCGCCGGCAGTCCCGCCTTGGCGAGGTGGTCCTGCAGCAGGACGCGGCCAGTGTGCTCGGTGTCCTCGCGCGACTCGGCCTTGAACCACTGCTTGATCTTGTTGCGGGCACGCGTCGTCCGGACGACGGCGAGCCAGTCGCGCGACGGGCCGCGCTCGCGCTTGGACGTCAGCACCTCGACGATGTCGCCCGACTTCAACTCGTAGTGCAGCGGCACGATCTTGCCGTTGACCTTTGCGCCGACGCAGCGGTGGCCGATCTCGGTGTGGACCTCGTAGGCGAAGTCGAGCGGCGTCGCGCCGGCGGCGAGCGACTTGACCTCGCCCTTCGGCGTGAAGACGAAGACCTCCTCGTCGAACAGGTCGACCTTGAGGTTCTCCATGAACTCCTCCGGAGAGGAGAGCTCCTGCTGCCACTCGAGCATCGACCGCAGCCACTTGACCTTGGCCTCGGAGTCGATCACGCCCGCCGCGTCGTCGCCCTGCTTGTACATCCAGTGCGCGGCGACCCCGAACTCCGCCATCGCGTGCATCTCGACGGTGCGGATCTGGATCTCCAGCGGCAGCCCCTCGGGCCCGATCACCGTCGTGTGCAGCGACTGGTACATGTTGAACTTCGGCATCGCGATGAAGTCCTTGAAGCGCCCGGGCAGCGGCTTCCACAGCGAGTGGATCACGCCGACGGCGCCGTAGGTGTCCTTCACCGAGTCGACGATCACGCGCATCGCCGTTAGGTCGTAGATCTCGTTGAACTCGCGCCCCTTGCGGGTCATCTTCGAGTGGATCGAGTAGAAGTGCTTGGCGCGCCCCGAGATCTCGGCCTGGATGCCGAGCGCCTCGAGCTCGCGCTGGAGGTAGCTGCCGGCCTCCGCGACGTAGGTCTCGCGCTCCTCGCGCTGCTGGTTGACCAGGCCCTTGATCTCCTGGTACTTGCGCGGGTGCAGCGTCGCGAAGGCGAGGTCCTCGAGCTCCCACTTGATCGCGTGGATGCCGAGCCGATGCGCGATCGGCGCGTAGATCTCGAGCGTCTCCTTGGCCTTGTCGATCTGCTTCTGCTTGGCCATCGCGCTGATCGTGCGCATGTTGTGCAGGCGATCGGCGAGCTTGATCAGGATGACCCGGAGATCCGAGGCCATCGCGACCATCATCTTGCGGTAGTTCTCGGCCTGCGCCTCGTCCCGCGACTGGAACGTGATCCCGGTCAGCTTCGTGACGCCGTCGACCAGCTGAGCGACCTCGTCGCCGAACTGCTCGCGGACCTCGTCGAGGCTCGCCGACGTGTCCTCGACCGTGTCGTGCAGGAGCGCCGCGCAGAGCGTCTCGGTGTCGAGGCGCATCCCGGCGCAGATCTTGGCGACGCTGACGGGATGGACGATGAAGTCCTCGCCCGACATCCGCCGCTGATCGGCATGGTGCTCGCAGGCGAAGACGAACGCGGCCTCGACGCGCGAGCGGTCGACCCGCGACCCGCCCTCGGAACGGTGTTCCTCGACGATCGCGAACAGGTCCGACAGTAGCCCCGCCTCGAGCGGTGTCAGGTCGCTGCGATCGACGAGCGGCTTCGCGGGCGGATGCTCGACGAGGTCGACGGGCAGGCGCGTCATGCCCGTCGACAGGCGGCTGTGCTCGTCGCCGTTGCCGCCGTTCTCGCGCGCGCCGGCGCCGGCATCCTCGGGCCGCGTCGTCAGGCCGGGATCGCCTCCAAGCGCGATCGGCTGGGGCTCGCCGAGTGGCCGCTCATCCATCGCAGACCCTCCTCGAGGCGCCGCTCGTATGAGCAGAACGCCGGTGAGCGCTCAAGCTCGGTCCGCTCGGCCGCCGGCAGGCGGACCGTTCGGCCGTCGAGCTCGACGAGCCCGAGCTCGCCCAGGACGCGCAGCGCACGGCCCGTGCGGACCGGTCCGGCCGCTGCCACGACCTCATCGAGCGCGCCGTCGACCGCGGCTCGCAGCGCGACGTAGATGTCGCGCAGCGGGCCCCGCAGATCGAGGTCGCGACGATGAACATTCTCCGTACAGGCTAGCTCAGCGGCGCCCCAGGCCAGATGGGCCAGTTGGCCATCTTGCAAGCCGTGGAGGGCGACCTCCTGGCGAGCTTCGGCGGGCGGATCGAGCGCCACGACGTGGGCGTACCGGGCGACGATCCCCGGATCGCGCTCAAGCGCGATCCACGAGCAGACGTCGAAGCCGCCGACGCGCGCGGCGAGGGTCTCACGGCGAGCGCGAGCGTCGGCGCAGACGACGAGCACCGGCTCGCCCGAGGCGACGAGCGACGACACGATCCCGATGACCCCACCGCCGCGGCGATCGCGCGCCGAAAGGACGCGATCGGGCGCCGGCAGGGCGAGCGGCGGCAGCGGCGCCGCGGCCTCGGCCAGCGCCGCCTCGACGGCGTCCTCGGGCTCACCGACGAGCGTGATCGGGGACGGTGCGACCGGTAACAGACGCCGCAAGCGCAGCCGCGGCTCGACGGCGCCGTTCCACTCGTTGAGCTCGAGCGCGAACGTCGCGTCGAGCGC
>DASRHW010000105.1:0-70964 GCA_035650375.1 Solirubrobacteraceae bacterium | reverse complement strand
TCGTCGGCTTCATGTACTTCGTGCTGCCGCAGATCACCGGGCTGGGCGAGACGTGGCGGCGGATCGAGCATGGCGACCCGCTGTGGCTGGTCGCCGCCGCCGTGTTTGCGATGGCCTCGTACTTCGGGCAGGTCTGGCTGTTCCGCGTCGTCTTCGTCCGCGACGGGCAGCAGCTGTCGTGGCACGAGAGCTACGAGGTCACACTCGCCGGCGTCGCGGCCTCGCGACTGTTCTCGCCCGCGGGCGCCGGCGGCCTCGCGCTGGCCGCCTGGGCGATGCGGCGGTGGGGCCTCGAGCGGCGCGTCGTCGCGACCAACCTGTTCGCGTTTCTCGTGCTGCTCTACGTCGTCTACGACCTGGCGCTGATCATCGGCGGCTTCGGGCTCTATCTGGGCGTCTTCTCCGGGCCGGCGCCATTCGCGATCACGGTCGTGCCGGCGGTCTTTGGACTGATCGCGCTGACGGGAACACTGCTGATCGCGCTTGTTCCGAAGGATGTCGAGGTCAAGCTCCAACATTGGTCGGAGTCCGAGGGGCACGGGTTTCTCGCGCGCCTGCTCGCCAAGCTGGCAACCGTTCCGGCATCGTTCGGAGAGGGTGTGCGGCTGGCGATCCGGGTCCTTCGCGGCGGCGAGCGCGGCATCTTCGGAAGCCTGATCTGGTGGGGTCTCAGCATCGCGACGCTGTGGGCTTGCTTCCACGCCTTCAGTCACGACACGCCGCCGATCGCCGTGATCATCGTCGCCTTCTACGTCGGCATGCACGGCAACGTCCTGCCGCTGCCGGGCGGCGTCGGTGGGGTCGAGGGCGGGATGATCGGCGCCTTCACGGCGTTCGGCGTCGACTTCGGCTACGCGACGGTGGCGGTGCTGGCGTACCGCGCCTTCTCGTTCTGGCTGCCGACGATCCCCGGTGCGCTGGCGTATCTGCAGTTGCGGCGAACGGTCGCTCGCTGGCGCGGCGAACGGCGCGCTGTGACGGCCAGCGAGCGGCCTGCCACCGCCAATATCTGACGGCGCGAACCACTATACTTTGTGAAGTGACCAGCGAACGCATCGAGAACGTCATCATCGTCGGCAGCGGGCCGGCCGGCTACACGGCCGCGCTCTACACCGCTCGCGCCAACCTCGAGCCGCTTGTCGCCGAGGGCTTCGCCTGGGGCGGGCTGCTGCAGCAGACGACCGACGTCGAGAACTACCCCGGATTCCCCGAGGGGATCATGGGGCCGGAGATGATGAGCCGCTTCCGCGAGCAGGCCGAGCGTTTCGGCGCCCGCCTGATCACCGACGAGGTCACGCGGATCGAACTCGCCACCGAGCCGGGCGGCATCCACAGGGTCTGGATCGGTGACGACGAGCATCGCGGCCGCACCGTCATCCTCGCGATGGGCGCTCAGCACAAGAAGCTCGGTGTCCCCGGGGAGGACGAGCTCTCGGGCTCGGGCATCTCCTACTGCGCCACCTGCGACGCGGCGTTCTTCAAGGACAAGCCGATCCTCGTGGTCGGCGGCGGCGACAGCGCGATGGAGGAGGCGATCTTCCTCGCGAAGTTCGGCTCGTCGGTCAAGGTGGTCCACCGCCGCTCCGAGTTCCGCGCCTCGAACATCATGATCGACCGCGCGCGCTCGACCGAGAACATCGAGCTCAAGACGCCGTTCGTCGTCGAGGAGTTCCACGCCGGCGATGGTCCCTTCGAGCGCATCGCGCGGCTGCGCAACACTGAGACCGACGAGATCGAGGAGATCGCCTTTGGTGGCGCCTTCGTTGCGATCGGCCACATGCCGCAGTCCGAGATCGTCGCCGGCCAGGTGGACCTCGACGACAACGGCTACGTGGTCACAGAAGGCAAGTCGACGCGCACGAAGTTGCCTGGCGTCTTTGCCGCCGGCGACCTCGTCGACCACACGTACCGCCAGGCGATCACCGCCGCGGGCTCGGGCTGCCAGTCCGCGCTCGACGCCGAGTGGTACCTGCGCGACACGCCCGAGGTACCGACGCCCGCGGGTATGCCCGAAGGCGACCTCGCCGAGGCGCAGTGGGCCGCGCCGGCGCGGTCGGCGACGCTCGAAGCGTCGTAGCGCCGCGCCGTCAGCCGAGCTCGTCGGGCAGAACACCCTCGGTGCGCAGCAGGAGCTGCTTGCGCTGGAGCCCGCCGGTGTAGCCGCCGAGCCCGCCGCCGCTGCGCAGGACGCGGTGGCAGGGGACGATGATCGGCACCGGGTTGGCGCCGAGCGCGTTGCCGGCGGCGCGCGAGCCCTTCGGGCTGCCGGCCGCGGCGGCGACCTGTGAGTACGTGCGCGTCTCACCGAACGGGATCGCGGCCGTCGCGCGCAGGATCTTGCGACCGAACGGGCTGACGAGCGACCAGTCGATCACGACGTCGAACGCCCGGCGGCGGTGGTCGAAGTACTCGTCGAGCTCGCGCCGGACGTCGTCGAGCTGTGCCGGCGCCTCGAGGATCCGTGGCGACAGCCGCGCGGCGAGGACGTCGAGGATCGCGTCAAGGCCGCCGTTGTCGTCCTCGTAGGCGAGCCGTGCGAGCCCGCGCCCGGTCCGTGCGGCGACGAGCCGCCCGGCGGGGCCGTCGATCACCGCGTAGCGCACGTCGGCCGGTGCGCCGGCGGCGAAGCGGGCCGCCGCCTCGGCGGCGCCGGCATTCGACGGGGTCTGTGGAGCGGCGGTCATGCGGCCTCCTTGCGGCGGAGCGTTCGAAGCCCCTCGAATGCCGAGCGCCGTGCGGCGTCGGCCGAGCAGTCCAGCGCGATCCCGATCGCGGCGTAGTCGAGGTCGGCGGCGTAGCGCAGTGTGATCGCCGCGCGCTGCTTCGGCGGCAGCTCCCTGACGCCGGCCCAGAGCCCGTCGTCGCTCGGCGGTGGATCGTCGAAGGGCTGCTCGGGCGGTCGCTCGGCCGGGATCGGCCCGCGGGCGCGTGCGCGGTGGTGGTCGGTCGCCTTGTTCGCGGCGATCGTCAGCACCCAAGCCTTGAGGTTCTCGCTCGAGCGGAGCTTCGGCCAGGCCCGCAGTGCCGCCAGGAACGTCTCCTGGAAGACGTCGTCGGCGTCCTCGCGGCCGACGGCGGCGACGGAGAATCGCCAGACGTCGTCGCGGTGCGCGTCGAGGAAGCGCTGGAACGGGATCACGGGGATTCAACGACGGAGGGCGGCATCGCGTGAGATCGAACGCTCGCAGATGTGCCGGGAGCGGGCCGCGGCCGCGTCCGCGACGAGCGTGGCTCTATGCTCGCGGCCCGATGCCGCAAGCCGCCTTCGCACCGTCGCGCCCGTCGCGGCGCCTCGCCGGGAATCGCTGACGCCGATGCGCGTGCTGCTGGCCGGGGGAGGATGTCGCGGGCTGCGCCTGACGCGCGGCCTGACCGCCGACGGCCACGCCGTTCGGCTCGTGACGCGCAAAGAGGAGCGTCGCGCGGAGATCGAGGACGCGGGCGCCGAGTGCTGGATCGGAGACCCCGATCGGATCGGCTCGATCCGCTACGCGCTCGAGAACGTGACGGTCATCGTCTGGGCGCTCGGGACCGCGACCGGCGATCCCGAGAAGGTCGACGCGCTGCACGGCTCGCGGCTGACGATGCTGCTCGAGCGCACGATCGACACGACGGCGCGCGGCTTCCTCTACGAGGCCGCGGGGACGGTCGCGGCCGACTCGCTCGCCCGCGGCGGCGCCGAGGTCGAGCGGATGTGCGGCTACAACGAGGTTCCCTTCACGCTGCTGCGCAGCGACCCGGCGGACACCGACGCCTGGGCGTCGGCGGCGCGGGCCGCGATCGACGAGCTCGTCGCTCGCGATCGCGGTTGAGAAGGAACGAGGGCCCCGCCTCCGCAGCCACATGGCTGCTCCGGCACCCTCAGCTCTTCGCCGGCTCCGGCGACGCCACGACGCGGATGTACGGCAGCGGCTGCTCCTTGACGCCGTCCGGGTAGCGCTCAGCCTGGATCTCAGGCGTGACCGCCGCCGTCAGGATCACGTCCTCGCCCTGCTGCCACTGGGCGGGTGTGGCCACCTGATGCTCGGCTGTCAGCTTCAGGGAGTCGATGACGCGGAGCACCTCGTCGAAGTTCCGGCCCGTGGTCATCGGGTAGATGAGCACCAGCTTGACCTTCTTGTCCGGCCCGACCACGAACACGTTGCGGAGCGTCTGGTTCTGCGCCGGAGTGCGCTCCGTCGGATCGCCCTCGACGTCCGCCGGCAGCATGCCGTACGCCTTGCTGATGGCGTGGTCCGTATCAGCGATGATCGGGTAGTTGACGTCCGTGCCCTGGTACGAGGCGATGTCGTCGGACCACTTGCTGCTGCCGTCTGCCGGGTCGGTCGAGATGGCGATGATCTTCACGCCGCGGGCGTCGAACTCCGGCTTGATCGAGGCCATGTAGCCCAGTTCCGTCGTGCAGACAGGCGTGAACGCTCGCGGGTGGCTGAAGAGGACTCCCCAGCTGTCGCCCAGCCACTGGTGGAAGCTGATCGGCCCCTCGGTCGTGTCGGCCTGGAAGTCGGGTGCGGTGTCGCCAATCGTCAATGCCATCGTGCTGGCTCCTTCTTGTGCCGATCTATGTGATTCCGTATCTGCTTTACAAAGTATAGGGAAGGAGTCACAGCCCGGCGCGTTCGAGACGCTCGAGCAGATCGCCCAGCATCCGTGCCGTCGCGCCCCACACGACGGCGCCGTCGAGGGCATAGACGTCGGTGCGAAACGGGATCCCGCGACGCACCATCGAGCGCCGCCCGAAGCCGGCGCGCAGCTCGTCGATGCTCGGCTCGAGCACCTCGTCGACTTCTCGCGCCGACAGCGTCCAGCGCGTGCCGGGAGCGATCAGGCCGACGAACGGATAGACGGCGTAGTTCGAGACGACGGTCGGCGTCGGCGCCAGCGCTCCGACGAGCTCGACGGCGCCGGGGTCGAGCCCGATCTCCTCCTGTGCCTCGCGCAGCGCCGTCAGGCGCAGGTCGGTCTCGTCGTCGTCCTGGCGCCCGCCGGGAAACGAGACCTCGCCGGCGTGGCTTCGCAGGCCCGAGGTGCGTCGCGTGAGCACGACGTGCAGCCTGTCGTCGCGCAGGAACAGCGGCACGAGGACCGCGGCGTCGATCCGGCCGGGAACGTCGAGGCCAGCGGCCTGCGCCGGATCGAGCAGGACCTCGCGGAGCGCGGCGGCGAGCTCAGCCGGCGGCTGGAAGCCGCTCGACATGCTCTTCGAACATCACTTCGCCGTCGAGCGTGCGGTGCACCGGGCACTTCGCCGCGATGATTCGCAGCTTCTCCGCCTGCTCGTCGCTGAGCTCCGGCGGAAACCGCAACGTCAGCTGAAATCGCGTCGGGTGGCCGCGCTCCGCCGGGTCGTAGTTGCAGACCACCTCGATGCCGGCGACGTCCCAGCCCTTGCGGGTCGCGTACATCTCCATCGTGATCGCCGTACACGACGCCAGGCTGGCGGCGAGCATCTCCTCGGGGCGAGGCCCGCTGTCGCTGCCGCCGATCTCCGTCGGCTCGTCGGCGTAGAGGCGGTGATTGCGGATCTGGACGATCTGTCGAAGCGATCCGGCGCGTGTCGAGATGGCTTTCATCAGACGTTGATCATGCCAAAGCGTGAAACAGCAGCCCGGTCGGGACCTTCGGGTAGAAGAACGTCGACTTCGGCGGCATGTTCACGCCCGCTGCCGCGATCGCCTGGACCTGCGCGATCGGCGGTGGCCGGAGGAAGAACGCGAGGTCGACGGCGCCGCTGAGCACGGCGTCGCGCGCCTCGGCGTCGGTGCGCGAGTAGGAGAGGCCGTGCTGGTGGTCGATGTCGTCGTCGCTGAGCCCGAGCGCGCCCTTCAGCAGCAGCGTCTCGAGCACCGCGGTGTCGAGCCGGCGGTAGGGCTCGGGCCAGTCGCCGAGCGCGCCGTCCGCGATCGCCTGATCCTTGAGCGTCAGCCGCATCGGCCGCTTGAAGTGGCTGTCGATGTAGCCGAGCTCGAGCGGTCCGTCGCCGGAGGCTGGTGGCAGCTCGGCGAGATCGATCGGCTCGATGTCGAACGAGCCGCGAAGGACGTCGGCCAGTGCCTCCTGCGTGGCCGGCGTCGTGTCCGAGACGAGCCGGTGCGTGGGGAACACCGTCAGCCCTTCGTCTTCCAGCGCGACGAGGTTCATCAGTACGTAGCGGTGCGGCCCGTCGCCGCCGACCTCGTCCGCGTAGACGCGGGCGGTCTCGTAGCGGTGGTGGCCGTCGGCGATCAGCAGCTCGGCGTCGCGCGTCGCGGCCTGCACGGCGGCGATCGCGTCCTCGTCGGCGACGCGCCAGAGCCGGTTGCGGGTGCCGTCGTCGTCGGTCGTGTCGCCCCAGGGCTCGCCGCGCGTGTGCGGCTCCAGCGCGGCCCAGGCGCGAAGCTGCGGGTCGGAGTAGAGCGAGAAGATCGGCGACAGGTTCGCCCGCGTCGCCCGCGTCAGCCGCAGCCGGTCTTCCTTCGGGCCGGGGTGCGTGCGCTCGTGCGGGCGGATCCTGCCCGGGCCGTAGTCCTCGATCCGTACGCGCGCGAAGAACCCGCGCCGCGTGCGGGCCGCGCCGTCGGGCCCTGTGTAGTCCTGCGTCAGCGCCCACAGCGCCGGCTCGTCGTCGCGCACGACCGCACCGTCGGCGCGCCAGGCGGCGAACGTCGCGGCCGCCTCGGCGTACGGGTCGTCACCTTCCGGCAGGTCGATGCCGACGACATTGTGGCCAGAGCGGGCCAGCAGCCGGCCGCGCTGCTCGGCGTCGATCACGTCGTAGGGCGGCGCGACGAGGTCCTGCAGCGGACCCGCGACAGCCGGGTCGTAGTGGAGCGCGTGGAGCGGCCCGACGTCTGCCATCCGGCGTGAGCGTAGTCGCCCGGCGGAGTCGCGTCGAGCGTTACGCGCTGACGATCAGCGACCGCGTGCCGAACTCGGTCGCGTACGTGGCGCCCTGCTGGTTCCGGTCGCCCGGCGTGCCGTAGGCGACGCCGATCCCGATCTCGACGTAGTTGGTGTCGAGGATGTTGCGCTTGTGCTCCGGCGAGAGCATCCACGCCTCGACCGTCTTCGCCGGGCTGCCGAGCTCGACCTCGCCCCAGGCGAGGTTCTCGCCGACCGCCCACCCGTTGGTGCGCGTCAGGTAGTCGGTGCGCTTGATTCGGCTGATGAAGGTGGAGCCGGCGGGGGAGAGGTGGCCGAAGAAGCTGTAGTCGATCATCGCTCGTGAATAGAGGCCGGCGACCTGGGTGAGGTCGACGTTCGTCCGCAGCGGCAAGCGGCCGCGCTGCGTGCGCTCGACGTTGATCAGGCACAGCGTCGCGCTGCGGATCGCGTCGAGGTTGTCGGGGCTCGGCAGCAGGTTGGTGCCGGAGCAGTCCGAAGCCTTCGTCGCGACGACACGTTTGGCTGCGCGTGGGCGCGCCTGGGCCGCCGCGGGAGCGAGCGTCAGGGCGAGGGCGAGTGCGGCGAGCGCGAAACGGAAACGGTGCATGGTCGTCGTGAGCCGCGTGTGGCGACGGCGTGGCTGACAACGCCCGGCCACCCGGCTCGCTCACCGTTATCGGCAGCGCACGCCGACCGCTTGAGCACTTGCGGGCCGGGTCATCCGAGCGGGCTCGGTGATGACCGCGGGTACATTCGAACAGTGCCCGGCTCGCCAGCAGACCCACTCAGCAACAGCCGTGGGATGCAGTTCCTGCGATACGGCCTGCCGGGGTTCGTCTGCCTGCTCGGATTCGGCTACGGCCTGGCTCGTGGTTTCGACGAGATGGGCCTCGAAGGTGCCGTGTTGGGCGTCGCCGCCGGCAGCTCCCTCTGGCTCATCACGGTGCTGATGCGAGTCGGCATTCGCGGCGAAGAGGACCGGGATGCCGAGGACGCGGCGCGGTCCTACTTCGACGAGCACGGGTATTGGCCCGACGAGATGCCGCGGCCCGGCTGAGGGCTGGGCCCCTTCGCACTGGCTCGGCAAACGACCGGGTAAGGACCAGGCATGAGCAAGCTGTCCGAGATCGCTTTCTGGACGTGGGGAGCCATCGGCGTCGGCATCCTGCTCGCCGGGGCCCTCGGCGGCGACCTCACCGCAGTTATCGTCGGCGGTGTCGTCGCGGTCTTCGCGTTCTCCGTCGCATGGCACTTCGGGCGTCGCTCGAAGGGCTTCTAGATCTCGTCCAGATCCACACGGAGAACTTCAGTCGGGGCGGGAGGATTCGAACCTCCGATCTCTCGCCCCCAAAGCGAGCGCGATGCCAGGCTTCGCTACGCCCCGAACGGCGGAGTTTAGGCCCAGTCGCTGGCCGCCCGAACAGCTGTGACAATGCACGCAGGCCCCCTTAGCTCAGCTGGATAGAGCAGCGGACTTCTAATCCGCAGGTCCCAGGTTCGAATCCTGGAGGGGGCGCTCCAGGACCCAGTCCGTTCTCTTCCATGCCATGCGTCCGGTCGGCCGCCAGCTGGATCGCCTAGGATCCGGGCCGTCCATCCGGGGAGCCTTGCGAGGCTGAGAGGGCGCACGTCGTGCGTCGACCCGCTGAACCTGATCCGGATCATGCCGGCGAAGGGAGATACAGATGCTGTACCGCACGACGTTCCCGTCTGATGCTGTTTGTCGGACGCAGATGTACTTGGCCCGTCAGGGAGTCGTTTCGTCGGAGATGGAGCGCGTCGCTGAGCGTGAGCATCTCCCGGCGGAGACGGTTCGCGACGAGGTTGCGCGAGGCCGGATGATCATCCCAGCCAACGTCAACCACGGCGCGCTTGACCCGATGGCGATCGGCCTCAAGGCACGCGTCAAGATCAATGCCAACATCGGGAACTCGCCGACCAGCTCGTCGCTGGACGAGGAGGTCGAGAAGCTGCACCTCTCACAGAGGTGGGGTGCCGACACGGTCATGGATCTCTCGACCGGCAAGCGGATTGACGAGACGCGCCAGGCGATCCTTGACGTGGCGACGGTGCCGATCGGGACCGTGCCGATCTACCAGGCGCTCGAACGGGTCAAGGCGATCGAGGACCTTACGGCAGAGCTGTTGCTGGAAACGATCGCGCACCAGGCCGAGCAAGGTGTGGACTACATGACGATCCACGCCGGGGTGCGCCTTGAGCATCTGCCGCTGTGTCAGCACCGCACGACTGGGATCGTGTCCCGAGGCGGCGGACTGCTCGCCCGCTGGATGGTTCACCACAAGCAGGAGAATCCGCTCTACGAGCGCTTTGACGACGTCATCGAGATCTGCCGTCGCTACGACGTGTCGATCTCGCTCGGCGACGGCCTCCGGCCGGGTTCGATCGCCGACGCCTCAGACGCTGCGCAGTTCGCTGAGCTGGAGACACTCGGGGAGCTGACCTTGCGGGCGTGGGATCGAGACGTTCAGGTCATGGTCGAAGGCCCTGGCCACATCCCGCTCGACCAGCTGGAGATGAACGTCCGCAAGCAGCAGGAGATATGCCACGAGGCGCCGTTCTACACCCTCGGACCGCTCGTGACCGATATCGCTCCTGGCTATGACCACATCACCTCAGCGATCGGCGCGGCCGTCGTCGGCTGGCACGGCACCTCAATGCTGTGCTACGTAACGCCCAAGGAGCATCTCGGTCTGCCCAACGCCGACGATGTCAAGCAGGGTCTTATCGCTTACCGCATCGCCGCGCATGCCGCCGACCTTGCGCGAGGCAACAAGCACGCCGCCGGCTGGGACCGCGAACTGTCGGAGGCACGTTTCAGCTTCGACTGGCAGCGACAGTTCGAGCTGTCGCTCGACCCGGAGACCGCACAGGCGATGCACGACGAGACGCTCGCCGACGACTACTTCAAGAGCGCGGAATTCTGTTCGATGTGCGGACCGAAATACTGCCCCATGCACAACTTCAAAGACATCGACTGGGACGCCGTCCGCGCGGTCGTCGCGAAACGCAAGCGAGAACGCCTGCCCGCCTGATCGCCGAGGAGTGTCGTCACGATCGTCATGCGGCGACGTCCGGTGTGGGCGGCTGCGGGGGCGCGGCGGCGCGCTTCGCTTCGAGAAGCTCGCGGCCGCGACGCGCGACCGCGACGAGGAGGTGGCCCATCTTCGGATGCTCGGGCTCGAGGTCGACGGGGAGGCCGTGGCGGCGCAGCGTCTCGGTGCACACGGGTCCGATCGAGGCGACGACGAGGCGAATGGTTCGCTCGTGGACCGCGTCCGCGAGGCTGAGCTCGGCGGCGATCTCCATGACGTGATCGACCTGGCGGCTGCTGGTGAAGAGCAGGAAGTCGACTGAACCGCCGGCGAGGCGAGAGACCGCCTCGCGCAGCGGGCCGGTGTCCTCGGGTAACGCCCAGCGGTAGAGCGGCACGCGTAGTACTTGCGCCGTGCGACTGACGAGGCCGTCGATCAGCTCGTCGTTGGCGACGCCGTATTCGAGTACCGCGACGCGCTGGCGGGCGACGGGTGCCTCGACGTCGAGTGTCGAGAGGAGCTCGTGCCAGGTGTTGGGCTCCGGCACGCGCACGTGCGGAGTGAGGCCGATCCGACGCAGTTCGGCGACTGGCTTGGGCCCTCGCGCGACCAGGGTCGCGGTCGCGAGTAGCGTTGCGAGACGCTCCGGTGGGCAAGCCTCCGAGAGCGTGTCCACGAGCGTGCGCAGACCCACGCCGGTGAGCAGGATCACGGTGTCGATCTCGCCGGCCTCGAGGCGGTGCAGGAGCTCGAGCGCCGCGGTGTTTGTCTCGAGCGGGACTTCACGCATCGCCGGCACGACGATTGGTAGCCCGCCGTGGCGCTGGATCAGGTTCTCGAGCTCCGGTGCGCGACGGCTCTCGAACGCCATCACAGTCAGTCCAGCGATGCCTCGGTCCGATCGTGGAGCCTTCACGTGGGTCAGTGTCTCAGGGAGACGCTCAATACGGTTGCGCGCGCCGCCAGACGGCGGCAGGAGGCTGTTCGATCGAACACCACGTCTCGTCTCGCGCGAGCGTGCGCAGCGGCTTCGATCTGGCGTCGGCGCTGGGGATTCCGTCGGTCAGGCCGCGGGGTTCACGGCGATGGCGCGCTGCTTGGCCGGGCGGTCGTCGATCGCGTCGAGGTAGCTGGAGACGCGCTCGGGCAGCTCCATGAGGCTCAAGCGTTGTATGCGGCTCAACACGGACGAGATGACGATGTCCGCGACGCCGAAACGGTCCGCGACGAGGAACTCGTGACCGGCGAGCGCCTGTTCGACGACGTCGACCGCCGCCGCCAGTGCCTCTTTGACGTCCCGGGCGGCGTCGCTGTCGGCATCGAGCGTGTGGATCATCACGGTGCGCCACTCGAGCTCCGAGTGTCCGAAGACGACCCACTGATAGTCAAGGCCACGTTCGGCTGTTCCCGTGGGGGCGATCAGACCGGCTGCCGGGTACTTGTCAGCGAGGTAGAGGCAGATCGCGGCCGACTCGAAGATCGACTGACCGCCGTCCTCGAGCACTGGCACGCGTCCCAGTGGGTGTCGCGCGATGTGCTCCTGGTCGGCCACACGCGACGCGCGGTTGCCGAGGAACGTGAGCTCGTACGGCTCGCCGACCTCTTCCAACAGCCAGAGCACACGCTGAGATCTGCTGTTGGGAACGTGAAAGAGGCGCATGCCGCCGGACCCTATCGGAGGGCTCTGGAGGCGCCGCCTCCGGCCGCTCGCGGCCGGGTATAAAGTCGCCCCAGGGGTTTGCCGCAGACGCTGAGCGAGCAGGGGGATGCGCATGAGTGACGCCGAGTTGAACGCACGGGTTCCGTTCCGCTACGTGCCGTTGCCGGGTCGGGAGCCGATCCGCTGGCCGGAAGGCAAGAAGGTCGCCTTCTACCTCGGGCTCAACATCGAGCACTACCGCGTCGACGCGCCGGCGACGAGCATCTTCCCGGGAACGGCCGCGCTCAAGCCAGACCCGCTCAACTACGGCTGGCGCGACTACGGCCCGCGCATCGGCATCTGGCGGATGATCGAGCTGCTCGATCGGCTGCGGATGCCCGCGAGCGTGCTGTTGAACTCCGACGTCTGCGAGCTCTACCCCGAGATCATCGAGGCCGGTGTCGAGCGCAACTGGGTGTGGCTCGGGCACGGAAAGAACAACTCGAAGCTCCACACGGGCTTCGAGGCGCGTGAGGCCGAGCGCGCCGCGCTCGCGGAGATGTTCGACACGATCGAGCGCGCCACCGGTCAGCGCCCGAAGGGGTGGCTCGGGCCGGCGCTGACCGAGACCTTCGACACCCCGTCGCTGCTCGCCGAGCTCGGCGGCACCTACGTGCTCGACTGGTGCAACGACGACCAGCCCTACCCGTTCGACCTGCCCGGTGCGCGGATGATCTCGGTGCCGTACTCGATCGAGCTCAACGACATCCCGCTGTTCGTCGGCAAGAGCTTCACGGGGCCGCAGTTCAAGGAGATGATCGTCGACTGGTTCGACCAGCTCGTCGCGGATGGTGCGTCGACCGGCCGCGTGATGACGATCGCGCTGCACCCGTTCATCGCCAACCAGCCGTCGCGCCATCGCCATCTTGCCGAGGCGCTCGAGCACATCGCCGGGCATCCGGACGTGTGGCTCACCACGAGCGACGAGATCGCCGCGTACTACTACGAGCACTACTACGACAACGCGGTCGCGGCAGCTTCGGCAGCTTGACCGAGCTCACCGGTCACGGGGTGCAGGAGCTGGCCCAGCTGCTGCAGGCGAGGACGGTGTCGAGCGTCGAGGTGACACAGGCGTTCCTGAAGCGCATCGGCGAAGGCGATCGGGCACGCGCCTGGGTGCGGACCTATCCGGAGATGGCGCTCGAGCAGGCCGCGGCGGCCGACGCGCGCCTGTCGGCGGCCGCGGTCGGTCGCGACGGGCCGGCTCCGCCGCTCTGTGGCGTCCCGTTCGGGCTCAAGGACGTGATCGCCGTCGCCGGGCTGCCGCTGACGCTCGGCAGCGCCGCGTTCGAGGACCAAGTCGGCGGTGAAGACGCCTCGTCGTGGGAACGCCTGCGCGATCAGGGGGCGGTCCCGCTCGGGCACACGCGAACACAGGAGCTCGCCTCCGGCGACGCGCCGCAGACCGTCGCCAACCCGTGGGACCTCGGTCGCAGCCCGGGCGGTTCGAGCAACGGCAGCGCGGCCGCGGTCGCCGCCGGCACCGCGCCGTTCGCGCTCGGGACCGACGTCGGCGGGAGCCTGCGCCGTCCGGCCTCGGCGTGCGGGCTGACGACGATCATCGGCACCGCGGGCCGCGTCAGCATGCGTGGCAGCTTCACGTTCAACGCCGCGGCCGATCACGTCGGCCCGCTGGCGTGGAGCGCGGCCGACTGCGCACTGGTGCTCGCGGTGCTCGCGGGCCACGACCCGGGCGACGCGGCCACGCACGGGGCGCCGCCTCTCGGTGCG
The DNA here is from genome assembly GCA_035650375.1 of Solirubrobacteraceae bacterium. Lineage (GTDB taxonomy): Bacteria > Actinomycetota > Thermoleophilia > Solirubrobacterales > Solirubrobacteraceae > BP-464. Next base: position 57,617 of record DASRHW010000105.1, on the reverse strand, counting down.
TTGCCGACGGCTCCGACGCCAGGCGAGCGCCCGCTCGCGGGGCGGAGGATCGGTGTGCTCGAACTGCCGCCGGAGATCGAGCTCGCACCGTCGGTGGCCGAGGTCCAGGCGCGCTTCGAGGAGGAGCTCCGGCGGCTCGGGGCAGAGCTGCTGCCGGTCGCCGGCCCGCCGCGGCCGCCCGCCGACCCGCGCCCCCGGCAGGAGCAGGTGACGTTCTTTCGCCGCCACCTGGCAGAGCGTGGCGATCGCTTCACGGCCTACACGCGCGAGCGAGGGGTGGCGCTGCTCGAGGCGGCTGAGGCCCTCGGCGTGGCGCCCGCCGACGCCGGGCGGGCCGAGCAGGCCTATCGCGCGGCCTGGGCGGCGCTGTTCCGCGAGCACGAGCTGAGCGCGCTGGCGCTCCCGGCGCAGACGCGTGAAACTCCGCTGGTGCCGCCGGCGGACGAAGGCGGCGACCTGGAGCGCTTCGGCGACCAGGGCATCCGCGCGATGTGGAACGTGCTCGGCTGGCCGGTCGTCTGCCTGCCGGCCGGCGGTGAGGACGGTGGCCTGCCGATCGGTGCCCAGCTCGCCGGCGCGCCGTGGACAGAGGCGGCGCTGCTGCAGACCGCGATCGACTATCAGAGCCGCACGCCGCACCACGAAAGCCGCCCGCCGGCGACGTTGCCGCCCCGGTAGGGTCGGCCGCCGTGTCTGCCGACGCCCTCGCCTTTCCGCTGCACCACACCGCGATCGTGGTCGCCGACCTCGACCGTTCGATCGCGTTCTACGAGCGCTGGTTCGGCGGTGAGGTCGAAGTGATCATCCGCGACGTCGACGATCCGCAGGTCGCGCAGCTGCACGGGCTCGAGGCGGCGCGCTTCACGCTCGCGTTCATGCGCTTCGGGCCGACCCGCCTCGAGTTGTTCCAGTTCGAGCGCGACGACGCCCCGGCGCCGGTGTCCGACCGCGCCGACGACTTCGGGGTGCGCCACGTCTGCTTCGAGGTCTCCGACGTTCCCGCCGCCTACGAGCGGATGACGGCGGAGGGCGTCACGTTCTCGCGGCCGCCCTACACCGTCCCCGACGGGGACGCCAGCGGCACGGTGCTCGCCTTCTGCTTCGACCCGGACGGCGCCCGCGTAGAGCTGCTCCAGCCCGGTCCGGGCATGCGTTCCTGACGGCTCAGGCCTCGCTCGCGGAAGCCTCGGCCGGTCCGAGGCGAGCACGCAGTCCTCTCAGGCCGCCGCTCAGCGAGATCCGGTCGCCGAGCACCGCGGCCACCAGGATGATCCCCGTGATCACCTGCTGCCAGAAGCTGGAGACGCCGGAGAGGCTGAGCCCGTTCTGCAGGACCCCGATGAACAGGACGCCCAGCGCCGTGCCGCCGACGCCTCCCTGGCCGCCGAACAGGCTCGTCCCTCCGAGCAGCACCGCTGCGATCGCCTGCAGCGGCAGGTTCGGGTCGGGTGAGGGCGTCGCGGCGCCGATGCGGCCCGTCGCGATGATGCCGCCGAGCGCGGCGGCCGCTCCGGACAGCGCGTAGACGCTGACCAGCGTCACCGACGTGCGGATCCCCGACAGCCGCGCCGCGATCACGCTGCCGCCGATCGCGTAGACGTCGCGCGCCCAGTACGTCCATTGCTGGGCGTAGAGGGCGACCACGAACGTGGCGATCATGATCCAGATCGTCGTCGGCAGCCCGAGCGTGTCTTGGGTGCCGATGGTGTCGACGATCGGCGCCGTGACGAAGTAGGACTTCGTGTCCGACCACAGGTTCACCACACCGGTCAGCGTGATCATCGAGGCGAGCGTGACGACGAAGAACGACAGGTTCAGCTTGCCGATGAAGAAGCCGTTGAGGACGGCGCCGATCACGGCGCCGAAGAGGATCGCGAGCAGCACGCAGGGCAGCCCCGGGATCCCGAGGTCGAGCAGCTTGGCCAGGAGGATGCCGGCGATCGAGGCGATCGCGCCGACCGACAGGTCGGCCCCTCCCGTCAGCAACAGGAACGTCATCGCGAGCGCGATCACCCACAGCACCGACACGCCGGAGAGCGTGTTCTCGATGTTCGAGGTGGTCAGGAACTCGTCCTGCGCGATCCCGAAGTAGGCGATCAGGACGATCAGCAGCAGCAGGACGGGGCGGAAGTGCCGCGTGGCGTCGAACATGCGCGATGCGAGCCCGGTCTGCCCGGACATGGCCGGTGGCTCAGCGGAGGGCTCCGGTCGCGGTGGGACGTTGGTGCTCATGGATAGCCTCCCGCGTAGCGCGCGATCATCGATTCATCGGCTTGTTCTGCGCTCATCGACGCCACGATCCGGCCGCGGAACATGACCACGATCCGGTCGCAGAGCTCGATCAGCTCGTCGTGCTCGGACGACACCACCAGCACGGCGACGCCGGTCGCCGCGACGCTGCGCAGCAGCTGGTGGATCTCGGCCTTGGCCGCAACGTCGACGCCGCGCGTCGGCTCGTCGAGCAGCAGGATCCGGGAGTCGGCCATCAGCCACTTGCCGACCGCGACCTTCTGCTGGTTGCCGCCGCTGAGGCTGCTCACCGGAGCACGGCGGGAGCTCGCTCGCAACCGCATCGCCCGCGCGATCTCTTCGGACTTCTGATCGACGTCACGTCCGCCCGGCGGCAGCAGGCGCGAACGCGACAGCGTCGAGACCATCGTCAGGTTCTCGTCGATCGTGCGCTGGACCACGAGACCCTGGCTCTTGCGATCGGGCGGGAGGAACCCGACGCCGTGCTCGATCGCCGACCGGGGGCTGCGAAGGCTCACCTGCGTCCCGTCGATCGCGATCGATCCTGTGGCGAGCGGCCGGATCCCGAAGATGCCCTCCAGCAGCTCGCTGCGGCCGGCGCCGACGAGGCCCGCGATGCCGAGGATCTCGCCGCGCTTGAGCTCGATGTCGACGTCCTGGACATGGCCGGCGATCGACATCGACTCGATCTTCAACGCGGGTAGGCCTTCGGCGTCGGCGTGCGATGAGCGCTCGGCCCGTGCGTAGGACTTCCACGCTCCCTGCCTGCCGACCATCGTGTCGACGAGGGAGTGGGGGTCGAACTCCGCCACCGGCCCGTGCGCGGCCGTGGACCCGTCGCGCAGGACCGTCAGCTCGTCGACGAGATCGAAGACCTCGGTCAGGCGATGTGAGACGAAGACGGTCGAGACGCCACCGGCCTTGATCTGGCGGACGGCACGGAACAGTGCCTGGACCTGGTCGTCGGTCAGCGAGCTCGTGGGCTCGTCGAGGATCAGCACACGCGTGTCCATCGAGAGGGCGCGGGCGATCTCGACCATCTGCTTCTGATCGGGGCGGAGCCGCTCGACCTGCCAGCCGGGGTCGAACGTGAGCTCGAGGCGATCGAGGACCTCGGTTGCATGGCGCCGCGTCGCCCGCCAGTCGATGCGCCCGAAACGGCGCGCCATCCGCCGCCCGAGGAAGATGTTCTCCGCGATCGTCAGCTCACTCGCGAGCGCCGTCTCCTGCGAGACCATCGCGATGCCGCCGCGCAGCGCGGCGGTCGGGTTCGCGAAGCTCGCCGGAGCTCCCTCGATCGAGAGCTGCCCTTCGTCGGCGCGCAGCTGGCCCGACAGGACGCAAAGCAGCGTGGACTTCCCCGACCCGTTCTCGCCCATCAGCCCGTGCACCACACCGGCACCGCTGATCTTCAGGTCGGCGCCACGCAGGGCGTGGACGCCGCCGAAGCGCTTGTGGATGCCCGACAGCTCGAGGAGCGGGCCAGTGGCGGATGTCGTGGTGCCGTCCGGGGTCATTGGCCTCTCGTGCGGGTCGGGCGTCCGCAGCGAGCCAGCTGATCCTGGCTCGCTGCGGCTGCCTCTCCTACTTGCCGAGTGTCGGAAGCGGGCCCTTGGAGCCCAGCGGGTCAACGCTCCCGGCGTTGGCCTTCGTGACGGCCTGACCGCCTACGGACACCTGCTTCGGCAGCGGCAGGTTCTGTTTCGTCAGCAGGTCGTAGACGGCGATCGCCTGCAGACGCCCGATCGAGGTGAAGTCGGAGTTGTACGTTCCGAACACCCGGCCGGCCTGAATCTGCTTGATCGCCACGGGCTCGCCGTTGTCGCCCCAGACCTTGACGTTCGTCTTGCCGCTCGCCCGCGCGACCGACGCCGCAGCTCCTGCGGCCTGGTCGTTGTAGGCAAGCACGGTGGTGACGTCGGGGTACTTGGCGAGGATCGTCGTCATCGCCGCGCCGGCGCCGTTGGCCGTGTCCTGCGAGGTGTTCACGGTTCCCAGGTTCTTCATGCCGAACTTCTGTGCCCAGTAGATGCCTCGCTTGAGGCCGTACTGCAGCAGCGGCACGGGAATCGCGAGCCCCAGGCTGACGAACTTGCCCTTCGGGTCGGCCTTGGCGGCGCCCTGGGCGATGCTGTATTCAGCGGTGTCTCGCCCCTGCAGGATGTTCGTCGAGCTGCCGGGGATCAGCGGCTGCCCGGCGATCGGCGGCGTGTCCTCCATGACGATCTTGATTCCGGCCTTCCTGGCCTTCTTGATGCCAGGCAGCAGCGCAGCGGGGTTGACCGGATACACCGCGATGGCGTCGACGTGCTGTGAGATCAATTCGTTGATCTGCGACGCCTGCTTGTCGGGATTGAGCTGACCATCTTTGAGGATAAAAGTCCCGCCCAGCCTCTTCGTCTCGTCTCGGGCGCCCTTGTTCACGGCGGCGAGCGAAGGAATGGCGGCGTAGATCGACATGTAGCCGAGCTTGTACTTGAAGCCCTTCTTGATCTTCGGCGCTGCCAGCGTGTGTGGGAGTTTCTTCTCGGGCCCGTTGTAGGGCACCGCGGCGGCAGCAGCCGTCGCCGAGCTGCTCGTCCCAGTGGCGGCCGAGGCCGTGCTCGGCTTGTCCGCGCCGCCGCCGGTGAGCGCCAGCACCAGTGCGGCGATGGCGGCGACCGCCACCCCTGCTCCCCAGAATCTGCGGTCATTGATGCTGCGTAGCCAGGACATATGTCTCCTCTCCCGCTGGTGGACCTACCCCAGCCGGAACCTAGTCCTCGCCTCCGGGGATGTCACATACACAGTTCGGACGGCTGCAATACACCGTTGGCACTGTTGCGCGCCGCCACTGCGGCGCTCGGTCATGACCAGGCCGCCGGGCCGGCCCGTTCCTGTGGGGATTCGAGTGAAGGCTGCGGGCAGACGACCGCTGATCGCTGCGAACGAGGGAACTCCCGCGGCCCCGGCGGCGTAGAGCGCTGTGGAATCCCGGATGAGAGGCGAGCGCACGATGCGACGAGTGGTTGTGAGCCTGGCGGCAGTGGTTGTACTGGCAGCGCCGGCGACTGCGTGGGGCGGAGGGTTCAGCACCGTAGGCCTGCAGCCGCTGCCCGAGGATCTGCGGGCCGGCCAGGCATGGACAGCGGAGTTCACGATGCTCGGCCATGGACGCACGCCGCGGAGCGGGATGCGGCCGGTGCTCACCATCACACACCCGGACGGCGCCGGTCCGCGCACGTTCGAAGCTGTCGAGAGCTCCCGGCCGGGTGTCTATCGGGCACGCGTGACGTTCCCGGCCGCGGGAAGCTGGGCGCTGAGCGTCCTCGAGTGGCGCGATGCCCCGGCTGCCCATACGTTCGGGATCGTTCGCGTCGGCGGGCCGGGTCAGCCGCTCGGCGGCACCGCGGCGCCTGCCGCATCTGGCGCCGCGGATGGTGGGCCGCGAGCGCTGCTGGCGCTCGGCGCGGGCGCGCTTGCCGCTGCCGCGGCCTCGGTCCTGCGGCGGCGCCGCACCGCTTCGAAGCTTGACAGCACCCCGGTTGTCGGTGTTTGACGTCGTGAGGCTCGCGTCCGGACCGGTGTTGCCGCTCGCGGCCGGGCTGGTGGTTGGTGCCGGCACGTTCGGCGTCCTGGCCATCGCCGACGGGAACGATTCGGCGCCGCGTGCCGCTTCGGACAGGACCGACGCGTCCACGCGGGACGGAGGGAAAGCAATCTTCGCCCGGATGGGATGCGGGAGCTGCCACCGGCTCGCCGCCGCGGGTTCGAGCGGAGTGATCGGGCCGAACCTCGACGTGCGGCTCGCGGGCCATACCGCCGCGACCCTGGCCGAGCGCATCACCCGGAGGGCGCCTGGGGAGACGTTCACGACAATGCCCGACGACTTCGGTGATCGGATGACCGATGGCGAGCTCGACGAGCTCGTGCGCTTCCTGCTGGCCAGTCGGCAATAGGTCGCGCCGGCGGGCGGTGTGGCACCGTCAGCGCCCGCGAAGCGTCTAGCGCGAGCGGACGGTCCTTGGACATCGGCCTCCGGATGCCGATGAGGTACGTAACCAGGCGAGCCTTGGCTACGACGTGACCGGAGAGCCAGATGAAGCAGACCGGCAGCGAGACGGGCAGGAAGATCAAGCGTGATGCGGCGGTGATGGCCGGTCGTTACGGCCGCCAGCGGCTGGTCTGGGGGTTCGTGGCGGCGCTGCTGGTCGTTGCGGGCTCCGTCGGCGCGGTTGTGGCGGCCAGCGCCCAATCGGGCCGCGACGGCGACAAGGCACGACAGCAGCTCAAGAAGTCTTCAGCCGAGATCGCTTCGACCTTGCAACTGGCCCTGCAGCGCGAAGAGGATCTGATCGTGAGCGCGGGCGGCTTCCTGGCCGGCAACCCGCGCACGTCGACCTCCCAGTTCGCGTCCTGGGCGGACTCGGTGCGGGCGATGCAGCGCTACCCCGAGCTTCGAACGATCGGTGCTGCTTCGCTCGTTCGCTCGTCACAGCTCGCGGCGTTCGCGGCCGCGGCCGTGCGTGACCCCGTCAGCCCGCTGCCGAGCGACGGAAGATTCAAGGTGGTGCCCCCTGGCAGCCGCCCGTTCTACTGCCTACCGGTCGGATTCAAGCTTCGCAGTGGCGTCGCTCCGTTTCCGGCAGGGCATGACTTCTGCGCTCCGGGCACGGTCGTCGGCGCGTCTGCTCGCGGCGCGCGCGACTCGGGTACGAGCGCATACGTGCCGATCCCGGCAACCTCGAAGGCCACGACGCTGTTCAGCGTGCAGTCGCCGGTCTACCGTGGCGGCGTCATCCCGTCGACGGTGACTGGGCGCCGCGCGGCGTTGATGGGCTTCGTCGGCATGAGCATCGATCCCGGCGTCGTGCTGAATCGAGCGCTGCAGGGCCATCCGGAGGCCGCGGTGGCCTTTCACTACGAACGTGGCGCATCGAATGTGGTGTTTCGTGCCGGTCAGGTCCCGTCCGATCGCCAGTCGACGGTGATCGACCTGCGTAACGGTTGGTCTGTGCGCGTGGCCACTGCGCTACCGGCCACTGGTGTGTTCGATGATGGAAATGCGCGGATGTTGTTGCTGGCTGGGATCGCGTTGAGCGTCTTGATCGGCCTGCTTGTGTACCTGTTGGGGACCGGCAGGGCGCGAGCGTTGCGTCTGGTGGGCGTCAAGACCGGCGAGTTGCAGCATCAGGCGCTGCATGACGGTTTGACGGGGCTGCCCAACCGGGTGTTGGTGCTGGACCGGATCGAGCAGTTGCTGGCGCGTAACCGTCGAAGCGAGACGACCGGCGCGGTGCTGTTCGTCGACCTCGACGAGTTCAAGAACGTCAACGACTCGTTGGGTCATGGCGCAGGCGACCGGCTGCTGATCGCGATCAGCGAACGGCTCAAGAGCACGTTGCGTGACGCCGACACGATCGGGCGGATGGGTGGCGACGAGTTCGTCGTGCTGATCGACGGCGCGTCGCTCAACGTCGCCCCGGAGCTCGTCGCCGAACGGCTCCTGGCGGTGATGCGCCAGCCGTTCGACCTCGACGAAACGTCGATGCCGCTGATCGTCAACACGAGCATCGGGATCGCGATGGGTGACCGGCCGACCGCCGGCGAGCTGTTGCGTGACGCCGACGTCGCGTTGTATCAGGCCAAGGCCAAGGGCAAGAACCGCTACGAGGTCTTCTACCCCGAGATGCAGACCGAGATCTCCCAGCGCATCGAGCTCGAGTTCGATCTTCGTTCGGCGCTGGAAGAGGACCAGTTCCGGCTTGTCTACCAGCCGATCTACAACCTCGACCAGCTGACGATCGTCGGCGTCGAAGCGCTGCTGCGCTGGGACCATCCGGCCCGCGGCCTCGTCGGGCCCGAGGAGTTCATTCCGGTCCTCGAGCAGACGGGCCAGATCCGCGAGGTCGGCGGCTGGGTGCTCGATCGGGCCTGTCGGCAGATGGCCGACTGGCATGCCCGCGGCGACACGCTCGACCTGTCGGTCAACGTCTCGGGACGCCAGCTCGACGACGACGCGATCGTCGGGCAGGTCCGTCACGCCCTCGACACGAGCGGCCTGCCGGCAGCGTCGCTGATCGTCGAAGTGACCGAGACCGCGCTGATGCGCAACGCCGACGAAACCGCGAAACGGCTCCACGCGATCAAGGCGCTCGGCATCCGCATCGCCGTCGACGACTTCGGCACCGGCTATTCCAGCCTCGCCTACCTCCAGCAGTTCCCTGTCGACTGTCTCAAGATCGACCAGACGTTCACCAACGCCATCAGCGCCTCACCCGAGTCCAAGGCGCTGATCGGCACGCTCGTCCAACTCGGGAAGGACCTCGGCCTGACGACCCTCGCCGAAGGCCTCGAGACCACCAGCCAGATGGACCACCTCCGCGGCGAGAACGTCAACGAGGCCCAGGGCTTCCTGCTCTCCGGACCGCTCGACCCCGACACCCTCGAAAAACGGCTTCTGGCACCGACCCGACCACAGCACCCGGCACCGGCAGGGCCCGACGCGAACTGACGCTCGCAGCGCGGCGGTTGTGTCGGCCGGCAGCCGGCGGCGCTGGGGTCTACTGCTGTGCGTGGCTCAACACGTTGACGATCGCGCCGTTCGGGTCGCGGACGAAGAAGCGGCGAACGCCCACGGCTCGAACCTGGGTCGTCAGAATGCAGGACGGGAACGATTGTCGTACGGACATGCCGCCGACGATGACGACGCCGGTGGCCGCTGAGCGGAGTGTGGCGCCGGCAGCTGCTGGCGCCACAACCGAGCTCAGCCGCGAGTGCCGATCACCCGCTGTGGCGCCTTGCCGGCGACGGCCTTGGCCAGCTCCGGCGCCAGCCGCTCGAGGGCATACGGCAGGCTCAGCGGGCTCATGAAGTAGATCGCGCCGGCGAGGGTGCCGTTGGTGTAGACGCTGCGGTGCTCCTTGACCGCCGCGAGCCTGTTGAAGGTCGGGACCTTCTTGAGCTTCGCGATGTCCGACACGGCCTCGGTCGCGAACACGATCGCGTCGGCGTCGAGCACGCTGAGGCGCTCGGCCGAGATGCCGACCTGCTCGCCGCGCTTCTTCGCCAGCGCGGTGATCTTGGGGTTCATCGTGAAGCCGAGGTAGGTCAGGAACTCGGTGTTGAGTCCGGCCGGGTAGACGTAGATCTGGCCGTCGTAGAACCCGTTCTGGCTGAACGTCGCGGTCTTGCCGCGAAACTCCGGATGCGCCGCCGCAACCTTGGCGTAGCTCGCCTTGATCTTGGCCACGAGCGCGCGACCGGCCGCCTGCTTGCCGACGGCCTTGGCGATCAGCACCGTCTGCGCGTCCCAGGGCGAGAAGTAATCCGTGCTGCCCTTGCCGGCCGCGATCGTCGGCGCGATTGCCGACAGCTTCTTGTAGTCGCTGCTCTTCATGCCCGAGTTCGTGCCGATGATCAGATCGGGGCGCAACTTGGCGATTCGCTCGTACTGGAAGCCGTCGGCGTTGCTGAGCACGGTCGGCTTCGCGGAGCCGAGCGCCTTGCGCGCCCAAGGCCAGACCGCATACGGCTGCTTGCCGTACCACTCGGTCGTCGCGACGGGCTTGATGCCGAGCGCGAGCAGCGTGTCCTGCTCGGTCAGGCCGACCACGACGACCCGCTTCGGTGCTGCCTTGACGGTGGTCGTGCCGAACTTGTGCGTCACGGTGACCGGAAACTGGCCGTCTGCGGCGGGCGCGGCGGGTGCGTGCCAGCAGAGTGCGAGGGCCGCGAGCAGCAAGGCGGCGATAATCGTTCTGCGACGGGCACGGGAGGCAATGGGCACGAGCACGGTCCTTGTCATTGAGTTAGGGTGCCCTAATCATACGTAGGGGGGCGGCTTGGCGTCGGCTCTTGAGCAAACTTGGAGCCGAATGTGCATCCGTTGAAGCGACTCTGGCAACGTGTTCCGCGCTACCGCGACCGAATCGTCCGTGGCACGCTGCTGGCGATCGCCAACAACGTCTGCGACGTCGGCCCAGAGCTCCTGATCGGTGTCGCGATCGACGTCGTCGTGCGCGAGCGCGACAGCTTCGTCGGGCAGATCTTCGGTCTGCCCGACCGCGAGCAGCAGCTGCTCGTGCTCGCCGCGATCACGGCGGTGATCTGGATCGTCGAATCGCTGACCGAGTACCTCGCCGAGCGGACGTGGCGCAACCTCGCGCAAGCGATTCAGCACGACCTGCGCCTCGATGCCTATGGGCGCGTCCAGGAGCTCGAGCTCGCCTGGTTCGAAGACCGCGCGACGGGGCGCATCGCGACGGTCCTCAACGACGACGTCAACCAGCTCGAGCGGTTTCTCGACGTCGGCGCGCTGCGGATCATCGGCACGGCGACGACCGTCGTCGCGGTCAGCCTGATGTTCTTCATCATCTCGCCGTTGCTGGCAGTGCTGGCGATCCTGCCGATCCCCGTGATCGTCGCCGGCTCACTGCTGTTCCAGCGGCGCCTGCAGCCGCGCTACGTCGACGTTCGCGATCGCGCCGGCGAGCTCGGTGGCCTGATCGGCGGCAACCTCGGCGGCATCGCGACGATCAAGGCGTTCGGCACCGAAGAGACCGAGCGCGCACGTCTCGATCGCGCTTCGCGTGCCTACGCGGACGCGAACGCGAAGGCGATCACGCTGAGCTCGGCGTTCGTGCCGCTGATCCGGATGGCGATCCTCGCCGGCTTCATCGTCACGCTCGTCGTCGGCGGCCACATGGCGCTCAACGGCGAGCTCGAGATCGGTCTCTACTCGGTGCTCGTGTTCATGACGCAACGCCTGCTGTGGCCGCTGACCGACCTCGGCGAGACGCTCGACCTCTACCAGCGCGGCATGGCCTCGACGGCGCGGATCCTCGATCTGGTCGACCAGCCGGTCGGGATCGCCGGCGGCGATCGCGGACTGCCCGATGTGGCTGAGGGCACGCTCGCGGGCGCCGTCCGCTTCGAGGGCGTCTCGTTCGACTACCGCGACGCGGAGGGAGATGTACGTACGCCGGTCCTGCGCGGACTCGACCTCGACGTTCCCGCAGGGGAGACCCACGCGATCGTCGGCGCGACCGGCTCGGGCAAGTCGACGGTCGTCAAGCTGCTGCTGCGCCTCTACGACGCCGACTCCGGGACGATCTCGATCGACGGCGTGCCGATCGACGCGCTGACGCTCAGGGCACTCCGCGGGGGCATCGGATACGTCTCGCAGGATGCGTTCCTGTTCGACGGGACGGTCGCCGAGAACCTGCGCTACGGGACTCCCGAGGCCGGCGAGGCGACGCTGCGAAGCGCCGCCGAGACGGCCGAGGCACACGGCTTCCTGAGCGCGTTGCCACAGGGGTATGAGACCCAGATCGGTGAGCGCGGGATACGCCTGTCCGGCGGCCAGCGCCAGCGCTTGACGATCGCTCGCGCGCTCGTGCGCGATCCGGCGATCCTCGTCCTCGACGAGGCGACGAGCGCCGTCGACAACGAGACCGTAGCCGCGATCCAGCGATCCCTGGCACGTGTCAGCCACGAGCGGACGACGATCGTGATCGCTCATCGCCTGTCGACGGTCCGCCACGCCGACCGGATCCACGTCCTGCACGAGGGCGTGATCGTCGAGTCGGGCACGCACGACCAGCTGCTCGCGCATCGCGGTCGCTATTCGGCGCTGTGGTCGGTTCAGACCGGCGATCTGGCAGGTGTCGGCAGCGTCCCCGAGCAGGCCACTCGCTGAGCTCGCGGTAGCAGCGGACGGCGTGCGCGCCGAGGGAAGGGCATCGAAGGGGCGCGAGGGATCAGTTAGGGTGACCTAATGCCTGCCGCCAAAGCAGCAGACGAACCGGCTGCGCCGGAAGCCGCCTCCGAGCGCCCGTTCCCACTGCGAACCGGCGTCGCCGAGGTCGTCGCCGTCGAGCGCCCGACGCCGCGCATGGCGCGGATCACGCTCGGGGGCGTCGTCGTCGCCGGTTTCCCCGACGAAGAGCCCGGCGAGATCCTGACGTTGATCTGGCCCGCCCTCGGGCGCGACGACGTCGTGCTGCCGCTCGCGGGCTGGCGCTTTCCGCCCGGGACCCCCGAACAGCACGCGCGCAACTACTCGATTCGCGCTTACGACCCACACCGGCCCGCGGTGACGATCGACGTCGTGCTCCATGGCGACGGCGGCCAAGGCTCGCGCTGGGCCGGCGCCGTGTTGCCGGGCGACACGGTTGCCATCGCCGGACCGCGCGTGCACTACGAGACGGTGCCGGATGCCGACTGGACGCTGCTGGCCGGCGACGAGACCGCGCTGCCGTCGATCGCGGCGACGATCGAGCGGCTGCCCGCGGGGCACCCCGTCGTTGCGTTCGTCGAGGTCGCGGACGCTCACGAGCGCCAGGATCTGTGCGGCGACGCCGCGCTGACGCTGACATGGGTCGATCGCCAGGGCGTACCGGCTGGGCGAGGGCATCTTCTCGAGCGGGCGGTGCGCGACGCCGAGCTGCCGAGCGGTGACCCGAAGGTCTGGGTCGCCGGCGAGGCGCTTGTCGTGCGCCGGCTGCGCGAGTACCTGCGCGACGAACGCGGCTACGCGATCGGGCCGATGCAGGCGATCGGCTACTGGAAGCACCGCGACACGCCTGACGACGTCGAGTAGCGATGGCGGCCTCGATTGGGATCGACGAGCGTGCGGGGGCGCCGAGGGCGCCACGTCCGGCGCCTGCCGCGGTCGCGCGCCGGCGCCGGCTCGGGCTGATCGCGGTCATCGTCGTGCTCGTCGCGGTGGCGCTGCTGAGCGTCGCGATCGGCGCGCGCGGCATCGCGCCGGGACGGGTCTGGGAGCTGCTCTGGCACCCGGACGGCTCGGACGAGTCGATCATCGTCCACGACCTGCGGATTCCGCGGACGATCCTCGGCCTGCTCGTCGGGTCGGCGCTCGGCGTCGCGGGCGCCCTGATGCAGGGACTGACGCGCAACCCGCTCGCCGACCCCGGGCTGTTGGGAGTCAACGCCGGGGCGTCGGTGGCGATCGTTGCCGCCGTCGCGCTGCTCGGGACGACCAACCCGCTCGTCTACATCTGGTTTTCGTTCGCCGGCGCGGCGTTCGCCGCGATCCTCGTCTACGGCCTCGGCGCGACTGGCCGCAGCGGTGCCACGCCGGTGCGGCTGGCGCTGGCGGGCACCGCCGTGACCGCGGCGCTGATGGCGATCGTCTACGGCATCACCCTGATCGATCGGCAGGCGTTCATCACGTACAACTTCTGGTCGGTCGGTTCCCTGGCAGCTGCTGACGGCGTGCTGAACCGCCAGATCGCGCCGTTCATCGGCGTCGGCTTGTTGATCGCGCTGGCGCTGGCGCGGCCGCTGAACGCGATCGGGCTCGGCGATGACGCCGGCAGGGCACTCGGCGCCCATCCGGGCCGCACGCGCGCACTCGGCGCGCTGTCGGTGACGCTGCTGTGCGGCGCCGCGACGGCGGCCGCCGGTCCGATCGTCTTCGTCGGCCTGACGGTCCCGCACGTCGCCCGCGCCATCGCCGGGACCGATCAGCGCTGGGTGCTGCCCTACTCAGCGGTGCTGGCGGGCATCCTGCTGCTGGGTGCTGACATCATCGGGCGCTGGATCGAGCGTCCGAGCGAGCTCCAGGTCGGCATCGTCACCGCCGTCATCGGGGCTCCCGTGTTCATCGCGCTCGTGCGCCGGCGACGGATCGCGCAGCTGTGAGGACCGTCGCGCTGCACCCGATCGGGCTCGTCTTCCGTGTCCATACACGGACGGTCGTCACCGTCACAGGGCTGTGCGCGACGACGCTGGCGTTGTTCGTGCTCGCGATCGGCACCGGCGACTACCCGATCCCGCCAGGGCGCGTCGTGGAGACGTTGCTCGGCCACGGCGACGCGGGCACGACGTTCGTGCTCGAGACGCTGCGGCTGCCGCGGGCGCTGACGGCGCTGCTCGTCGGGGCCGCGCTCGGCATCGCCGGAGCGATCTTCCAGAGCATCACGCGCAATCCGCTCGGCAGCCCCGACATCATCGGCTTCACCGCCGGTGCCTCGGCGGCCGCGGTGTTCGGGATCGTGATCTTCAACGCGGGCTCGTTCGGGGTCGCGGGCAGCGCGCTTGCCGGAGGACTGCTGACGACCGTCGCCGTCTACCTGCTCGCCTACCGCGGTGGGGTCCAGGGCTACCGGCTGGTGCTCGTCGGTATCGCGCTCAGCGCGATGCTCTACGCGCTGATCGACTACCTGATGACGCGCGCGCGAATCGACGACGCGTACGAGGCGGCGATCTGGATGCGGGGCTCCCTCAACGGGCGTGGCTGGGAGCACGTTCATCCGCTGGCGCTGACGCTGCTGGTGCTGACACCGGCGCTGATCGTCCTGTCGAGGCCGCTGCGGATCCTCGAGATGGGCGACGACGCCGCGAAGGCGCTCGGGATCGCGGTCGAGCGCACGCGGTTGGCGCTGATCCTTGTGGGGGTGGCGCTGACGGCGGTCGCGACGGCGGCTGCCGGGCCGATCGCGTTCGTCGCCCTCGCGGCGCCGCAGATCGCGCGGCGCCTGACGCGTGCCTCCGGTCCCGGCCTCGGCGCTGCCGGCGCGATGGGCGCGGCGCTGCTGCTCGCCAGCGATCTGCTGACCCAGCACACCTTCAGCGCGACGCAGCTGCCGGTCGGCATCACGACCGGCGTGCTCGGCGGCGGCTACCTGATCTGGATGCTCTCTCGCGAATGGAAGAAGGGCTCGTCATGAACGACGTCACAACGATGGAGCCGCGTCTGCGCGGCCACGGATTGACGCTGGCCTACGACGGACGGCCCGTCTCGGAAGGGCTCGACGTCCGCATCCCCGACGGCTCGTTCACGGTCGTCGTCGGGCCCAACGCGTGCGGCAAGTCGACGATGCTGCGAGCGCTGGCGCGGATGCTCAAGCCGCGGCAGGGCGCGGTGATCCTCGACGGCGAGAAGATCTCGTCGTTCAGGTCCAAGGAGGTCGCGCGGCGTCTGGGCCTGCTGCCGCAGAGCTCGACGGCCCCGGACGCGATCACGGTCTCCGACCTCGTCGCGCGCGGCCGCTATCCGCACCAGGGGATGCTGCGGCAGTGGTCTGACGACGACGAGCGCGCCGTCGGCGCGGCGTTGGCGGCGACGCGGACCGAGGATCTCGCCGAGCGTGCCGTCGACGAGCTCTCCGGGGGCCAGCGGCAACGGGTCTGGCTGGCGATGGCGCTGGCGCAGGAGACGCCGATCCTGCTGCTCGACGAGCCGACGACGTTCCTCGACATCGCCCATCAGATCGAGGTGCTCGATCTCTGCGCCGACCTGCACGAGACGCGCGGCCACACGCTCGTCGCGGTGCTGCACGACCTCAACCACGCATGTCGCTACGGCACGCACCTGATCGCGATGGCCGACGGCCGGATCGTCGCCCAGGGGCCGCCGTCGGAGATCGTCGACGCGGCGATGGTCGAATCGGTCTTCGGCATGCGCTGCACGGTGATCTCCGACCCGGAGTCGGGCACCCCGTTGGTGGTGCCGGCCTCGCGGCATCGGCGGCTCGCTCGAGCCGCCGATGCCACGGTCATCTCGACGGCCTAGCGCGAGCCGGGCGGCGGCGCCGGCATCACGCCTTCGTCGCCGGGTTGCCGTCGGCGGCGGCCGCGATCCTCGGCACGAGCTTGTCCACCAGCAGCGGGATGCTCAACACGCTGAGAAATGAGGTCGCCTCGTAGAGCGTCCCCTTCTCCGGGATGAAGATGTCGCGGCCCTGCGTATGAACGTTGAGCGTCGCGTAGAGGCGGTTCTTCTTGATCTTCGCCGCGGGACCGGGGCCGGCGAACCAGATCAGCGCACCGACGTCGAGCAGCCCGATCTTCTCCGCGGCGAGCTGCCCGCCGAAGTCCTTGCCGCCGATCTTGCGCAGCGCCTTCGGGAAGGTGAAGCCGAGATCGGTCAGGAAGCGCGAGCGGGCGTCGGCCGGGGCGTAGACGTAGATGCCCTCGTAGGGGGTGGCGACGGCGCCGGTCTGTCCCTTGAACTCCGGATGCTTCTTCGCGGCAGCGGCGATCAGCGCCACGGACTTGGCCTTCAAGGCAGCGGCGGCCTTGGGCCGGCCGACGGCGGCACCGACCATCGTGATGTCGTCCTGCCACGACGCGCCCCAGTCGATCTGCCCGCGTGGCTGGGCGATCGTGGGGGCGAGCTTCGACAGCTTGTCGTAGTCCTTCTTCGCCAGCCCCGAGTAGATGGCGACGATCAGGTCCGGCCGCAGTGCCGCGACCTTCTCGATCTCGATTCCGTCGGTGAAGCCGAGCCGCTTCGGGACCGGCGCCTTGCCGAGCGCCTTCTTCGCCCACGGGAAGATCGCGCCGGGGTGATTGCCGAACCACTCCGTCGTGCCGACGGGGACGACGCCGAGGGCCAGCAGCGCGTCCTGCTCGCGAAGGCCGACGACGACGACGCGCTTTGGCTCCGTGGTGATCGTCGTCTGACCGAACTTGTGTTTGACGGTGGCGGGGAAGGCGCCGCTCTCGACAGGGGCGGCGAGAGCCGGGCCCGCCAGCGCGAGCATTGCGGTGAGGGCGGCGGCGAGCATCGCGACACGCGAGACGATTCGGGGCATCTATGTCCTAGCGATTGGGATTAGGAAGCCCTAATAAGGGCACCCTAAGTCCTATCACGGATGGCCGGGCGGCGTCGGAGCCGCCGGCACCGGCGCGGCGCCGGCCCAAGGCGAGGACCCGAGCCGGCGCCGGTCGGCTCACACGGCTGTCAGGAGCCGAGGGTCTTGTGGCTGATCGTCTCGCAGTGGCTGATGCGGTAGCTCCGCTGCGCCTTGCGGCTGACGTAGAGCACGTCGGCGCCACCGCCGCAGTCGATGATGCCGTGGCCGAAGTGGGCCCGGACGACGTCCTTGCCGGAGCCGGCATCGATCTCGTTGAGCCCGTGGCTCGCGTAGATGAAGTCGCGCCCGGGGCCGCCGAGGATCCGGTCGTGCTGGCTCGCCGGCTGGCCCGACGGCTTGTAGTCGCCCCACAGCACGTCGCCGTTGGGGCCGGCGTAGATCGTGTCGTCGCCGTGGCCGCCGAGCAGCTCGTTGTGGCGGCCGCTCTCGGCGACGACGAAGCCGTCGCCGCTCTCGTGCGCGGTCGCGGCGAAGCACGATTGGCTCTTGTGCAGGCCGTCGCAGCGGTAGCGCGGATCGGTGCCACCGAACGGGTCATGACCCGGGCGTGCGTCGAGCGGCCGGCTCTGGTCGAGCTTGTTCATCAGCAGCATGCCGTCGATCCGCGGCCAGCCGGCGTGGCTCGTATTGGCCTCGGCCGTCGCGAGCGATGCCACGAGCAGCGCCGCGATCAGCGCTGCCACGATGGCGGCGAAGCGCAGCGATCGCAATCTCTGACGGGGACGAGCTGTGTCGGTGTGCACGAACACGGCAACCCATCGGGTGCCCACGGGTACCGGCGCGTCACCGGAACTGGACGATCGTCGTACATGGGTTGGAGGCGCCGACTCGATAGCGTGCCGGCGGATGAGCCAGCAGCTCGGTGCCGGGATGGAGGAGCCGCCGGATCGCGAGGGCGCCTTTCCGCGGCTCAGTGAGGACCAGCGCCGACGGCTGCGCGATGCCGGCGTCGTGCGCGCCGTCGAGCCTGGTGAGGTGCTGTTCGCCGCCGGCGATGCCGGCTACGACTTCTTCGTCGTCGAGTCGGGCGCGGTCGCGATCGTCGAGGGCTATGGGCAGGAGAACCGCGTCGTCGCCGTCCACGGCCGCCACCGCTTCATCGGGGAGATCAACCTGCTCACCGGTGCGCCGGCGTACCTGTCGGCGGTCGTCCGCGACGCCGGCGAGGTGATCCAGGTGCCTGCCGCCAGGCTGCGCGAGCTTGTCGCCGACGATGAGGAGCTCAGCAACGTGATCCTGCGCGCGTTCCTCTCGCGGCGAACGATCCTGATCGACCTCGGAGCCGGAGTGAAGCTGATCGGCTCGCGCTTCTCGCGTGACACCCGCCGCCTGCGCGAGTTCCTCGCACGCAACCGGATGCCGTACCGGTGGATGGATCTCGAGGACGACGACGAGGCGGACGCGCTGCTGCGGGCACTCGCGATCAGCGCCTCGGAGACGCCCGTCGTCGTCGGCGGCAGGGGCGTCCTTCGCAACCCGTCGAACGCCGAGCTCGGCGCGATGCTGGGGCTGAGCACGCAGGGGCCTCCGCCGGCGATGTGCGACGTGGTGATCGTCGGTTGCGGGCCGGCCGGCCTCGCCGCCGCGGTCTACGGCGCGTCGGAGGGGCTCGACACACAGGCGATCGACGCGGTCGCCTTCGGCGGCCAAGCGGGCACCTCGGCCCGGATCGAGAACTACTTCGGCTTCCCGACCGGGGTCTCGGGTGGCGAGCTGACGACGCGCGCGACGCTGCAGGCCCGCCGTCTCGGTGCGCGCCTGGTCGTTCCCGCCGATGCGGTCGGTCTCGTGCGTGAGGACGGTCACTACGGGGTGCAGCTCGCGGACGGGCAGGTCGTCAACGGCCGCACCGTCATCGTCGCGACCGGGGCGCAGTACCGCCGGCTCGGCGTCGCCGACCTCGAGCGCTTCGAGGGCGTCGGCGTCTACTACGCCGCGACGCAGGCGGAGGCGCAGATGTGCAGCAATGATCCGGTGCTCGTCGTCGGCGGCGGCAACTCGGCCGGTCAGGCGGCGATGTTCTTGTCGAGGCACGCCTCGCGCTGCCAGCTGATGATCCGCGGCGGGGATCTCGCGAAGTCGATGTCGCGCTACCTGATCGACGAGATCGAGCAGCGCGAGCAGATCGAGGTGCTGACCTACGGCGAGGTCGTCGAGCTCAAGGGCGACACCGCGCTCGAGGCCGTCGTCGTCGCCGACACGCGCAGTGGCGAACGGCGTGAGGTCGAGGTCAAGGCGCTGTTCGTCTTCATCGGCGCGTCGCCACACACCGACTGGCTGCGTGGCCACGTCGCGATGGACGAGCACGGCTTCCTGCTTGCCGGGCGCGACGTCCCGGACGACGATCTCGCCCAGTACGGCGACGACGACGGACCCCACTTCCTCGAGACGAGCCTGCCGGGCGTCTTCGCCGTCGGCGACGTGCGCTCGGCGTCGGTCAAGCGCGTCGCGTCAGCCGTCGGCGAGGGCTCGATGGCGATTCGCCTGGTCCACCAGCGCCTCGCACTCCACTGAGCGCTGCGCGCCGCGGCCTCCGCGATGAGGCCGCGGCGCGTCAGGCAGCCGCGGGCGGTGTCTGGCCGCCGCTGGGCGCGTCATCGGCCGCCGGTGCTTCGGCCGCCGGCGCGTCGGTCGGCGCGTCATCGGCCGTCGCCGCGTCGTCGGGCCTGCTCGTGAGCGCATCCTTCACCGCGAGCGCCTTGTCCTTGATGCTGCCCGGCGTGCTGACGGCTTCGCGCGCGCGGCCGACGTCGTCCTTGAGCCCGTCGGTGCCGCCGTGCTCGTCGAAGGCGTCCTTCGCCTTCTTGGTGAATCGCTTGAGATCCATGTGTCGCTCCTGGCTATTCGATACGGAAACCGATCTTCATCTCGACCTGGTAGTGCGCGATCGCCTCGCCATCGAGGTGACCGCGGATTGATGTCACTTCGACCCAGTCGAGATTACGCAGCGTCGCGGCGGCGCGGCTGACGCCGTTGCGCATCGCCTCGTCGATGCCGTTCGGGCTCGTTCCGGCGATCTGCACGATCTTGTACGTCGTGGTCTCTGTCATGGCTCTGCCATACCCGGAGAGTGGTGAGGAGACGCTCGCCCCGGACGGGCGGCACGCCCCTCATCACGCGGTGGTCAGCGACACAGCGAAGCTGCCGAACGCGGCTCCGGGCAGGTAGTAGCCGGCGAAGACCGAGCTGGCCGCCTCCTTGGGGATCGTGGCCGGGATCTGTGCGTACGTACGGGTTCCGGCCACGATCGTCGTCACCGCCTTGTCCGGCTGCAGCTGGGCGAGCACGCCGCGGCGGTTGCCGGGCTGCGTGTCGTGGCGGCCGTCGAAGCGGAAGATCGCTCGCGACGCCGAGCCGGTCAGCTCGATCTCCGGGTTCTTCGCGTCGAGGTCGATGCCGTGGCCGAGGTAGCTGAACGTCACGGTGCCGCGGAACGACAGCCATGCCCGCCCGCTCGCCGGATCGAACCAGCCCTGGACGAAGGCGAAGCCGAAGTCGTAGACGAGCGATGTGTTGCTCTCGGCCGTCGTCGTCGCGGGACCCGCGGTCGCGCCGTTCGAGGCGCGGAGCCCCTCGCCGGTGTTGATGTAGCGGACGAACGACTCGCGCACGTGCCACGTGATCGCGGCCGTCTTGACGGCGACGGCCGTCTTCGGCCGCGCGAGCACGGGCGGCTCGGCGTCCGGGAGCTCGGCGCGCACCGTCAGGGTGCCGGCCGGTCCCACGGCGAGCTTCTTCACGCCGAGGCGCGCGGCGAGCGCCTTCGCACCCGCCGACGTCAGCCGCAGAGCCCCGCTGGTGAGACGCACGAGGCCGGTGTCGGCGTTGACACTGGGCCTGTCGCGCAGCGTGAACAGGGTCACGCGCTTGCCGCCGACGAGCGCGCTGACGGTCGTGCCCGCGGCAACCTGAACCCGTACCGACGTCAGCCGCGCCCGGCCGAGCACGAGCGTGCGCCGATGGGCCAGGTCCGTCGTCGTGCCGAGCGCACCGTCGGTGACGGCCAGCTTCGCCGTGACGCTGGTGTGCCCGAGCGCGGCGGCGATCGGGCCGCGGAGCTCGAACGTCGAGCTGCCGGAGGCCGCGGGCGCCGCGGCCGTGGCGGCGGCCGGTGCCGCCCCCAGCGCGGCGAAGGCGGCCACGATCGCGGCGATTCGGCGTGTCGGTGTCATCGGTTCTCCATCTGGGTGGTGGGTTCGCCGAGCCAGGCGACGTGCAGCGCCGTCCTGCCGGGGCTCGTCTCGAGCTGTGCGTCGATCCGCCAGACGTCGGCCAGGCGCTCGCGTTCGAGCACCTCGGCGGCCGGCCCGCCGGCGACCGAGCGGCCGTGCGAGATGACGACGACCTCGTCGGCGATCGCCGCCGCGAGCGCGAGGTCGTGGACGACGAGGACGACCGCGAGGCCGTCGTCGGCGAGGCCGCGGAGCAGCCGAGCGACGCTCGCCGCCGCGCCGAGGTCGAGATGCGACGTCGGCTCGTCGGCGATCAGCGCCGGAGCGTCCTGCGCGAGCGCGACCGCGATCTGCACGCGCTGGAGCTCTCCTCCTGACAACGTCGTCAGCTGGCGCTGGGCCAGGTCGCCGACGCCGGCACGGACGATTGCCCGGGCGACCGCCTCGCGGTCTGCGCTCGTCGGGCGATGGAACGCCCCGACGTGTGGCGAACGGCCGATCGCGACCGCGTCGGCCACGCGCAGGCCACCGGGGACGCGCGCCCGCTGCGGGATGAACGCGCGCCGGCGCGCAAGCCGGCGTCCGCGCAGGCTGTCGATGTCCTCACCGCTCCAGCGGACGCTGCCGCTCGTCAGCGGCTGCAGGCCTGCTGCCGCGCGAGCCAGCGTCGACTTGCCGGCGCCGTTGGGCCCGACGACGGCGACGAGGCGACCGGCGTCGACGGTCAGGCTCGCGTCCTTGAGGATCGTCGCCTCGCCGATCGTCACGCGTGCGCCCGAGACCTCCAGCAGCGGCGCGCTCATACGGTCGTCTTGCGCAGCAGCCAGAGGAACAACGGCACGCCGAGCGCGACCATGAACGGGCCGACGGGCAGCTCCACCGGCGCCGCCACGACACGTGCCAGCGTGTCGCCCGCGAGTAGGATCGCCGCGCCGGAAAGCGCCGACGCGGGGATGACGAACGTGTGGCTCGAGTCGCCGCCGGCGAGGCGGACGAGGTGGGGGGTGACGAGGCCGAGGAAGCCGAGCAGCCCGGCGAGCGACGCGGCCGCGGCCGCGAGCACGGCCGCCGTCGCGCAGGCCGTCAGCCGCACGAGCCGCGGGCGAGCGCCGAGCGACGCCGCGACGTCGTCGCCGAGCGCGAGCCGGTCGAGTGGTCGCATCAGCGCGATCGCGGCGATGAAGCCGACGATGAAGTAGGGCCAGACGGCGCGCGTCGACTGCCAGCCCTCCGAGCTCAGGCCGCCCGCGATCCAGAACACCGCCGACTGCACGCGGTCGCTGTAGATCACCATGATCGACGTCGTCGCGGCGAAGAAGAACGAGCCGACGGCGATGCCCGCGAGCAGCAGCTTGCCGATGCTGCCCGCGTCGGGCCCCCACCAGGAGATCGCGAAGACGAGCGCCGCGGCCAGGCTGCCGCAGACGAGCGCCCCGATCGGCAGCAGCGCGATCGCGCCCGGGAACACGAGCAGGATCAGCACCGCACCGAAGCCGGCGCCGCCGGTGACGCCGATGACGTCGGGAGACGCGAGCGGGTTGCCGAGCGCGCCCTGCAGCACCGCGCCGGCGGTTCCCAGCGCGGCGCCGACGAGGATCGCGTCGATCGTCCGCGGCAGGCGAAGCTGCAGCACGATCTGCTTCAGCGGCCCGTCCTCGGCTTGGCCGGTCAGCGCGTCGACGACGTCGCGCAACGGCACGTGGACGGCGCCGAGTGTCAGGGACGCCGCGGCCGCGGCGACCAGCGCCGCCGCCGCCGTGACGAGCACGAGCGCCCGGCGCAGGTCGGCGCCGGGTGGGCGGGCGACGATCTGGTGTGGGTCGAGCATCTCGGCGGCCGCCCGCGGAGTCTCCTCGAGAGCGGCCATCTAGTTCTTCAGGAACGAGCGCCGCACCGTGGCGATCACGCGGCCCGGATCGGGCCATGCCTGAAGCAGCGAGTCGTCGGTCGAGACGTAGATCCGCTTGTCGCGGGCCGCCTTCGTCGTGCGCCACGCCGGGTTCGTCCGCAGGTACTTGGCGAGCTTCGGGATGTCCGCGGCGCTGCCGTGGGGGACGGCGATGATGATGTCGGGATCGCGATCGACGACGGTCTCGTTGGAAATCCGCGCGAGGCCGCCGCTGGCGTGCAGGCCGCGGGTCAGCAGGCGCCCGCCCGCCTGCCGGATCACGTCACCGCCCCAGCTGTTCGCGAGCGCCGCGTACGGCGTTCTGCCGACGCCGACGATCAGCAGCACGCTCGGATGCGTGCGGATGCCGCGCCGGGCCGCGGCGATCTCCTTCTCGATCCTGCTCGTCAGCTCCCGCGCCTCCGCGGGGCGACCGACGAGGCCGCCGATCCGGCGGGTCTGGTCGACGACGCCGGCGACGGTTCGCGGCTCGCTCTCGACGACGGTCATCCCCAGGCCGCGCATCGCCGCCGCGCCGCGCTTCCACGTCGGCGTCGAGAAGACGAGCTGCGGGTTGAGTGCCGCGAGCTGCTCGAGGTTGGGGCCGTTGGGATGCGACAGCGGCAGGGCCGTGACGCCGCGCAGCGACGGGTCGAGGCGGTCGTGGCCTCCGAGCGTCTGGCCGATGCCGATCGGCGTCACACCGAGCGCGGCGAGCGTGTTGGCGGTGAACGGGCTCAACGCGACGATCCGCTCGGGCGTCGTCTGGGCGTACGCGGCGTTGCTCGAAACAAGCGTGGGGGCCGCGGCGCAGGCCAAGGCGGCCACGAGGCGGCGTAAGCGCATTAGGTGACCCTAACAAAGAATCGGGGAATGAGTTAGGCTCACCTAATGACTGACCTGATCGATCACGATGTGGTCGGGGACGCTCCGCTGTCGCCGGCTCCGCCCCTGCTCGAGGTTCCCGAGTCGCGCCGGCGCAGCGCCGCCGAGGAGGCGCGCACGCTCGCGGCCACGGTGAAGGTCGCGTCGCTCGCGACGCTGACTGAGGACGGCGACCCTTGGGCATCGATGGTCACCTACGGGGCGATGAGCGACGGCTCGCCTGTGCTGTACGTGTCGACGCTCGCCGAGCACGGTCGCAACCTGCACGCCGATCCGCGCGCGAGCCTCGTGATCGTCGCCGACCCGCGTGGCGGCGATCCGCTCGACAGCTCGCGTGTGACGCTCGCGGGCCGTGTGCGGCGCCCGGAAGGCGACGACGAGGAGGCCGCCCGCGCGGCCCACATCGCGGCGATTCCGAGCGCTGAGATCTATTCGGCGTTCGGTGACTTCTCGCTGTTCGTGCTCGAGGTCGAGCGTGTCCGCTGGGTCGGTGGCTACGGCCGCATGGACTCCGCCGACGCTGCCGCCTACGCGACAGCCGAGCCGGACCCGACCGCCGCGAGCGCCGACGGGGCGATCGCGCATCTCAATGCCGACCATGCCGACGCGCTGCTGGAGATGACGCGAGCGCTCGGCGGCCATCCGGACGCGACCGAGGCCGGCTGCGTGCGGCTCGACCGCTACGGCCTCGACCTGCGCGCCGCCACGCCGCGCGGCGTCGCGGCGGTCCGTGTCGGCTTCGCCGAACCGGTTGTCACCGCCGACGGCGTGCGTGCCGCGACGGTCGCGCTGGCGCGGCGGGCACGCTCGGTCTGACGCTCTAGCCGTCGGCAGGTTCGGCCAGAGCAGCGCCCGCGAGCGCGCGCTGCTTGGTCTCCGGAACGAGCCGGTGGATCATCGCCGCGGCCAGCAGGCCGATCGCGCCGCACGTCACGGCGGCGCCGCCGAGCGTCAGCAACCCGGTGACGGCGGCGATCGCGAGCGGCCCGCCCGCGGTGCCGATGTCGCCGAACACGCGCCAGACACCGAGGAACTGGGCGCGTCCGGTCGCCGGCGCGAGGTCGGCGCCGAGCGTCATGTTGAGCCCGCTCGAGATGCCGTTGCCGAGCCCGAGCAGGATCGCCACCAGCGTCAGCGACCACAGGTGGTGGGTCAGCGGCAACATCGCGATCCCGGCGGCGATCAGCGCGATCGAGGGGACGGCGACGGCCTTGCGGCCGTGCCGATCCATGATGCTGCCGCCCAGATACACGCACAGGAGCTCGACGCCGGTCGAGATGCCGAAGAGGACGCCGATCGTCGCCGTGGAGAGGCCGATGTGATCGGCCCAGAGCGGGACGATCGCGAAGCGCGCCGCACGCAGCGCCTGCATCGCCAGCGCCGCCCAGCCGACCGTCAGCAGCTCGTGGCGATGTCTGCGAATGACGACGAACAGCGTCGACGGCTCGTCGCCGTGCTCGTCGCGGCCTTCGTTCGCGCTCGAGTAGCGGAACAGCAGCACGGCCGCGAGCAGCGCGAGCGCGAGCGCGAGCGCGTAGGCGGCGTGAAAGCCGCCGATCGCGATCGCGGCCGCTCCGAGGAACGGCCCGATGAACCAGCCGAGGCGCGAGATGCCGCCAAGGATCGACAACGCTCGTCCGCGCAGGTCGGGCCCGACGACGCCGGCGACGTAGGACATCCGTGCCAGCTGCCAGACGGACCAGCCGCTGCCCTGGACGAACGCCAGCACTGCGAAGACGGTCAGTGAGTCACTGACGATCCAGCCGAGCAGCGTGGCCGCGAAGCAGGTCGAGGCGAAGGCGACGGCGACGCGCTCGCCATAGCGGCCGATGATCCAGCCCCCGGGAAGGTCGAAGAAGAGCACCCCGAGCGAGCGCAGGGCGACGACGAAGCCGGCGAAGGCGACCGAGGCACCGAGGTCACGCGCGGCGAGCGCGATGATCGGCAGGATCGCGCCGTCGGCGAGGAAGAACATCAGCGCCGGCAGGTACACGCGCAGCCAGAGCGAGCGCAGCGTGACGGGCTCAGGCGTCACTGGCCGGCCGGCACCAGGACAGTGACGCGGATCCTCACAGGACCACCGTATCCTCTGGTTCACGACGCGGCCGCTCCCTGTGGGCCGTGCGCCCTAGAGCAGTTCCCTCGCCTTGCATCGCAGATAGGAGACCCGATGGTGACCCACGACGACTGCTACTTCAGCTGCTGCGATTCGCCCGCCGGCGCGGTGCGCGCATGAGCACGGTCGACGCGACGCGCGAGCAGGCCGTGCTCGCCGACGTCCCCAAGCAGCTGCTGATCGGCGGCTCGTGGCGTGACGGCAGCAAGGGCGTGCTGGCGGTCGAGGACCCGGCGACGGGCGAGACGCTGTGCGAGGTCGCCGACGCGTCGGTCGACGACGCGAAGGCCGCGATGGGTGCCGCCGACGAGGCCTTCTCGACGTTCAAGACGATGGCGCCGCGCGAGCGCTCGGACATCCTGCGCCGCTCGTACGACCTGATGATCGAGCGCCTCGACGACCTCGCGCTGCTGATGACGCTCGAGATGGGCAAGCCGGTCGCCGAGTCGAAGGCCGAGATCACCTACGCCGCGAACTTCTTCCGCTGGTACAGCGAGGAGGCCGTCCGCATCGACGGCCGCTACGCCGTCAACGAGTCCGGCGTCGGCCGGATGATGACGATGCGCCAGCCCGTCGGGCCGTGCCTGTTCATCACCCCGTGGAACTTCCCGATGGCGATGGGCACGCGCAAGATCGGCCCGGCGATCGCGACCGGCTGCACGTGTGTCGTCAAGCCGGCGAAGCAGACGCCGCTGTCGATGCTGATGCTCGGCTCGATCCTCGCCGAAGCGGGGCTGCCCGACGGCGTCGTCAACATCCTCACCGCGCGCTCGAGCGGCTCGATCATGGAGCCGCTGATCCGCGACCCGCGGCTGCGCAAGCTGAGCTTCACCGGCTCGACCGAGGTCGGCCGCACGCTGATCGAGCAGGGCGCCGACCAGATCCTGCGCGTCTCGATGGAGCTCGGCGGCAACGCCCCGTTCCTGATCTTCGAGGACGCCGATCTCGACGCGGCGGTCGACGGCGCGATGATCGCGAAGATGCGCAACGGGGGAGAGGCCTGCACGGCCGCCAACCGCTTCCATGTCCACGAGTCCGTTGCGTCGGAGTTCGCCGAGAAACTGGCGGGACGGATGAGCGAGCTGAAAGTCGGTCGGGGCACCGACCCCGGCGTCAACGTCGGCCCGCTGATCGACGAGGCGCAGCGGTCGAAGGTCGCTGAGCTCGTCGACGACGCAAAGCAGCGCGGCGCGACGATCGCCGTCGGCGGCGAGCGCGTCGACGGACCCGGCTACTTCTACGCGCCGACGGTCGTCACCGATGTCCCCGACGACGCCGCGTTCCTCAAGGAGGAGATCTTCGGCCCGGTCGCTCCGGTGCGCGGGTTCTCGTCCGAGGACGAGGCGATCCGCTGGGCCAACAACACCGAGTACGGGCTCGTCGCCTACGTGTTCACGCAGGACATCAACCGCGCCTTCCGCGTCATCGAGCAGCTCGACACCGGCATGATCGGCCTCAACCAGGGCCTCGTCAGCAACGCCGGGGCGCCGTTCGGCGGCGTCAAGCACTCCGGCTACGGCCGCGAGGGCGGCGCCGAGGGTCTGCACGAGTACCTCGAGACGAAGTACGTCGCGCTGAACGTGCCGTAGGGGACCTGCGCGGGCGCTGCTACGGGCGACTGCCGGTCGCCCGTAGCTCATGCCGATTTCCCACGCGGCGGCAGTACGGTGCCGGCATGCTTCGACTCGTCTTTCCGCTCCGCGCTGCCGTGCTTCTGGCGCTGCTCGTCGTCACACTCGGCTTTGCCGCCACCGCCGACGCGCGCTACAGCTATCCGTCATCCGAGAAGAAGGCGTTCATGAAGAGCTGCCGGGCATCGGCGACCGCCGTGGCCAACGGCAGGCTGACCAAGTCGCAGGTCGAGCGCTACTGCACGACGGCGCTGTCGTGCCTCCAGGACCGGCTGAGCTTCAGCCGGCTCGAGAAGCTGAGCACGAAGCTGTCCTCGGGCGCGAAGAATCCGGATGCCAAGGTGATGACCGCCTGCATCAAGGTCGCGGCGGCGAAGGTCGCCGGCTCGAAGTAGCCGGCGCCGGGACCGTTCGCCCGCCGTCGCGAGATCGACCGTCTAGACTGTCGCCTCCTTGGTGGGCGTAGCTCAGTTGGTAGAGCTCCTGGTTGTGGTCCAGGCGGTCGTGGGTTCGAGCCCCATCGCTCACCCCTCATAGAAACCCCGCGTTAGCGGGGTTTCTGCGTTTCGGGGCCCGATGGCTTTCGTACGTCGCGATCCGTCGGCCTCAGCGTCCGCGCCAGACCGGATCCCGTTTCTCGGCGAAGGCACGCGCACCCTCGCTTGCATCGTCGGAGTCGAAGACCGGCTCGGCGATCTCCGCTTGACGCTGCCACGCCTCCGACATCGGCCACTCCGGCGCCGATGCGAGGATCCGCTTGCTGGCTTGCAGCGACAGCGGAGCGTTGGAGCCGATCCTCCTGGCAAGGTCGAGTGCCGTCTCGAGCGCGGCGCCCGGCTCGGTCATGCGATTGACCAAGCCGACCCCGTACAGCCGCTCCGCGAGATAGAGGTCACCCGTGAGCGCCAGCTCCATGGCGACGTGATACGGGACGCGCCGTGAGAGCCGCAGAAGGCCGCCGGCGGCCGCGACGAGGCCCCGTTTGACTTCCGGAAGCCCGAGCTTCGCATCACGTGCCGCGACGATCAGGTCGCACGACAGCGCGATCTCGAGGCCGCCTCCGACCGCGAACCCCTCAACTGCCGCGATCAGCGGCTTCTCGGCCGCTCGCTCGGTGATGCCTGCGAAGCCGCGGTCGCCTATCCGCAGGCGGCCGCTGTTCGCGAGCGCCTTGAGGTCCATGCCGGCGCAGAACGTGCCGCCTGCGCCGGTGATGACGCCGACGACGGCGTCGTCGCGGTCGAGCGCGTCGAGGGCGCCGGCGATTCCCTCGGCCATCGCGAGGTCGACGGCGTTGCGGACCTCTGGACGGTTGAGGGTGATGACGAGGACGCCGCCGTGACGCTCGGTCAGGACCACGTCGTTCATCGTCGAAGTCCGGCGGCCGAGGGGCGCCCGATCAGGTCGGCGAACAGATCCAGCAGCTCAGGCCGGTCGACCGAGCCGGGGTCGGCCGCCTCGGCGGGCGCGACCCCTTGCAGCAGGCGCTTGACCGGCACCTCGAGCTTCTTGCCGGTCTTGGTGTGCGGGATCGCCGGAACGAAGACGATCTCGTCAGGCACGTGGCGAGGCGACAGCGCATCGCGGATGGCGGTGACGATTCGCGCGCGTAGGTCCTCCTCGTCGACGCCGTCGGTCGCCGCGATGAAGAGCGGCATGTAGTAGTCACCGCCGAGCTCAGCGCCGACGACCAGGGCCTCATCGACCTCCGGGAGCCGTTCGACGACCGAGTAGATCTCGGCGGGACCGATCCGGATCCCGCGGCGATTCAGGGTCGAGTCCGAGCGGCCGGGGATCGTGCAGCTGCCGTCGATGTCGAACTCGATGTAGTCGCCCTGTCGCCAGACGCCGGGGAAGTGCGAGTAGTACGTGTCGGTCAGCCGCCGTCGATCGACGTCGCCCCACAGGAAGAGCGGCATCGACGGCAGTGGCCGGGTGATCACCAGCTCGCCGAGGACCCCCGGTGCCACAGGCTGCGCCGCCTCATCCCAGGCCTCGACGGCGACGCCAGCGCACGGCACCTGCATGCGGCCGGCACGCACCGGCAGTGTCGGCACCCCGCTGACGAAGGCGGCGCAGACGTCGGTGCCTCCGCTGCCCGACGACTGCCAGATGCGCTCGCCGATCTGCTCCGCAACCCAGCGGTAGCCGTCGGCCGGCAGCGGCGAACCGGCGGCGCCGACCTGTGTCAGCGATGAGAAGTCCAGCTCCTCCTCGAGGCGCAGGTCCGCGTTCATGCAGGCGAGCACGTAGCCGGAGCCGACGTTGACCCGTGCGGCGCGGTGTTCGGCAGCGGCGCGCCAGACTCGGTCGAGCGGCGCAGCGGCGTTGCCGGCGAGGAGCAGCAGGCTCGCTCCGGCCAGCAGGTTCGACACGTGAACGTTCCAGACCATCCAGCTCGTCGTGGCGACGCTCAGCGCCAGCTCGCCGCGACGCGCGTCGAAGTGCAGCGATGCCGCGCGCAGGTGGTCGAGCAGCATCCCGCCGTGCCCGTGCACGATGCCCTTCGGGATGCCCGTGGTGCCCGACGAGAACAGCACCCACAAGGGATGGTCGAAGGGCACGCGGGCGAACGTCAGCGGCGCGTCGCCGGCGGTCGCATCCGTCCACAGCGTCGAAGGCACGCCAACCGGCGGCGGCGAGTCGGGTGTGAGCAGCGGCGCCCACAGCAGATGCTCCAGGGTCGGCAGGGCGTCCAGGAGCCCATCGACCGTCTCGCGGCGGTCGTGGGCGCGCCCGCCGAACCGGTAGCCGTCGACCGCGATCAGCACCTTCGGGTCCAGTTGCCGGAACCGCGACACGATGCCCGGCAGGCCGTATTCGGGTGAGCAGACCGACCAGATGGCGCCGATGCTCGCGCACGCGATCAGCCCGATGACGGGCTCCGCGCAATTGGGCAGGAGCGCGACGACGCGGTCGCCGCGGCCGACGCCGAGGTGCCGCAGTGTCGCGGCGAGGGCGCCTGCCTGCCGCTCGAGCTCCGCCCACGACGTTTCCTCGATCGCCCCGTCCTCGTCCTCGACGACCAGGGCCGCCTCGCTGCCCCCGCGACGGCGTAGGAGGTGCTCGGCGTAGTTCAGTCGCACATCCGGGAACCAGCGCGCTCCTGGCATTCGCTGTTCGGCCAGCACGATCGACGGGTCCCCGTCGTGGAGGACGTCCTCGTAGGTGAAGACCGCTCCCCAGAACTCGTCGATGTCGGCGACCGACCAGCGCCAGAAGTCGAGGTAGGCGTCGAATCGCAACCCTCGGGTGTCCTCGAGGAAGCCGAGGAATCGCGTCAGGCCACACGACGCGATCAGCTCGCGCGACGGCTCCCAGATCACGTCCCCCGCCCGCATCGCCAGTCAGCCCGCGCGCTGCATCGAGCTATGCCTTGTCCGGCTCCCGCATGGCGGCGGGCCAGATGCCCTGCTTGCCGGGCGAGAGGATCCCGTTGGGATCCACGGCGTCTTTGATCGTCTGGCAGAACCGCCGGTAGGCATGGTCGTTGAAGCTGTACTGATCCGTCGCCAGGTCCATGTTGTCGATGTGGCAGCGGTACTCGCCGAAGCCGGCCTTGGCGCCCTCGATCAGCACCCGCCGGCAGACCTCGTAGCCACGGCGGGTGTCGGCGTCGTCGTTGACGTCGAAGATCACGCCGAAGACGTGGATGTAGCTGCGGGCGTTGATCAGGACCGGATACGTGAAGTAGTCCAGGCCGAAGTCCTGTTCGATCAGGTTGCGAAGCATCGTGTGGAGCCGGTAGGCCTCCTTGCCCTGCAGCGGCGCGACGAGGCCGGTGCCGGTGTGCCCGCCGGCGTTCGTCCCATACCAGCGCAAGAAATTCAGCCACTCGAGGCTGGGAACACCGCCGAGCACACGGTCGGGGAAGCTCTCGAGGTCGGGAAGCTCCTCGGGCGCGTGCTTGGCGGAGCGGATGCGGGCGCCGGGGATCTGCTCCAGGGCCGCCGTGATCTTCGCGATCTTGTGGTCGGCGACGACCGAGTCGTCCCAGAGCGCGCTGTGGACGATCCAGCGCCCGCATCCGAGGTCGCTTGCGATCTGGTCGATGACGTGGTCGGGGGTCGCGCCGTCGCCGTCATACCAGCGCGAGCGCTCGTTGGTCAGCGCCGCGAGCTGGAGCGTGTTGAAGATATTGGGCACGCCCTCGAGCGTGCGGTCGAGGCGCAGCCGCCGCAGAATGTCGATCAGCTCGACGAAGTCCTCCTCGCGGGGGACGTCGATCCAGAACGGCGCCACGACCTCGGGCCATGGCATCAGCCAGAGGCCCATCTTGACGACGATGCCGTAGTTCGACTGCATGAACAGCGGGTCCAGCGTCGGTCCGAGGCCGCGCCGGTAAAGGTGCCAGGTCTTGCTACCGGGGAGGGCTCCCATCCCCGTCCGCATCACCTGGCCGTCCGCGAGCACGACCTCCAAGCCGCAGGGCGCCATGAAGTCCTGGCCGTATGGCAGATAGGTCGAGCCGTTCTCGAGCGAGTTGCCGATGACGCTGCCCCACCCGAGGTCCGTGCACGACAGCATCAGCCGGTGGCCGTTGTCGCGCAGCGCGTCGTAGAGCTGTTGCCAGGTCACGCCGGGCTCGACGACCGCGTAGCCCATCTCCTCGTCGATCTCGAGGATGCGATCCATCCGGCGCAGGTTGACGATCACGGAGCCGCGCACGCGCGGCGAACTGCCTCCGAGCCCGTTGTTGCGGCCCTGCGAGGTGGTCCAGAGCGGAACGCCGCGCTCGTTGGCGATCAGCAGGATCTCCTGGATCTCCTCCACGGACCCTGGCTGGACCACGGCCGACGACTCGTACTCGGACCAGCTCCGATGCCAGAAGGGGTCGCGGAACTCCAGGGTGTCGTCGCCGGTGAGCACGTGCTCGGCGCCGACGACGGCGCGCATCGCGTCGAGCGCTCGTTCGAGGTTGTCCTCCGAGAGACCCTTGGGGACTGCGGTCGCGCTCATCCTCTGCTCCTCTTCCTGTGCCCGGGGCGAGCGAACATACCATGTGCGATGACGATCGCAAGAACAGCTGTTGTCCATCACGATGCCCAGGAGTGATCGCGGTGAACGCAATGAGCCGGTGTCCGCTCAGAGCACCTCGAACAGCCCTGCTGCGCCCATGCCGCCGCCGACGCACATCGTCACGACGACGAATCGCGCTCCGCGGCGACGGCCCTCGATCAGCGCATGGGTGGTGAGGCGCGTGCCGGACATCCCGTAGGGGTGGCCGACGGAGATCGCGCCACCGTCGACGTTCAGCAGCTCGGAAGGGATCCCGAGCCTCTCGCGGCAGTAGTGCACCTGGACCGCAAACGCCTCGTTGAGCTCCCAGAGGCCGATGTCGTCGACCGACATCCCGAAGCGATCGAGCAGCTTCGGCACTGCGAACACCGGCCCGATGCCCATCTCGTCGGGCTCGCATCCGACGACGGTGAAGCCGCGAAACGCGCCGAGCGGCTGGATGCCGCGGCGCTCCGCCTCCTTCGCATCCATCACGACGCATGCGGCGGCGCCATCGGACAGCTGGCTCGCGTTTCCAGCGGTGACGCTGCCGCCGTCGATGACGGGGGCGAGGCCGGCGAGCGCGTCCGCGGTGGTGCCAGGCCTGTTGCACTCGTCGCGTTCGAGCGTCACCCGTTCGTAGCTCTGGTCGCCGGTCTCGCGGTCGACGACCAGCTTGTCGGTCGTGATCGGGACGATCTCCTCGTCGAAGCGGCCCGCATCCTGTGCCGCTGCCGTGCGGCGCTGGCTTTCCAGCGCGAGCGCGTCCTGCTCCTCTCGCGAAATGCCGTAGCGCCTGGCGACGACCTCGGCGGTCTCGATCATCGACATGAAGATCTCGGGCTTGTGTTCCTCGAGCCACGGGTCGCGTGCCATGTGACGGTTCATGTGCTCGTTCTGCACGAGGCTGATCGAGTCCAGCCCGCCGGCGACCACGGCCTTGGCGCCATCGACGATCACCCGTCCGGCCGCCGCCGCGATGGTCTGCAAGCCCGTGCTGCAGAAGCGGTTCACCGTCACGCCGGCCGTCTCGTCCGGCAGGCCCGCTCGAAGCGCGATCTGGCGGGCGATGTTCCCGCCCGTCGTGCCCTCGGTCAGCGAGCCGCCCATGACGACGTCCTCGATCTGCGCGGGCTCGAGCCCGGACCTCTCGACCGCCGCCGATACGGCGTGGGCGCCGAGCGTGGCGCCGTGGGTCGCGTTGAGCGCTCCTCGGTACGCCTTGCCGATCGGCGTGCGTGCGGCCGACACGATGACCGCCTCAGACTGATGATTCACAGAGAACGCCTCCGTCGGGGTTGGCGAGCTGCGGGAAAGACGTGCGGTGCCGTGGGCTCGAGCCACATGGCGAGCTACATCGAGATGCCACCGTCAACCGGCAGCACCACGCCTGTTACATAGCCGGCTTCCTCGGAGGCGAGGAACGCGACCGTCGCCGCCATCTCCGAGGGCTGTGCCCAGCGGCCGAGCGGAATGTTTCGCTTGGCCTCCTCGTACAGCTCTTTCGGCATCGACTCGATCATGCGAGTCTCGGCATTCGGCGAGATCGCGTTGACGGTGACGCCGAACCGCGCGAGCTCCTTCGCCGCGGTCTTGGTGAAGCCGATGATGCCGGCCTTCGCCGCTGCGTATGCCGCTTGGCCCATATTGCCGTGCAGTCCCGTATACGACGTCACGTTGACGATGCGCCCGAAGCCCGCCTCGCGGAAATGCGGGGTGCAGGCACGCGTGAAGCGGAAGGTCCCGCCGAGATGCACGCCGAGCACCGCCTCCCAGTCGTCGTCGGAGAGCTTCCAGAGCATCTTGTCGCGGAGGATCCCGGCGTTGTTGACGAGGATGTCGATGCGCCCGGTCTCGCTGACGGCCTGTGCGACGACGCGCTCGGCGTCCTCCGACAGCGCGACGTTGGCCGTCGCGGCTCTCGCGCCGACCTCCGCTGCCGCGGCTTCGGCGACGTCTGCGTCCACGTCGACGGCATACGTCGTGGCGCCGGCGGCCGCAAAGCACCGTGCCAGCTCGCGGCCGATGCCCCGACCGGCTCCGGTGACGATGGCCGTCCGTCCTGTGAAGTCATAGGTGATGTTCGGCAATGCAGATCTCTCTCTGGATCGTCGGTCCCCGCGAGGCGATCTGCCGACCACCCGCTTCGCAAGCTACAGCAGGCATCGCTGTCTGTTCATGCCGTCTCGCTCTCAGTCGATAGCCCGGAAATCCTTGACTTCAGAGCGGTCTCAGGTCAGCGTCGAGCGACGGTGACCCGACGACAGATGAGCGAGGTTGTGGCGTGAGCGTCGAGCCGGAAGCGCAGGTCCTACGGCGCCGTCTGCGCGCGTTGCTGGCCCGGGACGAGCTGTTGACGATTCCCGGGGGATTCAGTCCGGTCTACGCGATGATGGCCGAACGGGCGGGGTTTGAGTGCTTCTTCCTCGCCGGATCGCAGGTGTCGTGGATGCTGTACGGCGTCCCCGACGTCGGGGCGGTCGGGTTGCGTGACGTCGTCGACCACGCGCGGCACGTCGCAGCGCGCGCGGGTATCCCGGTGCTCGTCGATGCCGACACGGGGTACGGCAACGCCGTGAACGTCTCGTATGCGGTCGAGGAGTTCGTTCGCGCGGGCGTCGCCGGCGTCTCGCTCGAGGACCAGGAGGCGCCGAAGAAGTCGGGTACGACGGAGGGTCGTCGCTGCATCCCTCGTGCCGAGGCGGTCGGCAAGATCCAGGCTGCCGTCGCCGCTCGGGACGCGCTCGATCCGAGCTTCGTCGTCTGCGCCCGCACCGACGCGATCGGCAGCGAGGGGACCGGATTCGACGACGCGCTCGAGCGTGCCGTCGCCTACGCCGAGGAGGGCGGGGCCGACCTCGTCTGGCTGAACTCAGTCGAGTCGCGCGAGCAGCTGGCCACGGCATGTCGCGAGCTGCGCGTCCCGGTGCTCACGATCTGGGGCGGGACGACGCCGCGACCGAAGCTGACGGAGTTCGCCGATCTCGGCGCGCGGGCGGTGCTGTTCCCGACCGTCGCGTCGATGGCGGGTGCTCAGGCGGCATGGGACGTCCTCCACGCGCTTCGCGAAGAAGGCGATGCCGGCGTCGACGGATGGTTCGAGCAGGCCCACGCCGGCGCGTGGGGTGTGGCGCCGACGACTGAGCTCGTCGGCACCTCGCGCGTGCGGGAGATCGAGGAGCGCTTCCTGCCCGAGGACCGGAGGCGCGACTACGACACGACCTTCGGGCACCGACCGAACTGACGCGGTCCCGCGACTAGCCGCGTAGTGCGTCGGCCGCGCGCTCGATGCCGGCCAGCAGCGCCGGCGCCGCGGGATCGGCCGGCGCGGCGCCTGCGTGGAGCAGCTGCCACACAGCCGCGCGGAGCTCGCCTTCGCGCGCCGCGGGGGACGGATCGGCACGCCAGCCGACGTGCTTGTCGGGCCGCACGAGCACCACGCCCCCGGGACCGATGCCGCGCACGGCGGCCCACGTGCTGTCGCGATCGGCGAGATATCCGTCGACGGAGACCACCGAGAGCGGGCATCCGGACTCGGCCGCCACGCTCCCGGCGGCCTCCTGCCAGGCCTGTTCGTCACCGGCGGAGACGAACAGCGTGAATCCCTCGGCCGCGACGAGGTCGACCGTCGAGACCCAGCCGTCGCCGGCAGCCAGGTAGACGTGAGGGACGTGATGTCCGGGACGAGCCGTCGGCGTGAACTCGATCGGCGACTCCGACGGCCGCGGCGGCGCCGGCGTCCCGTCCGGGATCACCGCGCCGCGCTCGTACGAGAAGCCCGCCTCGACGTTGAGCTGACTGAAGTCCTCCGCGTTCGACGCGATCGCGGCATCGCTGGCCGCTCGGCGCTGCCGTCCCTCCGGCGTGTCGCTGGCCCACACGTCGACCTCACGCCAGCCGTGCTCCTCGCTCTGGTCGGCCCGCAGGCCGATGGCGGCAGCGACCCCGGCGTGCTTGCCGGCGTTGAGCAGCGAGTGCTCGACGTTGAACGTCGCGATCGGCTGCCGCTCGGCCTCGTAGGTGTCGAGCAGCGCGTCGCCGGCATATCCGCGCAGCACGGCGATGAGCTTCCAGCACAGGTTGAACACGTCCTGGACGCCGGTGTTGAGGCCGAGCCCGCCCGTCGGCGGGTGACGGTGCGCGCTGTCGCCGACGAGGAACACGCGGCCGACGCGGAATTGCTCGGCGACGACGCCCTCGTAGGCCCAGTGGCTGACGGCGTTGATCCGCATCTCGAGATCGTCGATGCCGAGGACGCTCCGGACGCGGGGGATGATCTCGTCCTCTGGGGTTCCGCGCCCGACTCCATGAACGCCGAACACCCATTCGGTCGACTCGTTCGCCCAGTGGTCCGGGCCGAGCGCCTGCAGCGTCGCGGCCGGCCCACCTTGGCCGGCGGGTCCGATCACGTAGGTCAGCAGGGTTTCGTGATCCCAGTATCGCCGGAGGTCCGCTTCGACGTAGAGGCTCGTGATCTCGTGGATCGCCCGCGGCCCCCTGAGCGCCACGTCGAGCCGCTGGGCGCAGACCCGTCCGCCGTCCGCGGCGATGACGTAGTCGGCCTGCACCAGATACCGCTCGCCGGTGTCACGGTCGAGGACGGTCACGGTGACGACGTCCTCGGCACCGTCGATGTCGACGACTTCCTGATGCGGCCGGACCCTGCCCGGCGCCAGCCTGTCTGCTCGCTGCCACAGGAGTGTGTCGAGCCGCAACTGCGGAAGGTTCGCGAAGCGCCTCGGGCTTGCCTCCGCATAGCGCGGGGTGTCGGGTCCACCGCCCCACGCGGGCACCTCCCCGATCGTCGCGCGCTGACCGGGGCGTGACCCTCCGAGCGAGGTCGACCAGCGGACCTTGTGCCAGCGGTCCTCCGGCGGGGAGCGGGCGTAGATGTCGTCGGCGACGCCGACGTCGTGGAAGATCTCCATCGTGCGCACGTTGAGCAGGTGCGCCCGTGGGAAATGCGTCGTGAAGTCCCGCCGCTCCAGCAGCAGGAAGTCGATGCCTGCTCGAGCGAGCAGCAGCGCCGACGTGAGGCCGGAGGGGCCGCCGCCGACGATCAGCACCGGCACGCGTTCGCGTATGTCCGCCGTCTCGGTCATCAGAGCCGCTAGGACACCGTCAGGCCGCCGTCGACGGCCAGTGTCTGACCGGTGATGTAGCCGGCCCCCGGGGAGGCGAGGAACACGAGCGCGGCGGCGAGCTCGCGGGGATCGCCCTCGCGGGGCACGAGCAGCCGCGGCCGGATCTGCTCGAACGACCCGGGCGCGGCCTGGGCGGTCATCTCGGTCGCGAACGGTCCTGGCGCCAGCGAGTTGACGCGGATGCCCTTGCGTCCGGTCCACTGCTGCGCGAGGTCGCGGGTCAGCGCGATCAGCCCCGCCTTCGAGGCGGCGTACGCCGCCTGGGGGAGGCCGACGGCGGTCAGCCCGACGACGCTCGAGATGTTGACAATGCAGCTGCCAGGCTGCATCACGCGGCCACAGGCCTGCGCCATCCAGTACGCGCCGTGCAGGTTGATGTCGACGACGTGACGGAAGTGATCGGGGTCCTCGCGCGTGGCGGGAACGGCGGCGCCGATGCCGGCGTTGTTGACGAGGATGTCGACCTTCCCGAGCTGCTCGACCGTCTCGGCGACGAGGCGGTCGCAGTCCTCCACGAGGGTGACGTCGGTGGTGACGGCCAGCGCCCGCCTACCTGCCGCCTCGACCAGGCGCTTCGTCTCCTCGAGTCGCTCGGCGCGCCGTGCCCCGAGGGCGACGTCGGCGCCCGCCTCGGCGAGCGCCTGCGCGAACGCGACGCCCAGCCCGGAGGAGGCTCCGGTGACGATCGCCACCTGTCCGTCGAGCCGGAACGATTCGAGGATTGAGGACATGGTCGTCGGGCAGCCCTTGCGTCGCGCTAGCGCGCGACCTCGAGCGTGGCCGCGGTGAGCCGGGTCAACGTCCGCCGTGCCTGCGCGGCGCCTCCGAGGAGCGCCGCGTCGAGCTGCGCGCGCTTGTAGAGCCAGTGCAGGTCCGCCTCCCAGGTGAACCCGATGCCGCCGTGCGCTTGGATCGCGCTGCCCGTGACCTCGATCGCCCCCTCGGCCGCGGCCGCGGCCGCAAGGGCGGCGGCCTCCGGCAGGCGGCCCGCGTCCGCATCCGCGGCCCAGGCGGCGTAGTAGGCGGCTGTGCGGGCGCTCTCGGTGTGCATCAGCATCTGCACGCAGCGATGCGACACCGCCTGGAAGGAGCCGACAGGGACGCCGAACTGCTTGCGCTCCTTGACGTATTCGACGGTCACGTCGAGCGCGCGCTGGCAGATTCCGGCGACCTCGGCGGCGATCGCAGCCCGCACCCGGTCGGCCGCTCCGGCACCGAGCGGCTCCGCTCTGCCGCGCACCGTCGCGTAGCGCCGGGTCGGATCGATCGACTGGAACGGCTCGGCCTCCGGCTCTACGACGAGCGACGCGTCATCGCCGTCGACGAGCACCACGACGGCCGCGCCCTCGGCGTCGGCAACAAGCGTTGGGGTACCGATGCCGGCCGTCTGCTCGCCGGTAGCGAGGCCGGGGAGCCATCGCGAGCGCTGGTCGTCGTTGCCGCACGCATCGATCACCGACGCCGCCGTCGCCGTGGACAGCAGCGGCGTCGCCGCACAGGCATAGCCGAGCTCCTCCAGGAGCACGGCAAGCTCGACCGCGCCGAGCCCCTGCCCGTTGTGCTCCTCGGAGACGGCGATGCCCGGCCA
This sequence comes from Solirubrobacteraceae bacterium, assembly GCA_035650375.1. Taxonomy (GTDB): domain Bacteria; phylum Actinomycetota; class Thermoleophilia; order Solirubrobacterales; family Solirubrobacteraceae; genus BP-464. The sequence continues at coordinate 18,336 of DASRHW010000105.1, read as the reverse complement.
GGCGAGCTCGACCAGCTCCGTCCAGAGCGCTTCGTCGTAGCGCTCGGCCTCGGCAGCCTCGCGCACCTTGGCCATCGGCGAGCGGCTCGCGAGCAGCTGGCGCGCGACGTCCTTGATCTCCTTCTGGTCGTCGGTCAGGTCGAAGTGCATCGCAGCTCCTAGCGCGCCTTGGGGAGGCCGAGCACTCGCTCGGCGATGATGTTCTTGAGGATCTCAGTCGTGCCGCCCTCGATCGAGTTCCCCCGCGAGCGCAGCAGTGCATAGGCGGGCTGAGACCCGGCGCGGAGGGCGCTCGTCCCGAGCAGGTCGGCTGCGCACTGGGTCAGTTGCTGATTGGTGTCCGACCACAGCCACTTCGTCAACGAGCCCTCGGGCCCGGGCTGTCCGTATTTCTCGACCGACGTCAGGCCGCGGTAGGCCAACAGTCGCAGGAGCTCGGTTCGCTGGCAGAGCTCGCCGAGCCGCTCGGCCACCGCCGTGTCCTCGAGCAGGCCGCGCTCCGCCGCCGCCGCGATGACCCCGTCAAGTCGCTGGCGGAGCGTGACCTGCAGCGAGATGCCGAGCCCGGAGCGCTCGTTCATCAGTGTCGTCAGCGCGACCTTCCAGCCGTCGCCGACGCCGCCGAGGACGTGCTCCGCGGGAACGCGAACGTTGTCGAGGAACAGCTCGTTGAACTCCGACTCGCCGGTCATCTGGCGCAGCGGCACGACCTGAACGCCTTCCTGTTCCATGTCCATCAGGAAGAACGTCAAGCCCTTGTGCTTCGCCACATCGGGATCTGTCCGCGCGACGAGCATGCACCATTTGGCGATCTGCGCCTCGCTCGTCCACACCTTCTGACCGGTGATGAGCCAGTCGTCGCCGTCACGCACCGCGCGCGTCTTCACCGAAGCGAAGTCGGATCCGGCATCGGGCTCTGAGAAGCCCTGGCACCAGATCTCCTCGGCCGTGAGGATCGGATGGAGAAACCGATCCTTCTGATCGGGCGTGCCCCACCGCATGATCGTCGGTGCGGCCAGGAGGATGCCGAGGACGTTGACCGGCAGCGGCGCTCCGCTGCGGGTGAGCTCCTCGTAGAAGATCGCCGACTGCATCAGGGTCGCGCCCCGGCCGCCGTACTCCTCCGGCCAGTCGACGGCCGCCCATCCTCCGCTCACGAGGGCACGGTGAAACGCCAGCCGCCGCGCGTATTCGGCATCGTGACCGGCCTCCTCCGGCTCGATCTCCTGCTCCGAGAACCAGGCGCGCAGCTCATCGCGGAACGCCAGCTCCGCCTCGTTGTAGGTCAGATCCATCAGGCCTCTTTCTGGCTGTCGACGAACGCGCGGATGCTCTCCATCGCCTCCGGCCGCTCGGCGAAGAGCATGTGACCCGCCGAAGGGAAGATCTCGAGTTCGGCACCGGGGATCGCCCGTTCCCAGGCGGCCGAGTGCTCGAACGGGATGATGCCGTCGTCGTCGCCCCACAGCAGCTGCGTGGGCGCGGCAAGCCGCGAGACGATGCCGTCGATGTCGGGATCGCTCGGGCCGGGAATGAAACGCGACATCGATGCCATCTCGCGCGCCCGCGCCGCCTGGAAGGCGGGATCTGGGCCGTCCGGTATGCGCCCCTCCCAGATACTCGGGTCATTGGTCAGGGCGACAAGGCGCTCCGGGAGGCTGAGCGGCGCGAGGTTCGCGAGGGGATGCCCGGGTACCTCCATCCCGAGTGGCGCGGCGAGTATCAGTGCCTCGACGCGCTCCGGGTACCGGGCCGCGAACCCCGCGGCGCGCCATCCGCCGAGCGAATGACCGACGAGCACCGTTCGCTCGATTCCGAGCGCATCAAGGACGTCCTGCATGTGGTCCGCCAAGGCGTCCCGGCTTGCGACGGGTGGGTCGAGCTCCGTCGCTCCATAGCCAGGAAGCAGCGGTGCGATCACGCGAAAGCCCTGATCGCCTGCCGCCTGAAGGAAGTCGAAGCCCTCCATGATCCCGCCACCGTGCAAGAACACCAGCGGCTCGCCAGTGCCGACGGAGACGATCTCCGTCGGACGCCCTTTCACATCGAGCGTGGTACTCGAGACGCTCACATCCCCTCCTCGTACCCGTCAGGCGGGCGAGCCGACCGCGGCCGCCTCGCGAACGGCCGGAATGATCTCGGCCTGCATGGCGTCGACGATGAATCCGAGCTCGTTGTCGGTCATGTCCCCGAACGGGATCATGAAGAGGAAGTAGTTCACGAGCCCGGTCCGGGCTCGCTCGACCAGCACGTCGCGAATCCGCTCGACGGAGCCGGCGATGAGACTGCCGGTCTCGAACGGATCGCCCCCCAGCATCTTCCTGGCGTGGTCGGTTTCGAACTCCGGCAGCTCCTCGCCCTGGAGATGCGGCGGGACGAGGCTACGCGCCCGACGCATCGTCGCGATGTAGCGGCCCCACGCGCGACGCGCGATCGCTTCCGCCTCGTCGTCGGTGCGAGCGACGACGAGGGCCTGGTTGTGGCCGAGCTTGGGCTCTGTGATGTGCGGGTTCTGGTGGCCGGGCTCCTGGCGGCTCGCGGTGCGCAGCTCGTCGTAGCGTGCCCGGATCTCCGCTGTCATCGGAGCAGGGGAGATGAGGTTGTGCCCGCCGCGTCCGGCCATCTCGACGTTGCCTGCCGTCCACAGCGGCGGGTACGGGCGCTGGATCGGCTCGAACGGAAGCTTCATCTCGGCGAAGTCGTGGAACTCCGAGCCTTCGCTCGAGACGATCCCGGTCTCGAACGCCCGGAGCAGGATCTTCAGGCCGTCCGCCAACCGTGCCGGCCCCTCTTCCGGTGGATGGCCGAACTGAAGGTGCTCGTACGACGTGATGCCTTTCCCGACGCCGAACTCGAGCCGGCCGCCCGAGATGACGTCGAGCATCGCGAGCTCTTCGAAGATGCGCACCGGGTGATGGAGCGGTAAGCAGACGACCGTCGGGATCAGCTTGATCGTCGTCGTCTCGCGTGCGACGGCCGAGAGGAAGACAGGCGCCGATGGGGTGACCGACAGCGGAGCACCGTGGTGTTCCGCCAGGTGATACGCGTAGAAGCCGGCGGCCTCGATCCGCTTGATCGAGGCGATGCGCCGCTCATACAGATCCTTAATCTGTCCGTCACCGTAGAACTCGACGTGGTCGAAGATCCCGAACTCGATGGGCATGCGGCGAGCCTAACAGATCACTGCTTACCTGACGGCGATCGACACATGATCTGTCGTGCATAAGATCGATGCCGTTTCGACAGCAGCCGCTAGAGTCGGGCCATGGCTGTTCGAACGTCCGGCGCCGATCGGGGCTGGGACGAGGCGCGCGAAGATGGCAGGGGACTTCCTCGGTCGCAGGTGGGCACCACGCCGCAGCACCTGCTGATGACGCTGTTCGGCGACTACTGGAGCGGGCATCACGAGCACCTGCCCTCAGCGGCGCTGGTCGATCTGCTTGCCGAGTTCGACGTCACCCAGGCGAGTGCGCGCGCGGCGCTCAATCGCCTGACCCGTCGCGAACTGTTGCAGTCGACGAAGCTCGGTCGGCAGACCTACTACGGGCTGGCTCCGCATGCGCTGGAGCTCCTCCAGGAGACCGCGCGCCGGATCGTCGCCTTCGGCACGCAGGAAGTGCGGTCCTGGGACGGCTCCTGGACGCTCGTGGCGTTCTCGGTCCCCGAAGCGCAGCGCCGGGTTCGGTATGCCGTCCGCACGCGTCTTCGCTGGCTCGGCTTCGCCGCGCTGTTCGACGGGCTCTGGTGCTCACCATGGGACGAGCGTGACGCCGCGCTGGCGGCGCTGTCGGAGCTCGGGATCGCCTCCGCAACCGTCATGCGCGCCGGGATCGATCCTCGGAGCACGCTCCAGGCACTCGATGCGTGGGACCTCGAGGAGGTCAGGGAGAAGTACCTCGAGTTCGAGGCCGAGTTCACCCCGATCCTGGACCAAGCCCGCAAGGGACGGCTGACCGCATCGCGCGCGCTTGTGGAGCGAACGAAGGTCATGGACAGCTGGCGCAGCTTCCTCGGCGACGAGCCGGACCTTCCCGCCGAGCTGCTGCCGGGCGATTGGCCGCGCGCGCGAATGCGCGAGCTGTTCATCGACGTCTACGACAGCCTCGCCCCCGTCGCGAAAGGTCGCTGCCAGCAGGTCATCGCGCAGCACGCTCCAGAGCTCGCCGAGCTCGTGACGACGCACGACGCGATGGACGCCCGAAGCTGATCGACTCCGCTTCCTGTCGTACGCATCCCGCCCGGTAGACGGGGTATCGCAGACAAATACGCGATAGTTTTGCTTACGATCGTCGCGCGATGTAGTATGTTCCGCGAGTGGCGACCGGTCGGCGATCCGATCCGCGTCGCTCCATCCGTCGAGGAGAGCCGATGAGCCCAACTGCTGTGAGCGCACGTGACGAGACGGGGGAGGAGCGAGCGTGAGCGGGCGCCTCGAGGGCAAGGTCGCGCTGATCACCGGCACCGCCAGCGGCCAGGGCCGGGCTACCGCGGTCCGCTTCGCCGCCGAGGGCGCGCTCGTCTTCGGGTGCGATGTCGACGAGGCCGGCAACCACGAGACGGCCGCAGAGGTACATGCGGCCGGTGGCACCATGACCGTGGCCGCTCCCGTCGACCTCAGCGATCCCGATCAGGCCAGGGCCTGGGTCGAGGCGGCGGGGGAGGTCCACGGGCGAATCGACGTCGTCTTCAACAACGCGTCCTCGCCACGCTTCGGCACGATGCCGGACCTCTCGATCGAGGACTGGCAGTACGGGATCCGCAACGAGCTCGACCTCGTGTTCTATGTCAGCAAGTTCGCCTGGCCGTTTCTGGCTGAGCGCGGCGGCGTGATCATCAGCACCGCGTCGACCTCCGCCTGGGGCGCGACGCGCAACGCCGGAATGGCCTCGCACTCCGCGGCCAAGGGCGGCGTGCTGGCGCTGTCACGTGTGCTTGCCACAGATGGCGCTCCGTTCGGCATCCGCGCCGTGACGATCAGTCCCGGGCCGATCAGGACTCCTTCGATCGAGCGCAACTTCCTGAGCCACCCCGGAGCGGAGGAGTGGCTGCTCGAGCAGCTGCTCGCGAAGCGGGTCGGCGAGCCCGAGGACGTCGCCGGCCTCGCCGTGTACGTCGCCTCGGACGAGGCAGCGTTCCTCACCGGCGCCGACATCCTGCTCGACGGCGGGCTGATGGCGCTCTAGGCGCAGACCAACGTATCGGTACGGACAAGGACCAAGGAGAGCACATGACCAGCACAACCAGCGGCGAGCTGCGAACTGACATGGCCGGTTTGCCCGGCGCCGCCGGAGCGACGCTCGGGCCGACGGATTGGGTCGTCATGACGCAAGACCAGGTGAACCGGTTCGCGGATCTGACGAACGATTACAACTTCATCCACGTCGATCCCGAGCGTGCAAAGGACACACCGTTCGGAGGGACGGTCGCCCACGGGTTCCTGAGCTTGGCGATGCTTCCCGCGATCGGTCAGCTGCTGCAGGTCTCCGACGCTGCGATGGTCGTCAACTACGGGCTCGACAAGGTTCGCTTCCCCGCTCCGCTCCCGGTCGGCGCACGCTGGCGATGCCACGGCGAGATCGCCGCGGTCGGCGAGGTCAAGGGCGGCGTGCAGGTCAAGCTGGTCGCGACGATCGAGGTCGAAGGCTCCGAGCGTCCCACCGTCGCCGCCGAGTGCCTGGTCCGGTTCTACGCATGAGTGCGGTGAGCCTGAACGGAAAAGTGGCGGTCGTCACCGGTAGCGGCGCGGGCCTCGGTCGGGCCTACGCGGTCGCGCTCGCGGCCGCGGGTGCGGCGGTGGTGGTCAACGACATCGACAAGGACGCTGCCGACGAGACCGTCTCCGCGATCTCCGAGGCGGGCGGTCGCGCCGTCGCCGAGGTGGTGCCGGTCGGCGACTCCGACGCGGCGCAGGCCTTGGTCGATCGCGCCGTCGGCGAGTTCGGCCAGCTTGACGTCATGGTCACGAACGCCGGCGTCCTGCGTGACAAGACGCTGTGGAACATGTCCGATGAGGACTTCGACCTCGTCATCCGGACGCATCTGCGCGGCACGTTCACGTGCGGCCGTGCGGCAGCCATCCACATGCGCGAACGCGGAGAGGGCGGTCGGATCATCGTCATCGGCTCGCCCGCCGGGCAGTTCCCGGCGTTCGGCCAGACCAACTACTCCGCCGCCAAGGCGGGCGTCGTCGCGTTCGCGCGCAACTGGGCGCTCGAGCTGAAGCGCGCGGAGATCACTGTCAACGCCGTGATCCCAACCGCATGGACGCAGATGGTCGCCACGATTCCGGTGTTCGCACCTGTGCTCGAGATGCTGGAACGAGGCGAGCCGCTGCCTCGGCAGCTGCGCCGTGACTACGCGATCGGCTGGCCGGAGGACTGCGCCCCGCTCGTCGTCTTCCTCGCTTCTGACGCGGCGTCGGAGATCACGGGCCAGGCGATCGGCGTCGGGGGCGACCGGCTCTCGCTCTTCTCTCATCCGGCGGTCGTCGAGCAGGCCTACCGTGACGGCGGTTGGGATGCGGAATCGATCGCGGCCGAGTGGGAGGCGAACCTGGCGGCGAAGCAACAGGTCCCGCCGTCGCCTCCGCCGAAGCTCGAGCTCGGCGCCCCCGCGGCGTAGCCGTCTACCAGGAGAGCGCTGATGCGATGCCGTCAGCGCACTCCCGGGCGGCCTTGCCGAGACGGTCGGCGTCGGCCTCGTCGAAGCGCGAGCTCGGCATCGAGATCGTGATCGCCAGCGTCGGCGGACCGAGGCGATCGTAGATCGCTGCGCCGATCGCGTTGACGTCGCTCTCGGTCTGCTGCTGCTGCACCGCGAAGCCGCGATCGCGGACGCGCTCGAGCTCCTGCTCGAGCGCGTCGCGGCTCGCGATCGTGCCCGGCTGAATCGCCGGCAGCTGCTCGCTCGGGTACAGCTCGTGGACCCGCGACGAGTCCATGCCGGCCAGCAGGCAGCGCCCTGCAGCGGTCGCGTACGCCGGGAGCGACTCACCGACGCGCCTGCCGACGCGCAGCGGGCGCTTGCACTCCACCGAGTGCAAGCAGACGACGTCGCTGCCGCGGAGCGTGAACAGATGCACCGTCTCGTCAGCGATCTCCATCAGCGTCGCCATCCGCGGTTGCGCGACCGCGCGGATGTCGAGGCTGCGCGATGCGAGCAACCCGATCTTGGCCAGCGTCGGCCCCGGCACGTAGGTCTTGGTCTCTTGGCGCTGCTGGACGAGCCCGTGGTACTGCAGCATCTGCATCAGGCGGTGCGCCGTCGAACGTGCGACCGCGAGCTCGCGGGCCGCCGCACTGACACCGACCTCCTCCCGCTCGGCGACGATCAGCAGCAGTCGTATCGCCGTGTCCACCGACCCGACGGGATACGCGGGCAGGCTCGGCGAGTCGCCGGCAGCACCGTGCCGCGCCACCGCGATCGCGTCGCCGGCATCGATCACGTGACCGCCTCGGCGACCACCGTCTCCGGCCCGGCCGGGACGAACGTGCGCTCGACCTCCTGGGGGGTGGCCAGCTCCTCCTCGGCGTACAGGTGCAGCAGTTGCAGCACGGGACGATCGCTGATCGCGAACACGTCGGCGGGCTCGTGGGCCTGATGATCGACGCGGGACCACGACGGCGTCACGAAGACGTCGCCGGCGGCCCACTCGAACGCTTCGCCGTCGATCACGGTCGTTCCAGAGCCGCCGAACACGCAGTAGACCGAGCTGCCGGTCGTTCGCCGCGTGGCGGTGCGCCCGCCGGGACGCAGCCGGTGCATCTCGCAGCCGAGGCTCGGCAGTGCCGGTCCACCGGTGGTCGGATTCGTGAATTCGAGGCTGACGAGTGGCCGGTCGTCGCGCTGCTGCAGCGCGGTCAGCGCCCGATCGGTGTCAACCCAGGGATAGCGCAGCAGCGGTGAGTGCGCGGGTTGGCTCGGCACGCCGAGCTCACGCAGGCCAGGCGCCGCGAAGCGATCCTGTGAAACGTTGGCGCCGTCGATGTCCTGTGTCTCCTGCGGATGGTTCTCGAAGAAAATCGTCTCGAGCGTGCTGACGAGCGGCAGGTCGAGGCCGTCGAACCAGACGACGGGTTCGTCGCCGGCGTTGTTGTGGTCGTGCCAGTTCCAATTCGGCGTCAGGATCAGGTCTCCGGGCGCCATCGTGCAGGCATCGCCTTCGACGCTCGTCGCCGCTCCGGATCCGCTGAGCACGAACCTGATCGCGGCCGGCGAGTGCCGGTGCGCCGGCGCCGACTCGTGCGGGCCGAGGTACTGGATCGCGCTCCACAGCGTCCGGCTCGTGAACGGGAGGCCGTCGAGCCCCGGGTTGGCGAGTGCCAGCACCCGGCGATCACCGCCGCGATCGAGGGTCACGACCTCTCCCGCGCGCTTGGCGAGTGGAAGGATCGTCTGCCACTTCCAGAGCCAGGCCTCCGTCGTCGGCAACGGGACGTCGGTGAGCAGGGTGCTCGCCATCCGCCACAGCGGCTGCATGCTCTTTGCCGCCAAGGCTCCGCACAGCTCGTGATAGTCGACGTCCACCGTGTAGGCGGTGCTCATGTTGATGCTCATCGGACTCCCTCGCTCTGATTGACGATCATGCGGCCGCTCACAGCTCGGATCACCAGGCTCGCTGGACCACTGCGACCTCGACTTCACCGACCTGCTCGACGACCGCGCGGATCGTGTCGCCCGGGACGATCGGCCCGACGCCGTCCGGCGTACCGGTCGCGTAGATGTCGCCCGGCGACAACGTCAGCACGTGGCTGGCATCGGAGATCAGCTGTGCGACGCCGACGATCAGGTCGCGCGTGTTCGCCGACTGGCGCAGCTCGTCGCCGACCCAGAGCTGCAGGTCGAGGCCGTCGGGGTCGTCGATCTCATCGGCGGTGACGATCCATGGGCCCAGCGGCGTGAAGGTCTGAAACGACTTGCGCGTGACGCGCTCTTCCTGCTGCTCGCCCTCGGTGCGCATCGTGATGTCGAGCAGGCACAGGTAGCCGAAGACGTGGTCGAGCGCCTCGTCGATCGAGACGCCGCGAGCCTCGCGGCCGATCACAACGCCGAGCTCGATCTCGTGATGGAAGCTGCGGCCCGGGAGCGGCGGCAGCTCGACGGCCTCGCCCGGGCCGATGATCGAGCCCGGCGCCTTGAGGAAGAAGCCGAGGTTGCCGGCGCTGTGATGGGCCTTGAGCCCGGTCGGCGCGTGTCGCGAGCCGACCATCTCGGCGACGTGGGGACGATAGTTCAGCGGTGCCGCGAAGAGGTTGCGTGGGTGGGTGATCGGCGCGAGCAGGCCGGCCTCCGCAACGCTGATCGCCGGCGCTGACGCGGCGACGCCGGCGACCTGCTCGGCGACGTCGTCCCAGCGCGCGATCAGGTCGTTGATCGCGTACGGCGTTCCACGCAACGGCGGGTCGACGAGCGAGGAGAGATCACGCACGGAGCCGCCGTCAAGGACGCCGACGCTGCCGGCTCCGAAGCGCACGATGCGACTCATCAAACTCCCCCTGGCAGATCAGATCGTTCTGGAATGCAGAACACAGTGTCCTCCCGTTGATTCCGCGCTCAGCCTAACAGTTTTCTGTGTTGCTCGGGACGGATGCAACGCGCTCGTTCTGTAATACAGAACGTTGGCGGGCGCGCGCGCCCGGGCCGCGTCTTCGCGCGCCGCGGTGAGCGTGCGGACGCAGCTTGTGTCGCGCGTGCTAGGCGGCGGGTTCGACGGCGTTCGCCGTCTCCGGCTCCCGACCCGCCGGCAGATCGAGATGCTCGAGCACCTCGTCCAGCGTCTGGGTCAGTGCCGCGAGCGTGGCAGAGTGGTTCGACGTCGAATACGCGAACGCGGTCTCGATCTGGGTGGTCGCATCGGTCAGGTGACGGAACTCGACGTCCGGCCAGCCGCCCTTGATCACCGATCCAGGCGCAATCGTCACGCCGATGCCGGCCGAGACCATGCCGTACCGGGCTGACGGGCTGTCGCCCTCCTCGATCACCCTCGGGGTGAACCCGTGGCTCTGGCACAGCGCGAGGCACTGGTCGAAGAGGCCAGGCGACCCCTTGCGTGCGATGAACACGAACGTCTCGTCAGCGCACGCGGCGAGATCGACGACGTCCTCCCTCACTAGCGGATGCTCGTGCGGGAGCCCGATCACGAACGGCTCACGCCACACCGTCTTGAAGCTCACGCCCTCCTCGGGTCCGGACGCGTGGACGAAGCCGGCGTCGAAGGCGCCGTCCTGGAGCCGCCGGATCTGGGGCACGGTGCCCATCTCGTGAAGCTGGAAGCGCACGCCGGGGAACCGTCGGCGATGCTCGCGGAGCAGCGAGGGGAGGACGCTGAACATGGCCGGGCCGATGAAGCCCACGTCGAGGCTGCCGACCGCTCCGGTGTCGGTCATCTTCGCCGTGCGGGTCGCGTGCTCGACCCGCCGCAGGATGTCGACGGCCTCCTCGTAGAACGCCTCGCCCGCGGGGGTGAACGAGATGCGGTGCTTGCTTCGCGAGAACAGCGTGACCCCGAGCTCGCGTTCCAGCGCGGCGATCTGCTTGCTCAGCGCCGGCTGCACGATGTGGAGCCGCTTCGACGCGTGGCCAAAATGCATCTCTTCGGCGACTGCCACGAAGTACCGCAGGTGACGAAGCTCCATCGGTTGATGCTACCGGTGGCGACGACTCTGCAGGGCGTGATAGCCCACAGCGGCACGTGCCTGTCGCAGCCCCTGACCTGCGCCGATCGCCTCCCTGATGACCGCCTCCGCGTGCTCGATCTCCACTGCCGCGGCGATCACGTCATCGGCCCGTCCGGCCGGCACGACGACGAGGCCGTCGCCATCACCGAGGAGGAGATCGTCCGGTCGCACGCGGATCCCGCCGATCGTGACCGGGCCGCCGACCTCCTCGACGCGGACCCGGTCCTTACCGGTGCGCATCCAGTTGCCCCGGCTGAAGATGGGGTAGCCGAGCTCGATGCTTCGATCGAGATCGCGGCAGACCCCATCGATGATCGTCCCCGCGACGCCACGGGCCGCGGCGGTCGTGGTCAGCAGGTCGCCCCAGACCGTGGCGTCGGTCCGCAGCTGGTTGTCGAGCACGACGACCTGGCCGGGACTGATGTCGTCGATGTAGTCGCCGACCGTCCCGGAGTCCTCGCCGACCGGCCCGTAGCGCAATGTCCAGGCTCGCCCGGCGAGCCGGAACGACCGGTCCAGCGGCATGATCCCGTAGCACTGTCCGGCGATGCCGAGCTGGTCGAGGGCATCGCTGACGCCGGACGTCGTCAGCGATGCGAGCTGCGCCAGCCGGCTGTCGTCTGTCATCCCTGCTCCCGTCGCGCGAGGAGGGTTTCGTAGCTCGTGCCCATCACCTCGGAGACCGGGAGTCCATCCCGAAGTGCTGCGCCCATGGAGAGCTCGCGCGCCGCGATCTCCTCGGCGGTCGAGATGACCTGCTGCGCGGCGCTCTGCGGAATGAACGCGACACCGCTGGCGTCGGCGAACACGAGGTCGCCGGGGCGAACGGTCGTGCCCGCCACTGGGATCGGCTCGCCCCAGGAGCGCTCCACGACGCGGCCGCGCGCCGTGACGGCAACGGGCGCCCGCGCATAGACCGGCAGGCCGGATTCGAGCGCCTCGGGCACGTCGCGGCAGGCGCCGTCGATCACCACCCCTTCGATCTGACGTAGCGCCGTCGCTTGGGAAAGAAGCCCGCCCCATGCGGCGCAGTCTGTACGACCGTCGTTTGCGACCACGATCACATCCCCCGGCCCCGAGGCGTCGATGGCGGCGGTGCCCAGATGACGCGAGGATGGCTCGGGCGTCACCGGACCCAGCTCGACGGTGACGGCGCGGCCCGCGATCGCCGCCGCCGCACCGATCTGGACCAGCCCGACGACGGCCGGCGGGAGGCCGTGGCGCTCGAGCGCATCCGACACCGCACACGCGTCGAGCGCACGCAGCCGGGCGACGAGATCGCCGCTCATCCGACCTGCGGAAGGCCGTAGATCTCCAGGGTGGTGGCGCCTGCACGGAGCTGTGTCATGACGTCCTCCTCTTTCCGCAGGCGCTCGCGCGCCGCGTCGGCGACTGCGTCAGCGTCCTCGGTCGCCACGACGACGACGCCGTCGCGATCGCCGACGACCACATCGCCGGTGCGGACCAGGGTTGTACCGATGACGACGGGCTCGCCGAGGCGGCCGTCCGCGTCGGGGTCCTTTCCCGTGCCACGGAGGCACACGCCGGCAGCGAAGATCGGAAGCCCGATGTCGATCAGGCGGTCGACGTCGCGAACGCCGCCGTCGATGACGAGTCCGCCGAGGCCGCGCGCGACCGCCGCGACGCTGAGGATCTCTCCCCAGTATCCGGCCTCGCGTCCTCCACGCGTGTCGACCACGAGCACCGACCCCGGGCCGGCCTCGTACAGCGCATGGTGAATCCACAGGTTGTCGATCGGCGGACAGTCCACGGTGAACGCCGGGCCGCAGACGCGAAAGCGCGGATCGACGGGCCTGATCGCGGACGGCAACGCACCGCGGCGTCCGTATGCCTCGTGGACGGTCGCGGCATCGAGCCCCTCCAGCGTGGATGACGTCGCCGATCGGCCCATGGTGCGGCTACGCCGGCTGCGCCGCTCCCCAGCGGGCGAACGCCATGCCGCAGCCTGTCCCGCAGGCCGTGCGGTAGACGGGGATGTATTCGTCCCAGGCCAACGACATATCTTCGCAGCAGGCGGCCAGCGCGATCCAGTTGCGGATCTCGGAGTTGCCCGAGTTCAGCAGGTGGAGGGGGAGGTCGAGCAGGCCGCGCGGATTGCCGTCGCGCAGTGGCCCGAGCGTGCGCATGTCGAGGTCCTCGTCGGTGACGAAATGACTGAGTCCTCCCGATGCGACGACGGCGACCCGGAGATCCTCGGGATAGCTCTCGATGCTCTCGCGGAGCGCACGGCCGAGCTCCCAGCAGCGCTCGGGCGAGACCTGGTTCGGCGGCCAGTAGGTGTTCACGATCAGCGGCACCAGCGGGGTGTCGCCGGGTGTCTCCATCACCTGGCATTCGACCACGCCGTAGGCGTGTCCCAAGCCGGCGGGCTCGACGGGATCCTTCACGGCGGCGACATCGAAGTGGCGTTCGAGCAGCGATGCGATCAGGTGGCGCGCGAACGGCTCGTGGCCTGGCCAGCGGTTGCGTTTGTCCATGCCATACCCGATATGCACGTCGTCGAGGCCGCCGACCGCCTCGCCGAAGCGACCGCGACGACCCGCTGGTGTGAACTCGAGCTCGGCGCCGTAGTAGACGCCGACCGCGGGCGTGTTGTCCTCGTCGAAGAGCTCGTGCTGGTCGTCGCCGATGACGACGTACAGGTCGATCTCGTCCGCGACGACTTCGGCCCTCAGTCGAGCGAGCGACGCCTTGACCTGTTTGCGTTGTGCCGTGAGCCTCGCCTCGGTGGCGTGCTCGGCGTAGCGGTTGCCCGTGGCCTCGACGAGTTCGCCGAACGACACCGGCTTGCCGGTGGTATCGACGAGCAGCGTCGAGTCCTCGTCCATCTTTGCGATCTTGAACCAGGTCGGCACCTCGGACACGACCATCGGCCCGTGGGACATCGCGATGCCCATCGTCAGTTCAGCCATGCTCTACTCCGTTCTCACTCTGGGTCATCCTGTACGTCCCCCGTAGCCGTTCGCGGTCAGTAATCGACACACGAATGTCGTGCCGCCGGAAAACCTAGAGCGCCGCGTCCCGCACCTCCAATGACCTTCACGTCGCCGAGTGATAACCCGGCGACATGACCCGAATCAGCCGGTTACGGCTATTCGAGCAGTTTGCGCAGGGCCTTGCGGTCCAGCTTCCCGACAGGGGTCCGCGGCAGCGCATCGACGATCCGAGCTTCGCGTGGGTACTTGTAACCGCCCAGTCGCTCGCGTGCCCAGGCGACCAGTGCCTCGGCGTCAACCGCGCCGGCACTCGTCAACGACACGAATGCCACGACCTCCTCGCCGAACCGGGGATCGGGGCGCCCGACGACGCCCGCCGCGGCCACCCCCGGATGCTCCGTGAGCGCGTCCTCGACGTCGCGCGGGTAGACGTTGAAGCCTCCGCGGATGATCAGGTCCTTGATGCGATCGACGATGAAGATGAACCCGTCGTCGTCGACGTATCCGACATCGCCGGTGTGCAGCCATCCACCACGCAACGCGTCTTCGGTGGCCTCAGGCGCCCGCCAGTAGCCCAGCATCACACCCGGCGAGCGGCAGCAGATCTCGCCCGGCTCGCCGGCCGGCAGCTCCCGTCCCGCGTTGTCGAGGATGGTCATCGTGACGCCGGGAAGCGGCTGGCCAACCGATCCCAGCTTGCGTGCGCCGGGTCGGTTCGTCGCGATCAGCGCCGACGACTCGGTCAGGCCGTAGCCCTCGCGGATCGTCGCCGAGGGCACCCGGCGCTCGAACTCCGTGGCGACGGTCCTCGGCAACGGCGCCGAGCCGCATGCGACGTCGACGAGGCTGGAGAGGTCGTAGTGCTCGAGCTCCTGGCCGAGGAGCATCTGGATCATCGATGGGACCAGGGTGGCCTTATGGATCCGATGCTCTTGGATCAGCTCCAGCGCGGCGGTCGGTTCGAACCACGGCATCAGCACGTTCACCGGCGGCTCGGCCATGAACGCGGCCGAGATCGTGAACAGCAGTCCGAAGGCGTGGGACAACGGCACAGTGACGAGCGCATCGGTCACGCCGTCCACGTGAGACGCTTGCAGACCGGTCTTCGCGCAGAAGGCGAGGTTCGCATGCGACAGCATCACTCCCTTCGCGCGACCGGTCGTGCCGCCCGTATAGAGAAGGGCTGCGAGATCGTCGTTCGCCCGCTCGACGATCGGGATCGGTTCGCTCTGCTCCAGCGAGCTGAACCGCGTCGCGTTGCCGGCCGACTCACCGGTACAGACGACGAATCGGACCGTGTCCGCGCCGCTGACGGCTTCGACCACCTTGTCGAGGAGATCCGGAGTGGTCACCACGCCACACGCTCCCGAGTCATTCAGGACATGCCGGAGCTCGGTCGCGGAAAGCACGAACGTGCACGGCGTGACCGCCGCGCCCACCCGCCAGAGGGCCTGGTAGGCGATGCTGACCTCCGCGCAGTTCGCCATCGTCACGACCACCCTCTCGCCGGGCTCGACGTCCAACGCGGCGAAGCCCCCCGCCAGGCGTTGCGAGCGGTGAAAGATCTCGCCCGACGTATGCCAGCGCCCATCGAAGAGCAGCGTCGGATAGTCACCGTGGCGCTCGAACGCGGCCTCGGCGACTCGGGCAAGGTGGTTGTCAACGCGCGTGTTCAACGGTGGATCCTCATCTCTGGGTGACCTGGTGGTGGATCCGGCTTGCTCGCAGTAAAGCCAAGGCGTCCGCTGGGTTGCCAACAGCTTTTCGGCCTTGCTCGATAGCGGTGGGGCATCGTCGACGCACCAGAAGGCATTGGCCCCGGGCGGGTGCCGTCGCTTAGAACTTCCGTGCATGCCCGCTCCTGGGAGCGGAAGGCTGTCCAGAAGGAGAGCCGCACACGGTGAGGAGAACGCGATGATCGTCGATGTTCATGGACATGTGAGTGCTCCGCAGCGCCTGTACGCGTACAAGGCCGGCCTGCTGTCGCATCGCGGCGCCCATGGCCGGGGAAAGGTGACCGTGACCGACGACGAGGTTCGCGCCGCGGTCACCGAAGACGTCGGTGAGTTCGGGATCTCGCACTCCGACCATCTGGCCGGTGCCGGCATCGACCTGCAGGTCGTCTCTCCGCGGCCGTACCAGATGATGCACAGCGAGCAGCCGTCGACGATCGTCGAGTGGTTCACCGAAGAGACGAACAACATGATCCACCGCTGTTGCGAGCTCTTCCCCGACCGCTTCGTCGGCATGGCGGGCCTGCCGCAGAGCCCGCTGACGGATCCGACCAAGTGGCTGGCAGAGATGCGTCGCGGCATCACGGAGCTGGGGTTCGTCGGCGTACTGCTCAACCCCGACCCGATGGAGGGCCAGGGTCCTCCGCTGCCACCGCTGGGCGACCGCTACTGGTACCCGGTCTACGAGGCGCTCTGCGAGCTCGACGTCCCGGCGCTGATCCACTCGGCCGGCTGCAGGCCGCCGGCGCGTGAGAGCTACAGCCTGCACTTCATCCTGGAGGAGACCATTGCCGTCACGAGCCTGTTGGACTCAGAGGTCCTGGTCGACTTCCCGGATCTGAAGCTGATCGTCTCGCACGCCGGTGGAGCGGTCCCGTATCAGGTCGGCCGTTTCATGGCGACGGCGGCGCGGAACCCCGCCGGCGAGTCATACATCGAGAAGATGCGCAAGCTCTGGTACGACACGTGTCTCTACACGCAAGATGCGCTCGAGCTGCTATTCAAGACGGTCGGCGCCGATCGCTGCCTGTTCGGCTCGGAGAAGCCGGGCGTCGGCTCGGTGCGCAATCCGGAGAACGGGCGCTGGTTCGACGACATTCGTGTGCTGATCGAGGAGATCGACTGGCTCAGCGACGACGATCGCAGCGCGATCTACGAGGGCAACGCCCGGTCGCTGTTCCGTCTTCCGACGTCTGAGCCCGACGCTGTCCGATAGCCACTCGCGGGACGGGGGAAGACATGCCCGGGAGTTGTCGCGGGCCAATGACGCCGGTGGTTGTCGGCGGGATCGCCGTGCGCTATCAGGCGCTCCGACGGCAATAGCAAGGGGTTATCAGGCCAGGACGACAAGGTATTGGCAGTGTCGATATCGCCCGATCTACTGTGCGCTACGGCAACATGCCTCCCCTCCGGAAGCCCTGCCCCTGTCTGTGCGGTGATCAACCCGAGCGGACAGGGGCGGCGGCCGGCGGGGTGCCCACACTGGTGCACAGAGGTGTTGGGCTATCCGGCCAGGCCAAAGGAGGAGAGAGATGACAAGAAGCAAGTTCACCGCAGTCGCCCTGGGAGCGGTGGCCGCGTTCATCGCGGCGTGTCCTGCCGGGGCGTCGGCGAAGGCAACGGGCTCGACGGTCGACGTCTGGACCTGGGCGCCCATCGGGGCGGTCAACGGTGATTCGCCACAGGCGAGTGCCGGCATCAAGTCGGCGTTTCGCTACCTCAACAGCACGACGGGAATCGGTAAGGACCATCATCGAGTGGCGGTGAAGGTCTGCGCTACGCAGATCACACCGACGAGCGAGACCCAGTGTGCCCAGCAGGCCGCGAACGATCCGAAGGCGATTGCGATCGTCGCGCCGATCACCATTCTGGCGACCCAGGTCGTCGCCGACATCGCGCAGAAGGCAGGCCTCGCGGTCATCAATCCGGCCGCGAGCGATCTCGGGGTGGCGTCGACCGCGATCAACTACCCGATGGCCACCGAGTACCTCAACACGGCCGGATGTGCCGTGATGATGTCACGGGCGCTCAAGACCAAGGACGTTGGCTTCGCCAACACCATCATCCCGGCCGCGCAGGCGGGGATCGCCGCCGCTATCTCGGCCGCGAAGCGGGCGAAGCTCAACGTCGTCGGACAGGTTCAGTACCCGATCACGACGACCGACGTCACGCCGTTCGTGCAGCAGATGGCGGACAAGAAGCCGAAGTTCGTGGTCCTGTCGAGCTCACCGCAGGGGGTCGGCGCTTGGATCGCCGCTGCGGCGCGACTCGGCGTGAGCGTGCCGATCTGTGTTGGCGACCGGCTCATCCCGCCGGTTGTTCTGCGCGGCCTCGGTAGCGTGGCCAATCGTTTCTACGTGGCCTCGTCGTACCCCGACGTCGGCTGGAAGGGCTTCCCGCTGCTCGCGACGTTCAGGAAGCAGGCGAAGGCCGAGGCGGACGGGGGGAACAAGGCGGCTGCGCTGACGCCGACCAACAACACCGAGGACGTGCTGATCGGGTGGCTGAGCGGACAGGCCGTCGCTCAGGCGGCGTCGAAGGTCAGCGGCGGCTTGACGCGCGCGAAGTTGCACAGCGCGCTCAACCGCACGACGGTGACGCTGGGCACGGGCGAGGGCGCGCTGCTGCCGCCGATCGACTTCTCGAAGCCGAACAGAAACAGCAAGTTCCCGCGCCTCTTCAACACGAAGATGTTCCTGAAGAAGTGGGACGCATCGAAGAAGACGTTCGTGCTCGCGCCGAATGTCGACCCGGTTTTCGGTGACAGGCTCGTCAAGTAGCGAGCACTGTTCGTGTGCATCGGGCGGGACAGCACGGTGCTGTCCCGCCCTTCGCATGTCCTTGACTTGCGTGCCTTGCCGGGTGTAGAGGGGGAAGTTCAATGAATGAGGTCATCAAGTACGCCCTGCTCGGCTTGGGGACCGGCGCGATCTACGCGCTGATGGGCCAAGGAATCGTCCTGATCTATCG
>DASRHW010000104.1:0-14996 GCA_035650375.1 Solirubrobacteraceae bacterium | reverse complement strand
CGTCTGCGTGCCGGACGAGGAGTCCGACGACGTCGACGACCGATCGCTCGACGCGCTGATCGCGTCGAAGGCGATTCACGGCGACTTCGCGATCACCGGCGAGCCGACCGACATGCACATCGGCGTCCAGGCCAAGGGCGTGCTGGCGATGCGGATCGAGGTCAGCGGCACGGCGGCACACGGCTCGACGCCGTGGCTCGGCGACAACGCGATCCTCAAGGCCCACGACAGCTTTCGCCAGATCGAGACGCTCCCGTTCAGCCGCGAGTCGTCGGACCTCTTCGATCGCCCGTCGATCAACCTCGCGCGGATCGTCGGCGGCGACGCCTTCAACAAGGTGCCCGACAGCTGCGCGATGGACGTCGACATTCGCTACCTCCCGAACCAGGACCCCGGCGCGATCCTCGCCCAGATCCGCGCGATCGACGACCTCCGCATCATCAGGACGTTCATCCGTGTTCCTGCGATCGTGTCGCGGCGCAACACCTACGTCCGGGCCCTGCGCGACGCGCTCGCGGGGTCGATCGACGGCGAGCCGCTGAGCGTCGGCCGTGACGGCGCGTCTGACGCGGTCGCGTTCCTCGAGGCGGGCATCCCGGCTGTGGAGTTCGGCCCCGTCGGCGGCGGCCATCACGGGCCCGAGGAGTGGGTCTCGATCAGATCGCTGAGCGCGTATCGGGCGGCTCTGGGCGACTTCATCCGCGCGCTTCCAGGCTGGCTCGAGTCCGGCGCCGGGCTGCGCGCCGTCGCCGACACGCAACCGCGAGCGGACGGCCGCTCCAACACCGCGTGAGGTTGTCCGCACGGCCGCAGGCCGCCGCAGCGACGTCTAGCGTTTGGACCTGCCGATGAGCGGCCCGTCTGAGCCCAAGATTCCCAGGCCCGGCCTCGGCCTGATCAAGCGCTTCGTCCTCGGCGCGGTGCTGATCGCGCTGCTCTCCGCCGCGGCGACCTCGACCGCGGGGCTGCTCGAGGTCAAGGACGTCGGCGACATCATCCGCAGCGGCGCCAAGATCGAGGGCATCGACAACGTCCTCGACAGCGTCGACGGCGGCGGGCCACAGACGATCCTCGTGCTCGGCTCCGACAAGCGCTACAGCGACGGCAAGGGCACGCCCGCGCGCTCGGACACGATCATGCTGATCCGGCTCGACCCCAACAAGGAGGCGACGGCGGTGATGTCGCTGCCGCGAGACCTGCGGGTGACGATCCCGGGCTCCGGGACCAACAAGATCAACGCCGCCTACGCCTTCGGTGGGGCGAAGCTCAGCGTCCAGACGATCAAGGCCCTGCTGAACATCGAGATCACCCACGTGGTCGAGGTGCAGTTCAACGGCTTCCAGCGCGCTGTCAACAAGCTCGGCGGCGTCTACGTCGACGTCGACCGCCGCTACTTCAACGACCACGGCGGCCCGGGCGGCTACGCGACGATCGACCTCAAGCCCGGCTATCAGAGGCTGGTGGGCTCGGACGCGCTCGACTACGTGCGCTTCCGCCACCTCGACAGCGACGACGTCCGCGCCGCGCGCCAGCAGGGCTTCCTGCGCCAGGCCAAGGACCAGTTCGGGCTCGGCAAGCTGTTCGGCTCGCGCAAGGAGCTGCTGCGGATCTTCGCCGCGTACACGCGCACCGACATCCGCTCCGACACCGCGATCGTGCGACTGCTGAAGCTTGCCTTCGAGTCGTCGAAGCACCCGATTCGTACGATCCACCTCGAGGACAGCCCGTCCGGCGAGGATCTCGTCGCGTCGCCGGACGCGATCGCCAAGGCGCGCAAGGAGTTCCTCAATGCCAAGGCCTCCTCCGGGCTGCCTCCAGGCGCGCGCAAGAAGGCGAAGTCCACGAAGAAGACGAAGAAGAAGAAGACGTCGACGAGCAAGGGCTCGCAGACGCTGCCGCAGGGCGTGTTCAACGATCGCCGCGCCGCCGAGGACTACGTCGCCAGCGCCTCGACGCGGCTGCCGTTCCCGCTCTACTACGCGCCGGTGCGGTTCGGCCTTGCCGCCGGGAGCTACGAGAAGGACGGCGCCCGCGTCTACGACATCTTCGACCGTGCCCACCACAAGTACCGCGCCTATCGCGTCGCCGTCTACACCGGTTACATCGGCCAGTACTACGGCATCCAGGGCATGGACTGGAAGTCGCCGCCGATCCTCGACAACCCCAGCGGGCAATACCGGATGGCCGGGCGGACGTACGACCTCTACTCCGACGGCGGCAAGCTGCGGATCGTCGCCTACCGGACCGACAGGGCCGTGTATTGGGTCTCCAACACGTTGTCGCTGAGCCTGTCGAACAAGCAGATGCTGGCAATCGCGCGGTCGCTTCGCTGGGTCGGCAGCTAACCTCCGCCGCCCTATGAGCCA
Organism: Solirubrobacteraceae bacterium; assembly: GCA_035650375.1. Lineage (GTDB taxonomy): Bacteria > Actinomycetota > Thermoleophilia > Solirubrobacterales > Solirubrobacteraceae > BP-464. Next base: position 12,630 of record DASRHW010000104.1, on the reverse strand, counting down.
CCAACGCGAACCGATCGGCGTGATCGGCACGGGATATGTCGGGCTCGTCACCGCGGCGGGCTTCGCCGAGCTCGGCTCCGACGTCTACTGCGTCGACATCGATGCGAGCAAGATCGAGCGGCTGGAACGTGGGGAGATCCCGATCTATGAGCCCGGGCTGGCAGAGCTGGTCGCCAAGAACCGCGAGCGTTTGCATTTCTCGACCGATCTGGGGATCGCGCTCGAGCATGCGCGGCTGCTGTTCGTCGCCGTGGGCACGCCGGCGACGTACTCCGGCGACGCCGACCTCAGCGCCGTGCACGCGGTCGTTGCCGCGATGCCGGCGTCCGATCGCCACGCGCTGGTGATGAAGTCGACGGTTCCCGCGGGGACCGGCGCCAACATCCAGCGCCTGTTCCGCGAGACGGGCAAGGACGGGTTCCGCTACGTGTCGTGTCCCGAGTTCCTCAAGGAGGGCTCGGCCGTCAAGGACTTCCTGCATCCGGATCGCGTCGTCGTCGGCGACGGCGGCGACTGGGCGGGCGACGCCGTCGTCGAGCTCTACTCGCCGCTCGACGCGCCGCTCGTGCGCACCGACATCGCGTCGGCCGAGATGGTCAAGCTGGCGTCGAACGCGTTTCTCGCGACGAAGATCTCGTTCATCAACGAGATCGCCAACGTCTGCGAAGAGACTGGTGCCGACGTCCGCGAGGTCGCCCTCGGGATGGGTCTCGACGACCGCATCGGGCCGAAGTTCCTCCAGGCGGGGATCGGCTTCGGCGGCTCGTGCTTCCCCAAGGATGTCAACGCGCTGAAGCAGCTCGCCGGGAACTCCGGCTACCACTTCCAGCTGCTCAACGCCGTGATCGAGGTCAACGAGCTGCAGAAGCGCCGCGTCGTCGGCAAGCTGCAGAAGCACCTCGGCTCGCTCGTCGGCAAGCGGATCGCGCTGCTCGGTCTGTCGTTCAAGCCGAACACCGACGACATGCGCGAGGCGAGCTCGCTGGTGCTGTCAGCGCGGTTGCAGGCCGCCGGCGCCGACATCAGCGTCTGCGACCCGATCGCCGAGGAGGAGGCGCGAACGCTGATCCACGGTGTCCGGTTCGCCGACAGCGCGGTCGACTGCGCCGACGGTGCCGACGCGATCGTCCTGATCACCGAGTGGGACGACTTCCTCGGGCTCGACTGGGGCGAGATCGCCTCGGCGATGGCCGGGACGCTCGTCATCGACGGCCGCAACGCGCTCGACGCGGCGGCGGTGCGGGCCGCGGGCCTCGACTATGAGGGCATCGGCCAGGGCGCGGCGGCCGCGGGGCCTGCCCAGCCCGCCTGATGCAAGCGCTGATCCTCGTCGGCGGCGAGGGTACGCGCCTGCGCCCGTTGACCTCGTTGATGCCGAAGCCGATCGTGCCGCTGGTCGATCGGCCGTTCATGGCCTTCATGCTCGAATGGCTGGCGCGTCACGGCGTCGATGACGTGATCATGTCGTGCGGGTTTCTCGCGACCCAGGTGCGCGACGTGCTCGGCGACGGCTCCGCCTACGGTGTCCGGCTGCGATTCGTCGAGGAGCCCGAGCCGCGCGGCACCGCCGGCGCGCTCAAGTACGCCGAGGAGTTTCTGCAGGAGCGCTTCCTGATGCTCAACGGCGACGTGCTCAGCGACATGGACCTGTCGGCGCAGATCGCCGAGCATGAGCGCAACGGCGCCCGCGCGACACTTGCGCTGGTGGCCGTCGAGGACCCGAGCCCGTACGGGCTGGTGCGGCAGAACGCCGACGACTCGGTGCGCGAGTTCGTCGAGAAGCCGACCGCGGACCAGATCGACACGAACTTCATCTCCGCCGGCGCCTACGTGCTCGAACGCGATGTCGTCGACATGATCCCGCCCGATCGCAACGTCTCGATCGAGCGCGAGATCTGGCCCGAGCTCGTCGGTGCCGGGCTCTTCGCCTATCAGCACGATGCGTACTGGCTCGACATCGGCAAACCCGAGACGTACCTCCAGGCGACCTACGACATCCTCGGCCGCGCCGTCGAGACGTCGGTCTCGGCCCCGGACGGGATCGTCATCGGCAGCGGCTGCGCGATCGCCGCCGACACGGTCGTCGGGCCGCTGAGCGTGCTCGGTGACGGCGTCGTCGTCGGCGCCGGCAGCCGGGTCGAGCGCTCGGTCGTGCTCGCCGGGGCGACGATCGGCGATGGCTGCGTCATCAGCGACAGCGTCGTCGGGCCGCGGGCCCGCGTCGGCGATCGCTCGGTGGTCGCCGAGAACGCCGTCCTCGGCGAAGCTGTCACCCTGGGCGCCGACAACGTCCTCGCCCGTGGCGTCCGGATCTTTCCCGGCGCCGGCATCGGCGACGGGGCGATCAAGTTCTAGGGCGCGACGAAGAGGAGACGTGGTTCGTGGGCAGCGACGAACAGGGCAGCCGGCTCAGCCGAGAAGGCATCGCCGAGGTCGACACCTCGAACATCCTCGAGGACATCCTCGCGATTCCGGAGCACCTGCGCGACGCGCAGTGGAAGGTCCAGTCGGCCGACCTCGAGCCGTGGGACAGCCCCGGCGGCATGGTCGTCGCCGGCATGGGCGGCTCGGCGATCGGCGGCGCGCTCGCCCGCGCAGTGCTCGGCGACACCGCGTCGCGGCCGCTGCTGGCCTCTCGCGCCTACGGCCTGCCGGCGTGGACGACGCCGGACACGACCGTGCTCTGCGCGTCGTACTCCGGTGACACCGAGGAGACGCTCGCCGCCTACGAGGCAGCCGGAGCGCTCGGGGCCAAGCGTGTCGTCGTCACGACCGGCGGCCGCCTCGCCAAGCTCGCGCGCGCCGACGGTGTGCCCGTGATTCCTGTCGCCGGAGGGCTCCAGCCACGCGCCGCCGTTGGCTACATGCTCGTCGCGTCGCTCGAGGTCGCGGCGCTCTGCGGCATCGCCCCGCGGATGAACTCCGGGATCGATGTCGCCGCCGACCACCTCGAGCAGTGTGTCGTCGACTGGGGCCCGGACGCCGACGCCGACAGCCTCGCGAAGAAAGTCGCGCTCGGCCTCCACGGCAGCATCGCGATGATCGCCGGCGCGGGGATCACCGAGCCGATCGCCTATCGCTGGAAGACCCAGATCAACGAGCTGGCGAAGCTGCCGGCCTTCGCGCACGAGCTGCCGGAGCTCAACCACAACGAGATCTGCGGCTGGGACGGCGCTCCTGGCCTCGGCAAGTTCTCGGCCGTCTTCCTCGAGGATCCCGACCTGCATCCGCGTGTACTCGAGCGCTTCGAGCTGACCGACGAGCTGATCGCCGCGCAGGCGCATGCGACGTTCCGCGTCAGCACGGTCGGGCGGCAGCCCGTCGAGCGCGTGATGTCGCTCGTGCTGCTCGGCGACCTCGTGGCGTTGTACCTCGCGGTGCTGCGCGGCGTGGACCCAACCCCGGTCGAGGTCATCGGCCGGCTCAAGGACCGGTTGGCGTCTCGCGGTTGAGTCGGGTTGACCGGGCCGAGGTCACTCGGTCATGATCGCCAGCCGAACGCTGCCGGGAACGCCCGAGCGTCAGAAAGGTTCACGTGTCCGCTGAGAATGAACAGGTCGTCCGCGACATCTATGCGGCGTTTGCGCGCAACGACATCGCCGCCGTCATCGGCGCGCTCGACGAGGACGTCACCTGGACGACGTCGATGCTGCTGCGGTCGGGCGCGACGTACCACGGCCACGCGGGTGTCAGCAGCCTGCTGAACGCGCTCGCCGAGGTGTGGCAGGAGATGAGCGCCGAGCCGGAGGAGTTCATCGACGGCGGCGACACGATCGTCGTCATCGTGCGTGAGCACGCGGCAGCGGCGAGCGGCTCGACGGACACCGTCGCGGTGCACCTGTGGCGTATGCGGGAAGGTAAGGCGGTCGCGTTCACGGAGTACATCGACACGGCGCGAACGCTTCGCACGTTCGGATAGCGGCGTCCGCGGCTCGGATTCCGGGCCCAACCTTGACACAGTCATGCTAAAGTTGGCCGCGCATGGACGCTCTGACGATCAACGAAGCTGCGGAGACGACCGGATGGTCCCCCCGCATGCTCCGCTACATCGAGCGCATCGGCCTTCTCGAGGCCCAGCGCTCGTCCGGCGGCTATCGCCTCTACGGCCCCGAGCAGCTCCAGCGCCTGCGCACCCTGCGTGAGCTCCTGGCGCAGTTCGACATCGGGCTCGGGGATGTCGGCTTCGCGCTTCGCCAGCGTCGCGAGCAGCCGCTCAGCGACGCGATCGAGACGTGGCTCGAGGCCGAGCCCGCCAAGCCCGAGGGCGTCGAGAGCTCAGACTGGTTGCGCTGGGAGCAGCAGAAGCACCAGCGCCTCCTCAACCTCGTCATGGAGAAGAACGCCGCATGAGCACGACCGCAGAGCCCGCCACCCTCGACTTCAAGGTCGCCGACCTGTCACTCGCCGAGTTCGGGCGCAAGGAGATCCGCCTCGCCGAGCACGAGATGCCCGGCCTGATGTCGACGCGCCGCGAGTTCGCCGCGTCGCAGCCGCTGAAGGGCGCCCGGATCATGGGCTCGCTGCACATGACGATCCAGACCGCCGTGCTGATCGAGACGCTCGTCGCGCTCGGCGCCGACGTCCGCTGGGTCTCGTGCAACATCTTCTCTACGCAGGACCACGCCGCCGCCGCGGTCGTCGTCGGCCCGAGCGGCACGCCCGAGGATCCGCAGGGCGTTCCCGTCTACGCCTGGAAGGGCGAGACGCTCGAGGAGTACTGGTGGTGCACCGAGCAGGCGCTGCTGTGGCCCGGCCATGACGGGCCGAACATGATCCTCGACGACGGTGGCGACGCGACGATGCTCGTGCACAAGGGCACCGAGTACGAGAAGGCCGGCGCCGTGCCGGACCCGTCGACCGGCGAGTCCGAGGAGTTCCAGGTCTTCCTGACGCTGCTGACGCGCTCGCTGCAGGAGGACCCCAACCGCTGGACCAAGATCGGTGAGGACATCAAGGGCGTCTCCGAGGAGACGACGACCGGCGTCCACCGCCTCTACCAGCTCGCCGAGCAGGGTGAGCTGTTGTTTCCGGCGATCAACGTCAACGACTCGGTGACGAAGTCGAAGTTCGACAACCTCTACGGCTGCCGCCACTCGCTCGTCGACGGCATCAACCGCGCCGTCGACGTCATGCTCGCCGGCAAGACCGCCGTCGTCTGCGGCTTCGGCGACGTCGGCAAGGGCTCGGCCGAGTCGCTGCGCGCCCAAGGTGCCCGCGTCATCGTCACCGAGATCGACCCGATCTGCGCGCTCCAGGCGTCGATGCAGGGCTACCAGGTGCAGACGCTCGAGGATGTCGTCGAGACGGCCGACGTCTTCATCACGACGACCGGCAACAAGGACATCATCACCGCTGCCGACATGGCGCGGATGAAGCACCAGGCGATCGTCGGCAACATCGGCCACTTCGACAACGAGATCGACGTCGCCGGCCTGGTCAAGACGCCCGGGATCAAGCACGTCAACATCAAGCCGCAGGTTGACGAGTACGTCTTCCCGGACGGTCACTCGATCATCCTGCTGTCCGAGGGCCGGCTGCTGAACCTCGGCAACGCGACCGGCCACCCGTCGTTCGTGATGAGCAACTCGTTCACGAACCAGACGATCGCCCAGATCGAGCTGTGGACGAAGAACGACGACTACGACAAGCAGGTCTACGTGCTGCCCAAGCACCTCGACGAGAAAGTCGCGCGGCTGCATCTCGACGCTGTCGGCGTGAAGCTGACGGTGCTCTCCGAGGATCAGGCGGACTACATCGGCGTGCCGGTAGAGGGTCCCTACAAGCCGGACCATTACCGGTACTAGCTGAGGGCACGCGCCTGGACGCCGCTGCCGGCGTCCTCAGTCGCTCGTGTGCGAGTGCACACGTCGCTCCCTGCGTCCTTGGCAGCAACGCCCAGTCACGCACCCGGTCCAGGACGATCGGGTGCGTGACCCTCGGGTGCTTCGCATGACCTTCCCGCCAACCATCCAGCCGCGTTCGACAGGATGATTCGACTGTGAGCTCTGACAGCGGCGCTTCGAGGATCGACTGGGCTGACGGGCAGATGCCCGTGCTGCGGTCGGTGCGCGAGCGGTTTGCGGTTGAGCGGCCGCTCGAGGGCGTCAAGATCGGCGCCTGCCTGCACGTCACCGCCGAGACGGCGAATCTCGCCCGGACGCTCGCCGCCGGGGGCGCCGAGCTGGCGCTGTGCGCGGCGAATCCGCTCTCGACGCAAGACGATGTCGCGGCGGTGCTCGGCGAGGAGATGCTCGTGCGGGCGGTGCACGGCGTCGATCCGCGGCCCGGCATCGCCGAGGTCGCCGCGTGGGGCCCGCAGGTGACGCTCGACGACGGCGCCGACCTGATCGCGCTGCTGCACGACGGCGACGCGCTCGTCGACGGCTTTCTCGGCGCCACCGAGGCGACGACGACGGGGCTCGTACGCGTGCGCCAGATGACGCTCCGCTGCCCCGTCGTGGCGCTCAACGAGGCCCACACCGAGCGTGTCTTCAACGATCACTACGGCACCGGGCAGTCGACGCTCGACGGGATCCTCCGCGCTACCAACATCCTCCTTGCCGGGCGCACGGTCGTCGTCCTCGGCTACGGCTTCGCCGGCCGCGGCATCGCGACGCGCGCTCGTGGCGCCGGCGCCCACGTGATCGTCTGCGAGGTCGACCCGCTCGCGGCGCTGACGGCGCGGATGGAGGGCTTCGAGGTGATGCCGTCGCTCGAGGCGGCGGCGCGCGGCGACGTCTTCATCACCGTGACCGGGACGCCGCGGGTGCTCGGCGCGCCGCACTTCGCGGTGATGAAGGACGGTGCGGTGCTCGCCAATGCCGGCCACTTCGACGTCGAGATCGATCTCGACGCGCTGGCCGCGTCGGCGACCGAGCGCAAGAACGTGCTGCCGCTCGTCGAGTCGTTCGCCGTCGGCGGGCGGCGGATCCACCTGCTCGCTCAGGGCCGAGTTGTCAACCTCGCGGCGAGCCAGGGACACCCCGCCGAGATCATGGACATCTCGTTCGCCGTTCAGGCTCTGGCAGCCGCGTATCTCGTCATCGCCGGGGGTACGTTGGCGCCGGGTGTCCACACCGTGCCAGATCAGATCGACCACGAGGTCGCGCGCCTCAAGCTCGACGCGCTCAGCGTGCGAATCGACGAGCTGACCCCCGAGCAGCGGGCCTACCGAAGCTCGTGGTCGGGTGGGAGCTGAGATGGACGGCCTCGAAGCCTGCCTCGAGAAGATGCGCGACGCCGGCCTGGCCGACGTCGCGATCGTCACCTTCGCCGAGTACTACCGCCAGCTCGAGGCGGGGGAGACGGGGCTGATCGCCGAAGCCGAGATCGAGCCCGTCGACGACCTCCCCGACGTCGCCGAAATCGCGGCCGAGGCGCCCGCCGAGCTGCTCGACCAGACCGTCGTGATCAAGCTCAACGGTGGCCTCGGTACGAGCATGGGGATGACGAAGGCGAAGTCCCTGATCGAGGCCAAGGACGGCAACACGTTCCTCGACTTGATCGCGCGCCAGGTCCAGACGCTGCGCGAGCGGACCGGCGCACGGCTGCCGCTGGTGCTGATGAACTCGTTCTCGACTCAGGCCGACTCGCTCGCCGAGCTTGCCGACCACCCACACACCTCGGCGGATCTGCCGCCGGACTTCCTCCAGGGCAAGGAGCCGAAGGTCCGCGCCGACGACCTCCGGCCCGTCACGTGGCCGGCCAACCCTGACCTCGAGTGGTGCCCACCCGGTCACGGCGACATCTACACGTCGCTGCAGTCCTCGGGACTGCTGGACACGATGATCGAGCGTGGTTATCGCTGGGCCTTCGTCTCGAACTCCGACAATCTCGGCGCCACGATCGACACCCGGATCCTCGCCTGGGTCGCGGCTGAGGCCGCGCCGTTCGTGATGGAGGTCTGCGACCGCACCGCGGCCGACCGCAAGGGCGGGCATCTCGCCCGTTGGAAGGCGCCTCATCCGCATGCCGGCGCGTTGCTGCTGCGCGAGTCGGCGCAGACGCCGGAGGAGGACATCGCCGCGCTGCAGGACATCTCGCGCCACCGCTTCCTCAACACGAACAACCTCTGGATCGACCTGCCGGCGTTGCGCGCGGAGCTCGACCGGCGCGACGGCGTGCTTGGGCTGCCGCTGATCCGCAACAGCAAGACCGTCGACCCGTCCGATCCGTCGAGCCCGGAGGTGCTGCAGATCGAGACGGCGATGGGCGCGGCCCTCGGCGTCATCGATGGCGCGCGCGCGATCCGCGTGCCGCGGCGGCGCTTCGCTCCGGTGAAGACGACCAACGACCTGCTGACGCTGCGCTCCGACGTCTACGACCTCGATGCCGACGCCGACGTCGTGCTCGCCGTTCCGGCGGTGCCGTTCGTCGACCTGGACCCGCGCTACTTCAAGCTCGTCGGCGACTTCGAGCCTCGCGTCGCCGGGGGAATCCCATCGCTGCGGGCGTGCCGGCGGCTGACGGTGCGCGGCGACGTCTCGTTCGGGCCCGGCGTCGAGATCCGCGGCGACGTCGAGATCGACGCCGGCGACCGCTCGCTGCTGGTCGAGCAGACGCTGCTCGAGGACAGCCTCTAAAGCGACCCGTATCGCTCCGCACGCTCGTCGTTGCGCTGGCTCTCGTCGAGCATGCGGACGAACAGCCAGGCCAGGGCGATGCCCATCACGATCGACTGCTCGACCGCCATCAGCGCCCCGGCGACCTGCTGGTCGGTGTGTGGGTCCATGCCCCAGATCGTGCCCTGTGCCGCGTAGAAGTCGTAGAGGCCCCGCGGCGCGAACGTGATCACGATCCCAAGCAGGCCGACTCCGAACTTCGTGCCCAGCATGTAGATGATCGGGCCCATCCCGCTGAGCCGGTGGCGACCGCGGATCGGCGACAGCAGATGCCACCAGTACAGCGCGCCGGCGATGCCGAACGTGATGTGCTCGAGGGCGTGCAGTAGGTCGTGGCGCAGCGCCGCGTCATAGAACGTCGGGATGTGCCAGAAGACCATCGTCGAGACGTACAGCAGGGCTGCGAAGACGGGGTGCGCCAGCGGCCCGAGCGCCCGCTCGAGGTTGGCGACGTGGCGGGTCACGGGCCGCAGCATTACCCGCGTGAAGCCGAGGATGCCCAGGATCGGCACGATGTCGAGCAGCAGGAGATGCTGGACCATGTGCATCACCAGGACCTGGTGGCCGAGGCTGTCGATCGGCGAGATCAGCGCCGCCAGCAGCGCCACCAGCGCGCCGGCGAAGCACGCGGCGCGCCACAGCGGGGCGTCTCGGGCGAGTGCACTGCGGACGCTGCCTCGGGCTCGCGCCCGCGCTTCCGTGCGGGCCGTCCGCAGCCGGCGCGCGTAGAGGAACCCCAGCAGCGCGACGAGCAGCAGCGCGCCCGGCTCGAACGACCACGACGCGTCGACCGTTGCCGCGAGCACGGAATGGGACGGTCCGAGGTCCACGGCCGCAGTCTCGCAACGTTGCGCGTCCGGGGATCCGGGCGGCGCCTGTCAGCGTCGCGCCGTGCTCGCGCGAATCGTCGCTCTGGTCGCTCCGCCGGCCTGTCTCGCCTGCGAGGCGCCGAGCCACCCCGGCGCATCGCTGTGCGCCGCGTGCCGCGCGGGCCTGTCGTGGATCGGCCCCGGGCGCTGCCCGCGCTGCGGCCTGCCGCAGCCGTGCGCGCCGTGTCCGGCGCGCGACGCCGCGTTCGACGCGGCGTGGTCGGCGGTCGCGTTCGACGGCGCCGCACGGGCGCTTGTGCATGCGCTCAAGTTCCGCGCCGCGATCGCCGCGGCCGACACGATGGCGGCGCAGATCGCGGCCAACGCTCCGCGAGCGCTGCTCAACGGCACGCTGCTCGCGGTTCCCGGCGATCGCGGCCGCCGGCGGCGGCGCGGCTTCGACCACGCGCTCACGCTGGCGAGCGCGCTTGCCGCGCGGACCGGGCTGCCGCTGGCCCGCGGGCTGCTGCGCGCGCCGCCGCTGCCGCGACAGCTCGGTGCCGGTCGCGCCGAGCGCCTGCGCCGTGGCGCCGTCGCTCTCGAGGTCACGGGCGTCGTGCCCGAACGCGTCGTGCTCGTCGACGACGTCCATACCACGGGCGCGACGCTTGACGCGGCCGCGAGGGCGCTGTCCTCCGGAGGGGCGCTTCGAGTCGTCGCGTTGACCTATGCGCGGACGCTGCGCTAAGGCGTCGCGGAGCCACCTCTCGGCGCAGGTGGGACTAGCCCTTGGGCTTGCCGGGGAACCTCGATGACATCTGTTGAGGTTGTCTCAACAGCGTCGTAACATCCCGAACGAATCGCCAACGACGACAAGGAGGTCTCGGTGAAGATCGAGGTCAAGGGCCGCAACGTCTCCGTCACTGACGAGCTGCGCGATCACGTCGAGAAGCGCTTCACGAAGGTCTCCAGACAGGTCTCCGAGCTCGCCAGGCTCGAAGTCGAGCTCTCGCACGAGCGCAACCCCGCCAACCCGGATGCGCAGGTGGTCGACGCGACGCTCTACCTCAAGGGAGCGACCTTGCGTGCGCGCGGCGCGTCGAGCGACTTCAAGCGCTCGATCAACATGGTCAACGACGAGCTCGGGCCGCAGGTCACGCGCCACCGCGAGAAGCGGCGCAGGCGCCGCGAGGCGCGCGACCCGGCAGCGCGCAGCGGCATCCAGCCAGCGATCTGAGCCACCCTCCGAAGAGCGGTTCGAGCAGCGCCCGGGGCGCGGCCTGAGAGGCCCGCCTCGAGGCTGCTCGACGGCCCCGTTTTCGGGCTCGAAGCCACTGCTACGCTGCCTCCATGGGGATCCTGGAGCGTGCTCTCAACGTCGGCGAGAGCAAGAAGTTCAAGGCCTACGAGCGTCGCGTCGAGCGCATCAACGCCTTCGAGCCCGAGCTCGAGCTCGAGAGCGACGACGAGCTGCGCGAGCGCTTCGCCGCGCTGTCCGAGGAGGCGCGCGAAGGGCGCGACCTCGACGACCTGCTCCCCGAAGTGTTCGCGATCACGCGCGAGGCCGGGCGTCGCACGATGGGCATGCGCCATTTCGACGTCCAGCTGATCGGCGGCATGGTCCTCCACGGCGGCGAGATCGCCGAGATGAAGACCGGCGAGGGCAAGACCCTGACGGCGACGCTCGCGGTCGTGCTCAACGCCATGGCCGGCAAGGGCGTGCACCTCGTCACGGTCAACGACTACCTCGCTCGCCGCGACGCCGAGTGGATGTCGCCGATCTACACGTTTCTCGGGCTCACCGTCGGGATCCTGCAGAACATGCAGGACTACGAGGAGAAGCAGGTCGCCTACTCCTCGGACATCACCTATGGCACCAACTCCGAGTTCGGCTTCGACTACCTGCGCGACAACATGGCCCAGTCGCTCGAGGAGAAGGTCCAGCACGGCGGTCGCATCGGCGAGGACGGCCGCCCGGTCGGCATGCACCAGTTCGCGATCGTCGACGAGGTCGACAACATCCTCATCGACGAGGCGCGGACGCCGCTAATCATCTCCGGCGCCCCGGAACAGGCCGGCGACCTCTACGCGACGTTCGCCAAGCTCGCGCCGCAGATGGTCGCGGGCAAGAAGCCCGAGGGGCTCGACCCAAAGTCGAAGAAGGAGTTCGTCGCCGAGTTCGACTTCGAGTTCGACGAGAAGCACAAGACGATCGCCGTCACCGAGCAGGGTGTGACCAAGGCCGAGCGCTTTCTCGGCATCGATCACCTGTACCGGGCCGAGAACGGCCACCTCGTCAATCACCTGATCCAGTCGCTCAAGGCCGAGTCGCTCTACAAGCGCGACGTCGACTACGCGGTGATCGACGGCGTCGTCGGGATCATCGACGAGTTCACCGGCCGGATCCTCGAAGGCCGGCGCTGGAGCGAGGGTCTGCACCAGGCGATCGAGGCCAAGGAGGGCGTCCGTGTTCAGGAGGAGAACCAGACGCTGGCGACGATCACGCTGCAGAACTACTTCCGCATGTACGACAAGCTCGCGGGAATGACGGGCACGGCGCTGACCGAGGCGACCGAGTTCATGAAGATCTACAAGCTCGGCGTCGTCCAGGTCCCGACGAATCGCAACATGGTCCGGATCGACCGCAACGATCAGGTCTACAAGACCAAGGACGGCAAGTGGTCGGCGGTCGTACGCGAGATCGAGCAGCGCCACGCGGCCGGCCAGCCGGTGCTCGTCGGCACGATCTCGGTCGAGGTCTCGGAGCTGCTCGGCAGCCAGCTCGCCGCGCGCGGGATCGCCCACACGGTGCTCAACGCCAAGCCCGAGCACGCCGAGCGCGAGGGCGAGATCGTCGCCGAGGCCGGCCAGCCCGGCGCCGTCACGATCGCGACCAACATGGCCGGCCGCGGTGTCGACATCAAGCTCGGCGGCAGCGCCGAGCACATCACCCAGCGCGAGCTCGCCAAGCTCGGGCTCCAGCCCGGCGAGCCGGGCTACGCCGAGCAGTTCGCCGAGCTGCTGCCGCGGATCTCCGATCGCGTCGAGGAGGACCGCGAGAAGGTCGTCGAGGCGGGCGGCATGTTCATCATCGGCACTGAGCGCCACGAGTCACGCCGGATCGACAACCAGCTTCGCGGCCGCGCCGGCCGCCAGGGCGATCCGGGCGAGTCGCGCTTCTTCCTCTCCGGCCAGGACGA
>DASRHW010000103.1:0-9065 GCA_035650375.1 Solirubrobacteraceae bacterium | reverse complement strand
CGCCAGAAGTCGCGAACGACGTCGCGGTAGATGCCGTTCCACTCGCTCCAGAGGATCGGGAAGTTGCCGACCTGGTAGCCGCCGGGGCCGACGTCCCACGGCTCCGCGATCAGCTTGACCTGGCTGAGGATCGGGTCCTGGTGGATCGTGTCGAAGAATGAGTGCAGGCGGTCGACGTCGTAGAGGCCGCGGGCGAGCGCGCTGGCGAGGTCGAAGCGGAAGCCGTCGACGTGGCACTCGCCGACCCAGTACCGGAGCGAGTCCATGATCAGCCGCAGCACCGCCGGGTTGACCGTGTTGAGCGTGTTCCCGGTCCCCGTGTAGTCCATGTAGTGACCGAGGTCGCCGGGCACGAGCCGGTAGTAGGCGGCGTTGTCGACGCCCTTGAACGACAGCATCGGCCCGAGGTGGTTGCCCTCGGCGGTGTGGTTGTAGACGACGTCGAGGATCACCTCGATGCCGCGCCGGTGCAGCGCCTTGACCATCCCCTTGAACTCGTTGAGCTGGCCGCCGTACGTGCCTGTCGCTGCATACAGCGCGTGCGGGGCGAGATAGCCGATCGAGCTGTAGCCCCAGTAGTTCGTCAGTCGCTTCGGGTGCAGGAACTCCTCGTCGGCGATGTGGTGGATCGGCAGCAGCTCGACGGCGGTGACGCCGAGCTGGTCGAGGTAGTCGAGCGCCGGCTCCGACGCGAGCCCGGCATAGGTGCCGCGGAGGTCCTCGCGGATCTCGGGGTGGAGCTTGCTGAAGCCCTTGACGTGGGTCTCGTAGATGATCGTCTCGGCCCAGGGGCGGCGTGGCGGCACGTCGTCCTCCCAGTCGAAGCCGGCGTCGACGACGACGGATTTCGGGATCGCGTCGGCGGAGTCGTTCTCGTCGATCTCGAGGTCGGCACGGTCGCCGCCGTCGGTGTTCGGGATGTACGGCAGGACGCTGGCGCGGTCGAACGCGATCGGTCCCTCGATCGCCTTCGCGTAGGGGTCGATCAGAAGCTTCGCCGGGTTGAAGCGATGGCCCTCGTCAGGTGCGTAGCGGCCGTGGACGCGGTAGCCGTAGCGCTGGCCGGGGCCGACGCCTGGCAGGTAGCAGTGCCAGACGTGGGCAGTGACCTCGACGAGCTCGATCCGTTCCTCGTTGTCGTCGCCGTCGTAGAGGCACAGCATGACGCCGTCGGCGTTCTCGCTGAACAGCGAGAAGTTGGTGCCGCCGGCGTCTGCCGTGGCGCCGAGCGGAAACGGATCGCCGGGCCAGATCTCGCGGCTCATCGCTCGGGCTTGCGGCCGCAGATCATCAGGTTGTAGAACCAGCCCGCCGGCAGCCTCGGTTCGAGCAGTGCCGCGTCGACGCGCTGAAGCTGGACGTAGCCGTGGTAGGCGTACTGGCGCCAGCGGTACGGGACGTCCTCGGGGCGGGCGGTCGCCTCGATCGTGCGGTTGAACCACCCGAACCAGTTCGCGACCATCTCCTCGCCGCGGACCGTGACGCCGTCGAAGCCGGCGCGCTCGGCGAAGCCACGCAGCTCGGCCGGGGTGAACGCGTGGACGTCGACGGTGCTCTCGAGCTCGTGCTCGATGCTGCCGTGGGCGTGCTCGTGTCCGTGCCGATGCGTGTGCTCGGGCGCGGGCGCGGCACGCAGCAGCTTGCGCCACAGCGGCGCGATCGCCAGGGCGCCGCGCTTCGGCACGGCCGCGAGGCGGTCGCCGTTGTGCGACGGCTCGCCGGCGAACAGGAAGGTGCCGCCGGGGCGCAGCACGCGAGCGATCTCGGCGAACGCCTGCTCGAGGTCCGGGATGTGGTGCAGCACGGCGTGGCCGAGGACGAGGTCGAAGGCCTCGTTGGCGAACGGCAGCTCCTCGGCCGTCGCGACGACGGTTCGCACGTCGAGCCCGAGCCGTTCGGCGTTGCCGGCGAGCGTCGCGAGCATGCCGGGGGAGATGTCGGTGCACGTCGCCTCGGCGATCGTGCCGTCCTGCATCAGGTTGAGCGTGAAGTAACCGGTGCCGGCGCCGATCTCAAGGCTGCGCTGGAACGGTCCCGGCCACGGCCCGAGCAGCTTCGCGACCTTGCCGCGGACCTGCCGGCGGCCGATCGCGCCGAAGTCGATGCCCCACTTGGCGTCGTAATCCGCGGCCGCGACGTCGTGGTAGCGCGTGTTGACGTCGTGGATCTCCTCGGGGGTGGGCGGCGCGACCATCCGCCGCGAGTCTAGATCGCCCCGTCCGCTCGGCCCGTCCTCACGGCTACGCTCGGCCCGTGTCCGCGCCGCCGCAGGAGATTCACCGGCAACGCGACCAGCCGCCCGGCGTCCCGCCGCTCGAGCTGACGGGCGAGCGGACGCTTCCCGACGTCCCGGCCGAGAACTACTGGTACCGCCGCCATCTCGCGGTCTACGAGTGGATCGCCGGGCAGGTGGTCGGCGGGCACGTCGTCGACCTCGCGTCGGGCGAGGGCTACGGCGCCGCCGAGCTCGCGCGGCGCGCCGCGTCGGTCGTCGGCATCGAGCCCAACGAGGAGACCTATGAGCACGCGCGGCTGCGCTACCCGCAGGTGACGTTTCGCCGCGACCTCGCCGAGACGTTCGCCGAGCCGTGCGACGCCGTCGTCTTCCTGCAGACGATCGAGCACGTCGCCGATCCGCGCGCGGTGCTCGACCGGATCGGCTCGCAGCTGCGGCCGGGCGGCGCCGCGTACGTGTCGACGCCGAATGTCCTGACGCTGGCGGCCGCCGGCGCCGAGCACTCCGGCAATCCGTGGCACGTCGTCGAATACCGTCCGGCGGAGTTCGCGGCGTTGTGCGCGGCGAGCTTCGCGGAGGTCGAGCTGTTCGGCGTCTTCCATGCGCGCAGGCTGCGGCTGCACGAGCTCGCGCTTCGTCACGCGCGCTGGGATGACGTGCATCGCCGCCTCGGCCTCACGAAGCGGTTCTACGACCGCTTCGTCCCGGCGATCTCCGTCCGCGACTTCGCGCTTCGCGCCGGTCCGCCGGAGCGGCTCGAGGGCGCGCTCGACCTCGTCGCCGTCTGCCGGCGGTAGGCGCTCAGCCGGCGCCGTAGGGCGGGACGTTGCGCAGCAGCGAGGGGCGGGGGTCCGGCGGCTCTTCGGGCTTCGGGCGCGCCTGCGTCTCACTCTTGGTCGGGCCGAGCTGCCTCTGTAGCTCCTCGGGCAGCTTGATCACCGCCCGGCGGCCGTCCTTCGTTCGCAGTTCGAGGCGCTGCTCCGGCCCTTTGCGACCGATTGGGCTCATACCGGGCAGGCTACTCCTGCGAGTGGTCGAGCATCAGCGGCATCAGGACGCGGTCGACGAGCTCTTCCTCGAACGCCTCGTCGGGGCGCTCGCCGCGCAGCAGCGTCTGCATGATCACCGCGCCGATCGCGATCTCGTAGACCCACGCGGTCCCGTCCTCGCGGACGTTCTCGCCGCGATCGCGGGCGCGCGCGACGAGCGCCGTGTCGCCCTTGATGGCCGTGCGGGTGATCTGCCGGCGAAGCAGGTCGCGCAGCTTCGGGTCGGCGCGCACCGCCTCGAGCATGCCGAGGAACGACGGGCCCTCGTTGCCGGCCGTGATCCGCGAGATGCCGCGGACGACCGCGACCAGGTCGCCGCGAAGCGAGCCGGTGTCCTCCCACGTGCGCTGCTCGTCGGCGACGGCGTGGCGTTCGAGCGCGGCGTTGATCAGGTCGGCCTTCGTCGGCCACTTGCGGTACATCGTCGCCTTCGAGGCGCGGGCTCGAGCGGCGATGTCGTTCATCGTCACGCGCTCGTATCCGAGCTCGGCGACGAGCGCGACGGCCGCGTCGAGGATCGCCTGCTCGCGAGTCTGGCTCCGTGTCATGCGCGGCAGCGGCGCCTCGGGTTGCGTGACGAGAGAGGGCATGGCGTCGAAAGCGACCGGTGGAAGCACGGAAGCCTAGCTCGCCGCTGTATCTGTACTCTAGAGTTTCGCTTTGTGCGGATATGGCCGCACGCACAGATCGAGACGGGGGGACACCGTGGAATCGCTGATCTGGGATCCGAGCACGACGCTCGCGGACGTCGAGGACGGCAGCGCTGACGGCACCGGCGCGGCCTACGCGGCGATGCTCGAGCAGAGCCCCGTCGCTCGCTACGACGACGGTGACGGCGGCTTCATCTGGGGCATCTTCAGCCACGACGAGATCGCCAAGGCGGCGGTTGACTACAAGACCTTCAGCAACGTGACCGTCCCGAAGGACGGGCCACGGATCATGCCGTTGATGGCCGATCCGCCCGAGCACACTCCGTACCGGCGGCTGGTCAACCAGTTCTTCGCCAAGGAGCCGATCGCGCGCGTCGAGGCTGAGGTGCGTCCGATCGCTGCCGAGATGATCGACGCGATGGTCGCCGCCGGCGGCGGCGAGTTTGGCCGCGGCTACGCGTACGCGTACTCGACGCGCGTGCTGTGCAGGTTCCTGCGCGTCAAGGAGGACTGGCAGGTCTACGACGAGTGGACGTCGGAGATGGAGCGCCTGACCGGCTCGGGCGTCGCGCCGCGCGCGTCGGCGGGCCTGCCGATCGAGCACCTGATGAAGGTGACGCCCTACCTGCTGGAGCTGATCAGCGAGCGCCGCGCCTCGCCCGGCGACGACATCGTCAGCGGGATCGCCACCGGCAAGCTCGGCGACGAGCCGATGGACGACCAGGCCGTGCTGATGATGATCATGACGCTGATCATGGCCGGGCGGTCGACCAGCGCCAGCGGGATCGGCAACCTCGTCCTGCGGCTCGCTCGCGACCCCGAGCTGCAGCAGTTCCTGCGCGAGAACCCCGACCGGATTCCTGACGCGGTCGAGGAGAGCCTGCGGATAGACACCCCGCAGCAGCAGATGCCGCGGCTGTGCGTCCAGGACATCGAGATCGACGGCCAGACGATCAAGGCCGGCGACACCGTCTTCGTCAACTACGGCTCCGCGAACGTCGATCCCGCGCATTGGGAGCGGCCCGGCGAGTTCGACATCGACCGCCCCGTCAAGCGGCACATGGCCTTCGGCCGCGGCGTCCACCTCTGCTTCGGCGCGCCGCTGGGGCGGATGCAGATGCGCGTGTCCGTGGAGGAACTGCTCGCGCGAACGTCCTCGTTCGAGCTCGCTGGTGAGATCGAGCGACGGACGTGGCCGCGGCTGTCGGTCGAGAAGATGCCGCTGCGAATGGTCGCCGCCGAAGCGTCCTAGCACCTGGTCGTGCCCGCTCGGGCGGCGTAGCATCGGCCGCGATGGGCGCACGCCTCGCGACCAGCGCGGACGCGGAAGTGGTGATCGAGACGATCACGCTCGCGTTCGACAGGGATCCGGTGTGGTCCTGGGCGTTCCCGGACCCGGGGCGCCGGGCTGTCCAGTACCGCGTCTGGTGGGGCATGATCGTCAACGCGTCGATCGCGCAGGAGGCCACATGGGTCGACGTCGGCACCGTCGCGGTGTGGGTCCCACCCGGCGGTCGCGAGATCTCCGAGAGCGACGAGCTCACGATGGCGCCGCTGTTGCGCGAGTGGCACGGCGACGCGCAGGCCGAGCTGGTGCTCGAGCTCCTCGATCGCTTCGAGGCGCACCATCCCGACGCGCCGTTTCACTACCTGAGCCTGCTGGCGACGCATCCTGACCACCGCGGCCGTGGCGCCGGCGTTCGGCTGCTCGCGGAGTGCCTGCAACGGATCGACGCGCTCGGCGAGCCGGCGCTGCTCGAGTCGAGCAACCCGGCCAACCACGAGCGCTACGCGCGGCTCGGGTTCGAGCACGTGGACGAGTTCCACGCGCCGGACGGCGGGCCGCCGGTCGCGGTGATGTGGCGCAAGCCGGTGCCGGCCGGGTAGCGCCTGCCGGTTGACGGAACGCCGCGCCGCGACGGTCAGCGCGGCAGAGGGGCCCCGAGGAGCGCGACGGCCACGCCCGCCGCGCCCGCGATCAGCAGCGTGGCGACGACACCACGGCGCAGCACGAACAGCAGGACAGCGGCGCCGGCGAGGACGCCGAGCTGCCAGGTCTCGCCGAGGGCGCCGGCGAGCGGAATCGCGGACCCGACGATGGCTCCGACTGCGGCTGGAGCGGCGCCTGCGAGGAAGCGCCCGGCGGCAGGGTTGGCGATCAGCCGCTCGAATCGCTTCGCGCCGATCAGGATGAACGAAAACGATGGGGCGAACGCGACCACCGCCGCGACCAGGCCGCCGGCGATCCCGTGCGCGGCGTAGCCGACGGCCGCCACGGTCGCGACCACCGGACCTGGGGTGACCTGACCGAGGGCCACGGCGTTGAGGAACTGCCCGTCGGTCATCCAGTGGTACGTCGCGACCGCGTCGTGCTGCATGAGCGGGATGATCACGAAGCCGCCGCCGAACGCGAGGCCGCCGACTTTGAACGCGGTCCAGGCCAGGGCCGCCATCCCGCCGGCGGCAGGCGCGGCGGCGAGCAGGACCGGCCAGGTGTGGAACGAGGCGCGGTCCCCGGGCAGTCGTCGCCATCCCAGCTCGACGGCACCGCAGGCAAGCAGCACGAGCACCAGCCACGGACCCAGCGTTGCGGTCGCGGCCGCTCCGGCGACCGCGTAACCCGCCACGCGCACCTTGGCCGCGCTGTTCGCTCGCCTCCAGATCGGTGGTGCGAGCTCGGCGCCCGCGCGGACCGCGACGGCCGCGACGGCTGCCCCCGCCCCGGCGCCCATGCCCCGCAGCCACGTCGGCGGCGCCGACGAGAGGAACGCGACCGACAGGGCGAGGATGATGATCACCGCGGGAGCGATGAAGCAGATGCCCCCGAGGAACGCGCCCGGAATGCCGCCCGCGCGCCACGCGCAGTAGATCGCGAGCTGCGTCGAGCTCGGCCCTGGAAGGAGGCTCGTTGCCGCGATGGCACGCTCGAAGTCCTGCGGGTCCATCCAGCGCCGTCGCTCCACACACAGCTGCCGCAGGAGCGTGATGTGGGCAGCTGGGCCGCCGAACCCGACGATTCCGATGCGTCCCCACTCGCGGGCGATCACCGGCAGTGCCGGTCGCCCGGCCGGGCCGCACGGGACCGCGGCGTCGGTCGTACTCACACCGAGGCGGGCTGAAAGGTCACGGCTAGGACAGCAGCCAGGGGACGCCCCAGATGATCGCGATCGAGGTCGCCACGAGGGCCCAGCCAACGATCGACACGAGGCGATCTTCGTTGCCCATACTGCGGAATACGGCAACTCGAGGCCGCGGTTGCAGCGCTTCACAGAATCATCACGCCGGCGCCGGCGCCGTCTTTAGTGTTGCCAGCGGCATCGGTCTGCCGGTTTGCGCCTCTCTCTCCTCCGCGCACCCGGGCCGATGCCCCAACCTTCAGGCGTTGCCTCTGCGCAGCAGCAACGCGGCCAGAGCTCGCGCGTAGGCGAGGCGATCACCGCTAGGCCCGGCTGCTACGCGGTCGTCATTAGGGTCTCACCGTGGCCAGAGACCAGAGCTACGACGGCCAGTTCGCCCTCGTCCTCCACACCCACATGCCGTACGTCGAGGGCTTCGACACGTGGCCGTTCGGCGAGGAGTGGCTGTGGGAGGCGGTCGCGACGAGCTACCTGCCGGTGCTCGACGTACTCGAGCAGACGGGCGCGCCGGTCACCGTCTCGCTGACGCCGGTGCTCTGCGACCAGCTCGCGGCGCCGGACGCGATCGAGCGCTGCCTCGACTTCATCCGCGACATCCGCCCGGCGGCGCACGCGATCGACCGCGCCGAGCTGGCCGCCGAGCTTCACGCACCGCTCGATCACTCGGCGGCCGTCTACGCGCGCGCAGCCGACGAGCTCGCGGCGCGGCCCGACGTGCTCGCCCGCTTCGCGCCGTTCGCGTCGTGGACCTCGTCGGCCACACACGCTGTGTTGCCGTTGCTGGCGACCGACGCCGGCGCGCGGCTGCAGATCCAGACCGGGGTGGACGGCCATCGCTCGCGCTTCGGCGACTGGCGCGGCGGCTTCTGGCTGCCCGAGTGCGCGCACTCGAGCTGGCTCGAGCCGCTGCTTGCCGAGGAGGGCGCGCGGGCGACGTGCGTCGACCTCAGCGACGTGCTCGGGCTCGGCTCACTCGCAAACCTGCAGCCGCTGCGTGGCGCCGGCGACCTCACGCTGGTGCCGCTCGACCGTCAGACGACGGACCTGGTCTGGAGCCAGGACGGCTACCCGGCCGACGGCGGCTACCGCGACTACCACCACCGCACGCGCATCGACCACCGCGTCTGGGCGGTCGACGGCACGCCGTATGACCCCGATCGCGGGGCGGCGCTCGCGCGCGAGCACGCGGCGGACTTCGTCGCCCGTGTGCTCGTCCGCCTGCGTGAGGCGCGCGAGCAGCCCGGCGCGCTCGTCGTCTGCGCGATCGACACCGAGCTGCTCGGGCACTGGTGGCATGAGGGGCCGCAGTGGCTGCGGGCGGTGATCGACGAGTGCGAGCGCCAAGGACTCGAGCTCGTTCACCTCGACGACGCGCTCGAGCGGCGTGAGGCCGACGGCGTGCCCGCGCCCGCCGCCGCCGAGCTTGCGCTGCCGGTGACGAGCTGGGGAACGCCACGCGACCTGACGACTTGGAGCGGCCCCGCGGTCGCCGGCTTCGCGTGGCGCGCTCGCGCCGCCGAGCTTGCACTGCTCGCCGCCGGCCGCGGCGTCACGCCGCGCGCGGCGCGTGAGCTGCTCGCACTGCAGTCGTCGGACTGGGCGTTCATGGTCGACCGCGAGCTCGCCGCGCCGTACGGGCACGCCCGCGCCGAAGGTCATCACAAGGCGCTGCTGGCCGAGCTCGCGACGCCCGGGTCGCTGCCGGCGGAGCTGCGCAGCCTCGCGCCCAGGCTGTCCGTCGCGCCGCTGCTCGGCTGAGCGCCGGGTTCAGCTGTCGGCGGCGCGGGTGCTGAAGCGCCGCGTGCGCTTCTCGCCCCTGGCCTCGAAGTAGGCCCACTCATCGCGCCCCAGTTCCGTCGCCGGTTCGGCAGCGAACCACCACTCGCAGCCGATCCGCATCCAGTTGCGCGTCGCGCCAAGCTGGCCCAGCACGGCGAGCACGCCGGTCTGCATCCGCTGGCCCATCAGCTCGTCGGCGGGCATCGACGCCTGG
>DASRHW010000102.1:0-9486 GCA_035650375.1 Solirubrobacteraceae bacterium | reverse complement strand
ACCGCCGATGGCGCGACCTCAGCTGAGTCGCGCACAGGCAAGGGTGAAAAGGTGCGGTAAGAGCGCACCGGCGTCCTGGCGACAGGCCGCGTCAAGGCAAACCCCACCCGGTGCAAGGCCAAGCAGGACCGTTTGCAGGCTGCTCGCCGAGGTCCAGGTAGGCCGCAAAGATGGATGGCTGTACACGACAGAATCCGGCTTACAGGCTCGCTAAGGGAAAGCCCCGCTCCGGCGGGGCTTTTCTATGCCTACTATCGGCCGATGAGACTCGCGCACCGTCGAGAGGGCGGCACGCTGCGGCTGATCGCCGAAGGGCCGGCCGGGTGGGTGGACATCGCCGGCGCCACGGGCGACGCCGGCCCGCGGACTTTGACGGCGCTTCTCGCAAACGCTGCCTCGCTCGCGCGTATCGAAGCGGCGCTGGCCACTGCCGAGCCGGTCGAGGTCTCCGAGCTGGGGCCACCGCTCGACAGCCCGAACCGGATCTTCTGTGTCGGCCGCAACTACGCCGAGCACCGCGACGAGCTCAAGAGCGAGGTGTCGGCGTGGCCGGAGGTCTTCCTGCGCTTCGGCACCTCGATCACGGGACCGTACGACGACGTTCCCCGGCCCTCCGTTTCGGACAGCGTCGACTACGAGGGCGAGCTCGCGGTCGTCATCGGCCGGCCTGGGCGGCACATCCCGGCGGACGCGGCGCTCGGGCACGTCTTCGGCTACACCGTCGCCAACGACGTCAGCGTGCGCGACTGGCAGCGGCGCGGCGGCCAGTGGACGTCGGGGAAGAACTTCGATCGTACGCTGCCGATCGGCCCGGTGATCGTGACGGCGGACGAGCTCGATCCGACCGACCTGGCGCTCGAGACGCGGCTCAACGGGGAGACCGTCCAGTCGGCGCGGACAAGCCAGATGATCTTCGACCTCGCGAGCCAGATCGAGTTCATCTCGTCGTGGACGGAGCTGCTGCCGGGTGACCTGATCATCAGCGGTACACCGGGCGGCGTCGGCGTGGCGCGGACGCCGCCGCTGCTGCTGGTCGACGGAGACGTCGTCGAAGTCGAGATCGAGGGGATCGGGACGATCCGCAACCGGATCGTCGACGATGCTCTCGCGCCCGCGACCGCGCGCTGGCGCGACCTCGCGAAGCAGCCGGGAGACGTCCAGCGGCGGTGATCTGATTCGCGCTTCGCGACGTACCCTCGACTGGAATGCGCCTTCGGGCCACCAGTCACAGACGTGAAGCGCCCTCGCCGGCCACCGGTGGCCTGCGCGATCTCGCCGACGAGGACCTGATCCGGCTCGCCCAGAGCGGCGACGAGAACGCGTTCGAAGTCGTCTACGACCGTCACGAGCGGGCTGCCTACTCGCTCGCGTACCGGATGATGGGAGCGCAGGCTCCGGCCCAGGATGTGGTCCAGGAGGCGTTCCTGTCGCTTTGGCGATCCGGTTCGCACCACGACGGCAGCCGCGGCAGCGTGCGGACCTGGATCCTCGCCGTGGTGCACCATCGCGCGATCGACGCGCTGCGCCGCACCACCCGCCACGACAGCAAGATCGTCGATGACGAGGGGCTTCAGGAACGGATCGAGGCGCCTGACCGCACGGATGTCGAGGCGATCGAGCGTGAACAGTCGCGTGAGGTCCGTGCCGCCCTCGAGGCGCTGCCGATCGAGCAGCGGAGGGTGATCACGCTGGGGTACTTCGGCGGCTTCACGCACACCGAGATCGCGCAGATCCTCGACGCGCCGATCGGGACCGTGAAGGGGCGCATGCGCCTCGGGCTGCAGAAGATGCGCGGCGAGCTGATCGGCATCGCGGGGGGTACGTCATGACCGGGTCCGACGACATGCGTTGCCCACAGAGCGACAACGTCGCGCCGTTCGTGCTCGGCGCGCTCGAGCACGACGCGATCGACCCGTTCGTCGAGCACCTCGGGACGTGCGCGTCGTGTCGCGCCGAGTACGACGAGCTCCAGGCGACGGCGACGATGTTGCCGCTCGCGGTCGAACAGCGCGATCCGCCGCCGGAGATGAAGCAACGGCTGATGGCGGTCGTGCGCTCCGAGGCCGAGTTGCTGCGCGCCGCGGGCCCGGATGCCGATCGCGTCACGGTGAAGCCGGAAGGCAGGCGCTGGTGGGCACGGCTGACGGAGCGGCCGCTCGCGACGGCGCTCAGCGGGGCGGGGGCGGCCGCGGCCGTCGTGCTCGTCGTCGTCGCGCTCGCCGGTGGCGGTTCCGATACCCGCACGATCCAGGCGCAGGTGCTGATCCCGAAGGCCAACGCCCAGGTCGAGGTCAACGGTGGCTCAGGAACGCTCGTGGCGTCCGGGATGCCGTCGCCGTCGGGCGGCCACGTCTACGCGATCTGGACCCAGCGCGCGAACGAGAAGCCGCGCTTCGCCGGAACGCTCGGCGCGACGCCGTCGAAGGGCTCGGCGCGGGCGACGCTGAACCTCGATGGCGTGCGCCAGGTGATGGTCTCCGTCGAGCCGGCGGACGTCGGGTCCGCGCCGACGACCGAGCCGGTCGTCACCGCACAACTGACCTAGCTCGGGTCACTCGCGCGAGAGCGCGCGAATGTTGGTCTTGGCTACCTCGAGCACCTCGTCACCGCGGCCGGACAGGATGCTCCGGGTCGCCCAGAGCGTGAACCCCTTGGCCTGGGCCGCGGAGATCGCCGGCGGGATGGAGAGTTCCTGTCGCGCGGTCATCACCTCGATCACTGCCGGACCTTCATGGGCGAATGCCGTCCTCAGGCCGTCGTCGACGTCGTCGGGGTGTTCGATGCGAACGCCGTGCAGTCCGATCGCGCGAGCGACTTCGGCGAAGCTCGGGTTGTCGAGGTCGGTGCCGAAGTTGACGATGCCGTCGGCCTTCATCTCGAGCTCGACGAAGCTGAGCGCTCCGTTGTTGAAGACGACGACCTTCACCGGCAGGTTCTGTTGACGAAGGGTGAGCAGCTCGCCCATCATCATCGCCAGGCCGCCGTCGCCCGAAAGCGTCACGACCTGCCGGCCGGGATGCGAGGCCTGCACGCCGATGGCTTGAGGCATCGCGTTGGCCATCGTCCCGTGCTTGAAGGACCCGATCAGCCGCCGCCGGCCGTTCATGTGCAGATATCGAGCGGCCCAGACCACCGGCGTGCCGACGTCGGCGAGGAACACGGCGTCGTCCGAAGCCAGTCGGTTCAGCGCGTCAGCGAGGATCTGCGGGTGGACCGGCCCGCGGCCGCCCGTGCCGCGAGCCAGTGCGGCAAGCCGCTTGCGGGCGCGCCGGTAGTGCGAGGTCATCCGGTCGAGGTGCTCGGTTTCGTGCCTCGTGATCAGGTGAGGAAGCAGCGCCTCGATCGTGTCCTTCACGGTGCCGACCAGCCCAACGTCGACATGGATTCGGCGACCGATGTGCTCGCCCCGAAGGTCGACCTGAACCACTGTCGCGTCGTCGGGGTAGAAGGGGCGGTAGGGGAAGTCGGTGCCCAGCATCAGGAGTGCGTCGCAGTGCTCCATCGCGCGGTAGCCCGACACGTGGCCGAGCAGCCCTGTCATCCCGACGTCGTAGGGGTTGTCGTGCTCGACGAACTCCTTGCCGCGCAGCGTGTGCACGACGGGTGCCTTCAGGGCGCTCGCCATCGCGATCACCTCGTCGTGGGCTCCCTCGCATCCGGCCCCGGCAAGGATCGTGACGCGCTCGGCGTCGTTGAGGAGCTTGGCCGCCTCGGCGACGCTCGCTTCGCTCGGGCGGGTGACCGATCGCGTTGCCCGGATCACCGCCGCGGGGGTGTCTGCCTGGGCGTCGTGGAGGAAGATCTCGCCCGGGATGACCACGACGGCGACACCCCTGCGCTCGATGGCATGGCGCATGGCGATCTCCAGCACTCGCGGCATCTGCTCGGAGACGCTGACCATCTCCGAGTAGACGCTGCATTCCCGGAAGAGCTCCTGCGGGTGGGTCTCCTGGAAGTAGCTGCCTCCGATCTCGGCGCGTGGGATGTGCGCGGCGATCGCGAGCACCGGGACGCGGCTGGCGTTGGCGTCGAACAGGCCGTTGACGAGATGCAGGTTCCCCGGTCCGCAGCTGGCGGCGCAGACGGCGAGCTCTCCGGTGATCGCCGCTTCGCCGGCAGCCGCGAACGCCGCCGCTTCCTCGTGGCGAACGTGCTCCCACGAGATGGCTCCATCGCGGCGGATGGCGTCGGTGAACCCGTTGAGCGAGTCTCCGGGAAGACCGTAGACGCGACGCACGTCCGACGCCTTGAGCGTCGCGACCATGACGTCGGCGACCGTTGCGGACCGCGCCCTCCTATGCGCAACATGGCTCGCCGGCGCGCCGACCACACCTTCGCGGGCTCTCACGTGGTCGCTCCGGCCGACGCCGACATGACCTGAAGGACGGTAGCTCGCGATGAGCAAGACGTCCATAGGCAGGGTGCCAACGGAGCAGCCCGAGGCCGGCTCGAAGACCTCGGTGGTCACCGCACAGCTGACCTAGGCGCGTTCCGGGCGCTCAGCCCGTGTTGCGCAGGCCGCTGGCGATCCCGTTGATCGTCAGCAGGCTGACCCGCCCGAGCTCTTCCTGCTCGTCCTCGGGCGTGCGTCGCAGCCGCGACAGCAGCTCGATCTGGACGAACGACAGCGGGTCGACGAACGGGTTTCGGCGGGCGATCGAGGCCTGCAGCACGGGCTCGCCCTGGAGCAGGCTGTCGCTGCCGCGAATGATCAGCAGCTCGCTCCGGGCGAGCTCGAGCTCGCCCATCAGCACGCCCCAGATCCGCTCGCGTGCCTCCACGTCGTCCCAGAGCGTGGCGTAGCGGCTCGCGATCGCGGGGTCGGCCTTCGCCAGCGCCATCTCCGCGTTCGCCAGCAGGCTGGCGAAGAACGGCCAGCCGTCGTGCATCGCGCGCAGGAGCTCGGCCCCGTGGTGCTCGCGCGCGTCGCGCAATGCCGTGCCGAGCCCAAGCCACGCCGGCAGGACGATGCGCGCCTGCGTCCACGAGAACACCCAGGGGATTGCGCGCAGGTCGTCGATGCCGCCACCGGCGCTGCGCCGCGCCGGGCGTGAGCCGAGCCGCAGCCGCGAGATCTCCTCGAGCGGCGTCACCGCGGCGAAGAAGCGGCCGAAGTCCGGATCGTCGTGGACGACCGCGCGATACAGCCGCGCTGAGCTGTCGGCCATCTCCTGCATCGCCTGATCGAAGGCGGGGTCGTGGGCGTCGGCGTCGGCGCCGCCGGAGAGCAGCATCGCGCTCGTTGCCAGCTCGAGCTCGCGGTGCGCGATCTCCGGCACGGCGTACTTCTCCGTCAGCACCTCGCCCTGCTCGGTCATCTTCAGCGAGCTGCGGACCGTCCCCGGCGGCAATGCGAGGATCGCGCCGTGCGTCGGCCCGCCGCCGCGGCCGATCGCGCCGCCGCGGCCGTGGAAGAAGGTCCAGCGCAATCCGTGACCGGCGACGACCGCCGCGATCTGGGTCTGTGCCCGGTAGGCGGCCCAGCCCGAGGCGACGTAGCCGACGTCCTTGTTCGAGTCGGAGTAGCCGATCATCACCTCCTGCTCGTCGCCGACGGCGCGCAGGGCGGCGCGGTAGACGGGCTCGCGGAGCAGCCGGTCGATCGTCGCCGGCGCCGCGGCCAGCGTCGCGCCGGCCTCGAACAGCGGCACGATCCGCAGCATCGCCCGCTCACCACCGGCGCCGGCGAGGCTCGCCTCCTTCATCAGCAGCAACACCTCGAGCACGTCGGCGGGCCCTTCGGTGCCGGAGATGACGTAGGACTCGACCGCTCCGGGATGGGTATCGGTGAGCGCGGCGCGCAGCATGCGGAAGGTCTCGATCGTCTCGCGCGTGCTCGCGGAGAAGCCGCGGATGTCGGCGGGGATCAGCGGCCGGCGGTCGGCGATGTCGCGGCACAGCAGCGCGATCCGTTCCTCCTCTGTCAGCGAATCGCCGTAGTCGCCGACGCCGAGCGTCGCGTAGATCTCGGCCAGCGCGCTGCGATGGATCCGCGCGTGCTCGCGGATGTCGAGGCGCGCGAAGTGAAAGCCGAAGACCTCGACCTGGCGGATGACGTCGTGCAGGTCGCCCGCCGCCGTGTATGCGCCGGCGCCATCGCGCAGCGCGCGCTCGACCACGCGCAGGTCGGCGAGCAGCTCGGCCGGCGAGCCGTAGCCCGGCTCGTCGCCGGCGATCGTCGCGCGCACGCGCTCGCGCATGAACGTCAGCGCGCGCCGATAGGGCTCCGTCGGGTTGCGCGCCTCCAGGTCGGTGGCGAGCTCGGGGAAGGCCGCGGCGCCGAACGCGGGGATCGGCTCGAGCGCCGGGGCGGGGCCGCCGACGCGATCCGACAGCGACAGCCGGCCGGCGAGCAGCTCGACGCGCCGCTCGAGGAAGCGCAGGCAGTGCTCGCGCATCAGGCCCAGCGCCTGCGTCGTCGCCTCCGGCGTGACGAACGGGTTGCCGTCGCGGTCGCCACCGATCCACGAGCCGAAGCCGACCAGCGCCGGGATCTCAAACGGCTCGCCGGGGTAGACGGCCGCGAGCGCGTCCTCGAGGTCGCGGTAGACCTCGGGAACGGCACCGGCGATCGTCGCCGTGAAGTGGATCAGGCCGCCGTGGACCTCGTCGAGGACGCTCAGCTCCGTCGCTCGGACCTCGTCCGATCCCCACAGCTCCTGCACCGTCGCGCGCAGTCGCCGTCGCGCGTTGTCGACGTCGGCCAGCGCCACCTCGTCGAGCCGGCGCAGCGTCGAGAAGACGCGAGCGAGCTTGTCGATCGTCGTCCGCCGGCGCGCCTCGGTCGGATGCGCGGTCATCACGAGCCGCAGATCCGCGTTGGCGAGCAGCTCGCGGACGTCATCGGCGCTCGCCCCGCGGCGGGCGATCTCGGCGATCGCCTCGCGCACCGAGCCCTGCCGCGGCGCCGGCGCGTCGAGCACGTCACGGCGCCGCAGCCGCCGCACGCGCTCGTTGTCCTCGGCGAGGTTGACGAGCTGGAACCAGCGCGTCAGCGCACGCACGAGCACCTCGGCGCGATCGAGTTCCAGCTCGGCGACGAGTGCCGCAAGCCGATCGGCGGCGACGCCGTCGCCGTCGCGGGCGGCTTGGCCCAACTCGACCGCGGCGTCGAGCAGCTCGACCGCGGCGGCGCCGTGGCTCGAGCGGACGACGTCGTGGAGGACCTCGGTCAGCAGAGCGACGTCGTCGGAGAGGCCGCGTGCCTCGGTGTCCGACCGTCGTCGCCCGTCCGCACTCATCGCTGCATCGTCACAGTCAGCGCGTAACAGCGTCGAGAGCTTCGCTGGCTATGGTCCCGCAGGTGCGGTTCGGGATCTTCTACGAGCACCAGCTGCCGCGTCCGTGGGGTCCCGGCGCCGAGCAGCAGATGATCGCCGACGCGCTCGAGCAGATCGAGATCGCCGACCGCGTCGGCTTCGACGTCGCCTGGGCCGTCGAGCACCACTTCCTCGAGGAGTACTCGCACTCGTCGGCCTCCGACGTCTTCCTCGCCGCGGCCTCGCAGCGGACGAAGCGGATCCGGCTCGGGCTCGGGATCATGCCGCTGCCGCCGGGCTATCAGCACCCGGCCCGTGTCGCCGAGACGGCGGCGATGCTCGACCTCGTCTCCGGCGGTCGCGTCGAGCTGGGCACGGGGGAGACGTCGTCGGGAGCGGAGCTCGGGGGCTTCGGCGTCGATCGCGCCAGCAAGCGCGCGCAGTGGGACGAGTCGCTCGACGTGATGACGCGGATGATGGTCGAGGAGCCGTTCGCCGGCTGGGACGGCCGCTACCTGTCGATGCCGCAGCGCAACGTCGTGCCGAAGCCGGTGCAGAAGCCGCACCCGCCGCTGTGGGTCGCCTGCTCGAACCGCGAGACGATCCGGCTCGCCGGGCGAAAGGGCCTCGGGGCGCTGTCGTTCTCGTTCGTCGAGCCCGAAGAGGCGCGCGAGTGGGTCGACGAGTACCGCTCGATTATCGCCTCGGAGCGCTGCGTTCCCGGCGGCTTCGCGGTCAACCCGCGCTTCGCCGTGACGCTGCCGATGATGATCCACGAGGACGAGCGCACGGCCCTGGAGCGCGGGCTCGACGGCGCTCAGTTCTTCGGCTACTCGCTGGCGCACTACTACGTCTTCGGCGAGCACCGGCCGGGGCGGACGAACATCTACGAGGAGTTCCTCGAGCGGCGCGAGCGCACCGGCCTGGGCGCCACCGGGGGCTCGATCAGCGCGCAGATGCTGCAGCAGGGGCTCGGCTCGCTGCGCGGCGCGATCGGCACGCCGGCCCAGGTCCGGGAGCTCGTCGAGCGTTACGAGGCCGCCGGCGTCGACCAGGTGATCTTCGTGATGCAGACCGGTCGCACGCGCCATGAACACATCTGCGAGGCGATCGAGCTGTTCGGGCGCGACGTGCTGCCCGCGTTCGCCGCCCGCGCCGACGATGCCGACCGCGCCGGCGACGACGCGCTCGCCGGCGCGATCGCTGCGGCGCTCGCGCGGCGCGAGCCGCCGCGCGAGGCGGACCCGTCATATGTGATCCTCCCCGGTGTGAGCGGACCTCCGGCCGGTGGCGACGGGCTCGGCGAGGCATCGCGGTCGCTGGACGCGGCGCGTGTCGGCAGGCTGCTGCGGGCGCGGCTCGCCGAAGGCGGCGAGGCGGCGCTGACGGCGCTCGTCAAGCGCGGCGACGATCGTCTGCTCGAGCGCGTCGCCGGCACGAGCGTCGGGCTGAAGCTGCTGTTCTCGGCGATGACGCAGCGCTTCGACCTCGAGGCCGCGGACGGCTTCGTCGGCGAGATCCAGTACGACCTCGGCGTCGGCGAGGAGACGCGCTTCTGGACGATCGCGATCGACGCCACCGGTGCCACCGCGCGGCCCGAAGCGTCCGCCGACCCACGGCTGACACTGAAGCTCGGGCTCGCCGACATGCTGCGGATCGCCACCGGCGAGCTCGACGCGGCACGCGCGGTCCTGACCGGCAAGCTCGACCTCGAGGGCGATCTGGCCTTGGCCATGAGACTCGGCACGATGTTCGGCCAGTCGTCCGTGTTCTAGAACCTCGCCTCGTCGCCGCTGACGGCGTCCTCGGCCCTCGAAGTGCGGAGCACTCCTTCGGGCCTGCGTCCTGGTCAGCGACAACGATTCGTCGGTACTAGAACACGTCTTCGAAATGTCTCGAACGCCGCGCCTCGACGTTGGCACGGACGACCTCTTGCACCGTGAGGGTCTTGATGCGAACATGTGTTCGCATCGTGATCCTCTGCGTTCATCTCCCGCGGTTCGAGCTGGTAGTCGCCGTCGGTGACCGGCCGGGGCTGCTGGGGCAGCCGATGGCGCTGGCGCCCGAGCCGGGCAGCGAGCAGCGTGTGGGGGAGGTCTCCCCCGCTGCCGAGGCGTTCGGCGTTCGCCCCGGCATGCGGCTGGGCGAGGCGCTCGCGCGCTGCCCGCAGCTGGCGCTGGTGCCGCCCGACCCGGTCGGTGTCGCCGACGCCTGGGAAGCGGCGCTG
>DASRHW010000101.1:0-37671 GCA_035650375.1 Solirubrobacteraceae bacterium | reverse complement strand
GAAGGAGGGCGTCATCGGCTTTCGATGCCCGCCGGTCCAGCGCACCCGCGTCGTCGTCGCCGGCATCGGCGTCGGCTTCCTCACCGGCTTCCTCGGGGTCGGAGGCGGCTTCGTCATCGTCCCCGTCCTCGCCGTGATGCTCGCGATGCCGATGCGCGGCGCGATCGGCACCTCGCTCTCGATCGTTGCCGTGGTCTCCGCCTGCGGCCTTGCCGCGCACTTGGCCGCCGGCAGCAGCGTCGACGTCAGCATCGCCCTGCCACTGGCAGCCGGCTGCGTCGCAGGAGCCCTATTCGGCCCCCGGATCGGCCGCCGCGCCAGCGCCCAAAGCCTCGCCCATGGCTTCGCCCTCCTGCTCGTTCTCGTCGCCGGCTACGTCCTCACCGCCACCGTCATCGCCGGCGGAGCACCCGGAACGTGACCAGCCGCTAGGCGGCGGCGCCGGCGCCGACGCGCCCGCGTGCGATCGCCAGCTCGGCGAGCTGGACGGTGTTGAGCGCGGCACCCTTGAGCAGGTTGTCGCCGACGACGAAGAAGTTGATCGCGTTGCGGTCGGCGAGATCGCGACGCACGCGGCCGACGGCGGTCTCGTTGCGGCCGGCCCACTGAAGCGGCGTCGGCAGGTCGTCGACGACGAGGTTCGGGAACGCCGCCAGCGCCGCCAGCGCCTCGGCGATGTCGGGCTCGCGCTCGAACGTCGCGCGGACCGCGATCGCGTGGCCGACGACGACGGGAACGCGTACGCAGGTCGGTGTCACCCGCAGCCCGGGGATGCCGAGGATCTTGCGCGACTCGTTCTGGAGCTTCATCTCCTCGTCGGTGTAGCCGTCGTCGTCGAGCGTGCCCAGCAGCGGCACGACGTTGAAGGCGAGCGTCGCCGCGTGTACCGAATGCGTCACCTTCGCCGCCGCCGCCGCGCCGTCGGAGACAAGCTGATCGATGTCGGCGCCGACCGTGGCGATCTGCCCGGTCAGCTCGTCGATGCCCTTCTGACCGGCGCCACCGGCGGCCTGGAAGCTCGTCGCGACCATCTCCGTCATGCCATAGAGGTCGTGCAGCGCCTTCGCCGGCAGCATCGCGACCATCGTCGTGCAGTTCGGGTTGGCGACGATCCCGCGCGGCGAGTCGTCGATCGCCTCCGGATTGACCTCGCTGACGACGAGCGGGACGTCGGGCTCCATCCGGAACGCGCTCGAGTTGTCGATCACGACGGCGCCCTGATCGGCGAAGCGCGGCGCCCACGCGCGCGACGTCGACCCGCCGGCGCTGAACAGCGCCAGGTCGAAGCCCGCGATCGTCTCGTCGTTCAGCGGCTGGCAGATGAGGCCGTCGTCGAGCTGCCGGCCGGCGCTGCGGTCAGACGCGAAGGCGACCAGCTCGTGGCCGCCGAGGCGCTCGTGTGCGAGCCGGCGCATGATCGTGCCGACGGCGCCGGTCGCGCCGACGATCGCGATCTTCATCAGGACCCCAACGCGCCGAACGGCTGCTCGGCGCGGATCGTGTCGTCGCCCGCCAGCTCGAAGGCGCTGTGCAGCGCCTTGACCGCGTCGGCGACGCGGTCGCCGCGCACGACGCAGGAGATCCGGATCGGCGACGTCGAGATCATCTCGATGTTGATGTTCTCGGCGCCGAGCGTCGAGAACACCTTCGCCGCGACGCCGGGGTGGCTGCGCATGCCGGCGCCGACGATCGAGACCTTGCCCATGTCCTCGTCGCTGAGGACCGCGATGCCGAGCTCCTCGGCCATCGGCGCGAGCGTGTCGAGCGCGGTCCGCAGGTCCTCGCGCGGGACCGTGAACGACATGTCCGCGCGGGCCTCGCCGGCGACGCGCTCGTTCTGGATGATCATGTCGATGTTGACGCTGGCGTCGGCGAGCGCGGTCGTCACGCGGCCGGCGACGCCGGGCGTGTCGGGGACGCCTTGGAGCGTCACGCGGGCTTCCACGGTCGAGTGCGTAACTGCGGTGACGAGAGGCTGTTCCATGGTCTCCTGCTCCGACACGACGAAGGTACCAGGGGCGTCGTCGAAGCTCGATCGGCAGTGGATCCGGACGCCGTGGTTGCGCGCGTACTCGACGCTGCGCAGCTGCAGCACGCCGGCGCCGGAAGCCGCCATCTCGAGCATCTCGTCGAACTGGACGACCGCGAGCTTGCGTGCGTCGGGCACGATCCGCGGATCGGCGCTGAAGACGCCGGGGACGTCGGTGTAGATCTCGCAGACCTCGGCGCCGACGGCCGCTGCCAGCGCTACCGCGGTCGTGTCCGAGCCGCCGCGCCCGAGCGTCGTCACGTCGCGCGCGGTCGAGACACCCTGGAAGCCGGCGACGAGCACGATCCGGTCGTCGTCGAGGCCCTCGTTGATGCGGTCGGCGCGGACTTCCAGGATCCGGGCCTTGGTGTGCGTCGTGTCGGTGACGATCCCGGCCTGCGAACCGGTGAGGCTGATCGCGCGATGGCCGAGATCGTGGATCGCCATCGCGCACAACGCGCACGACTGGCGCTCGCCCGTCGACAGCAGCATGTCCATCTCGCGCGGGTCGGGCGTGTCGGAGATCTCGAACGCGTCGGCGATCAGGCGGTCGGTCTCCTTGCCCCTCGCGGAGAGCACGGCGACGACGCGATAGCCCTCGTTGCGCTTGGTCACGATCCGTCGCGCGGCGTGCTTGATCCGCTCCGCGTCCGCGACGGAGGTGCCACCGAACTTCATGACGACGATGGGAGCCATGGGCGGGCCTCAGATTAGAGCCCGCCCACCCGCGACGGCGGCCCTGCCCGTTCAGAGACTGCGGCGGCCCGAGAGGGCCTTCCCCAGGGTGACCTCGTCGGCGTACTCCAGGTCCGATCCGACAGGCAGGCCCGAGGCGAGCTTGGTGATCGAGACGCCCGGCGTGCGCTCGTGCAGCGCCGCGGCGATGTGCAGCGCCGTCGCCTCGCCGGTCGTCGTCGGGTTCGTCGCGAGCAGCACCTCGTCGATGCCACCCGCCTCGACGCGCGCGTAGAGCTCGGCGATCTTCAGGTCCTGTGGGTCCACCCCGTCGATCGGCGACAGCGCGCCGCCGAGGACGTGGTAGCGGCCGCGGTACTCGTGCGTCCGCTCGAGCGGGATCACGTCACCGGGCTCCTCGACGACGCAGATCGTCGAGGTGTCGCGGCGCTCGTCGGCGCAGATCATGCAGATCGGCTCCGAGGCGAGGTTGAAGCAGATCTCGCAGAGGCCGATCTTCTCCTTGACCTCGCGGATCGCGTCGGCGAGCTCGTTCGCGTCCTCGGCGTCGGTGCGCAGAATGTGAAACGCGAGCCGCTGCGCCGTGCGCTGGCCGATGCCGGGCAGCTTGCCCAGCTCGGTGATCAGGCGCTGAACGGGAGGCGCGTACACGCCGGCTAACGCTGCTTGCGGCGCGCGGCGCGGTTCATCGGCGGCGGCCCGGCGCCGAGCCCGCCCAGCCCGCCGAGGGCGTCGAGCGCGCTCGCCGGGTCGAAGTCGCCCGCCGCGCCCGAGAGCGCCGACTGCTGCAGCTCCTCGGCGGCACGCAGAGCCTCGTTGATCGCCGCGGCGACCATGTCCTGGAGCATCTCGACGTCCTCGGGGTCGACCGCGTCGGGGTCGATCGTCAGCTGCTTGAGCCGCATGTCGCCCGAGACGACCGCCTTGACCATGCCGCCGCCGGCGGAGGCCTCGACCTGCTGCTGCTTGAGCTCGTCCTGAGCCTGCTGCTGCGCGGCCATCATCTCCTGGGCCTGCTTGAGCATCTGCTGGATGTTGGGCGGCTGTGGCATCAGGACTGGTGCTCCTCGGCGACGATCTCCTCGGCGTCGAACTCTGTCATGAAGCGCTCGACGAGCTCGTCGTCGGTCGGCACCGCGTGCGCCGGCTCGTTCTGTTCGTCACGCTCGCGGATCTCGGTCCGGACCTCGATGCGCGCACCGACGAACGTGCGCACCGCGGCCGCTACGACGCGCGACTCCGCGTCGACCTTGCGGCGCTTGAAGTCGTCCGTCTCCGAGAAGGCGATCACGAGCGCGCTGCCGTCGAGCGAGACCGGGCTGCCGCTGCTGAGGGCGGTCGCGAGGACCATGTTCTCGTCGCGCAGCTGATCGAGCACCGCGGGCCAGACGGCGCGGACGCCGTCGAGGTCGGGCTCGGGATCGGCGATCGCCGTCAGCGTCGGCCCGTCGCCGGTGTCCGGTTCCGCGACGGCGACGGCGACGGCCGGCGGCGGCACGACCGGTGCCGACGGAGCAGGCGCGGCGGCCGCGGGCGGCGACCCGGGGGCGGGTTCCGGCGACGCGGCCGCGACGTGCGGCGGCGCGGGTATGTCTGCGGGAGCCGGAGCGGCGGCGGGCGGAGCGGCGACCGCGGTGGCGGAAGAGCCGGCGCCGAGCTTCGCCTCGAGCCGCTCGATCCGGCTCATCAGCGCGCGGGCGCCGGAATCGACCTCGGGCGCCGCTGCCTTGACGAGGGCGAGCTCGAGCTGCGTGCGGGCGTCGGCGCCGTCACGGACCGCCTTCAGGGCGACGTTGAGCAGGTCGAGCAGTGCGATCGCGACCGTGCCGGGAACTCGCTCGGCCTGCTCGGCGAGCAGCGCGTCGTGCTCGGCCGTCATCGCGATCTGCGACGGGACCTCCCCCAGCGTCTGCACGACGAGCAGCTCGCGCGCCTGGCGCTCGAGGTCGCGCGCGAACGACGACAGATCGCGGCCCGTCTCCGCGGTGCGATCGACGGCGAGCAGTGCTTCGCGGGCGTTGCCCGAGGCGACCGCGTCGAGTGTGCCGAAGACGACGTCCTGATCGGCGACGCCGAGCACGGCGAGCACGTCGGCCGTCTCGATCGCCGCGCCCGGATGCGCCGGGTCCGCACCGGGGTTCACGTCCGCGTAGGTGACGAGTTGCTCGAGCGTGCCGAGCGCGTCGCGGAACGAGCCGGTCGCGTGACGCGCGACCAGGCCGACGGCACCGGCGCCGATCTCGATCCGCTCCTCGGCGGCGACGCGAGCGATGACGCTCGCGATCTGCTCCACCGTCGGGCGCGCGAAGTCGAAGCGGTGGCAGCGGTCGACGACGGTCGGCAGCACCTTGCTCGCCTCGGTCGTCGCGAGCACGAAGATCGTGTTCGGCGGCGGCTCCTCGAGCGTCTTGAGGAACGCGTTCCAGGCCTGCGACGAGAGCATGTGCGCCTCGTCGAGGATGTAGACCTTGTGACGCCCGGAGACCGGCGCGTAGGCGACCCGCTCGCGCAGGTCGCGGATGTCGTCGACCGAGTTGTTCGACGCGGCGTCCATCTCGATCACGTCGAGTGAGGTCGCCGCGGCGATCGACCGGCAGGATTCGCAAACGCCGCACGGCGTGACCGTCGGGCCGCTCCCGGTCCCGTCGGCGCCGCGGCAGTTCAGGCACGCGGCGAGGATCTTCGCCATCGACGTCTTGCCGGTCCCGCGCGAGCCGACGAACAGGTACGCGTGATGGACCTTGCCCTGCTCGACGGCGTTGCGCAACGTGCGCACGACGTGGTCCTGACCGACGACGTCGTCGAAGGTCCGAGGGCGATGGCGGCGGTACAGCGAGGGGCCGGAGGACACGCGAAGCCGAGTCTAGCTCGCGACCCGGCCCAGCTCGGCGCCCGCCCCGGCACCCGTGAGCGGGCGCTCTTTCGCGCCCGCCGGGCGCGCAACGGACGGCGCCGGCAGCGGTGCGGCGACGCGCTCGCTCGGCGGCCCGAACGGCCCATCGAGCTTCGCGCGGGCGAACGCGGCGTGCGCCCACAGTGCCGCCGCGAGTGCCGCGATGCCGCCGACGACCAGGCCCGAGCGTGGGCCCGCGACCTCGGCCAGCCAGCCGATCGGCGGCGCGCCGATCGGCGTCGATCCGAGGAAGACGACCGAGAACAGCGCCATCACGCGCCCGCGCAGCTCGCCGGCGCTGCCCAGCTGCAGCGACGAGTTGACGCCGGCGACGAAGGTCACGCTGGCGGCCCCGAGCGGCACCAGCGCGAGCATCTGCGTCTCGGCCGACGGCATCGCGGCGGCGAGCAGCTGCGTGACGCCGAACAGCAGTGCGGAGACCACGAGCAGCCGCGGCGTCGCGTGCTTGCGCGAGCCCGACAGCAGCGCGCCGGCGAGCGAGCCGACTGCCATCGCGCTCGTCAGCAGCGCGTAGGTCGTTGCCGTGCCGTGGAACGTGAAGCGCGCGAACAGCGGCAGCAGCACCTGGAAGTTGAAGCACAGCGTGCCGATCACGATCATCATGATCAGCGGGATCCGCAACTCCGGGCGCCGGCGCACCTCGGCGACGGCGGCACGGACCTGGCCGCTGGCGCGCCGCGCCAGCGGCGTCGGCTGCAGCTGACTCGGGTCCATCATCCGCAGCGCGATCAGCATCGCGGCGAACGAGAGCGCGTTGAGGGCGAAGCACGGCGTCACGCTCGTGGCCGCGATGATGATGCCGGCAAGTGCCGGGCCGACGATCCGTGCCGCCTGCGGCAGCACGGCGTTGAGCGACACGGCGTTGACGATCCGCTCGGGGCCGACGAGCTCCATCACGAACGCCTGCCGCGCCGGGTTGTCGACGGCGTTGACGGCGCCGCGGCAGAGCACCAGCACGAAGATCATCCACGGCGCGACGACCCCGGCGAGCGAGAGCGCGAACAGCACGAGCGCCGGGAAGCCCATCAGCGCCTGCGTGAGCATCAGCAGATGGCGCTTGTCGCGGCGGTCGGCGATCACCCCGCCGTAGGCGCCGAACAGGAGCATCGGGACGAACTGGAGCGCCGCCGTCACACCGACCGCGATGCCGCTGTCGGTCAGCTGGACGACGAGCCACACCTCGGCGACCATCTGCATCCAGTTGCCGGTCAGCG
This sequence comes from Solirubrobacteraceae bacterium, assembly GCA_035650375.1. Classification (GTDB taxonomy): domain Bacteria; phylum Actinomycetota; class Thermoleophilia; order Solirubrobacterales; family Solirubrobacteraceae; genus BP-464. The sequence continues at coordinate 30,818 of DASRHW010000101.1, read as the reverse complement.
AGATGACCTGGCCGGTGAAGTACCGGCGGTAGTTGGGGATCGTCAGCGAGCTGACGGACCGTCGCAGCGCGGCGGTCATGGGCGGTCCTCGTCGAGCATCCGCTCGAGCAGCAGCGCGGCGCGTTCGAGCAGCTCGCGCTCCTCGGGCTCGAGCTGCTCGATCCGGCGAGCGAGGAACGCGGTCTTGCGGCCGCGCTGCTCGACCACAAGCCTGCGGCCCTCGTCAGTCAGCGCGATCACGCTGACGCGCCCGTCACGCGGGTCGCGCGTGCGGACGACCAGGCCGCGCTGCTCGAGGCGGGCGATCAGCCGCGTCGCCGTCGGGCGCTGGATCCGCTCGTGGGCGGCGAGCTCGCTCGGCGTATGCGGCCCGTTGCGATCGAGCACCGACAGCGCGGCGATCTGCGTCGAGGTGAGGTCAAGGCCCGACTCCTGCCGCAACCGCCGCGCGGTTCGCGCGATCGCCATCCGCAACTCGGAGGCGATCGTGGCGACAGAAGAACTAGTTGCCATTGCTAATCAGTTTAGCAACCGGGGATCGAGCAGATAGCGTCTCGCCGCATGACGCGCCTGCGCCCCATCGCGATCGTGGCGGCCGGGGCGACCGCGCTGTGGCTCGTCATCGGCCACGGCTTCGCCAACTACGACGCGCTCTACTCGCTCCTCTGGGGGCGCGAGCTCGCGCACGGCGAGGCGCCCCAGGTCGACGTGCCGCTCGCGCCGACGCCGCATCCGCTGTCCAACCTCGTCGGGGCAGTGCTGTCGGCCTTCCCGGCCCACACGGGCGAGGACATCCTCGTCGCGATCGCTTATCTGTCGCTGGCGACCGTCGCCTACCTCGTCTTCTGCCTCGGGCGCGAGTGGTTCGGCTGGGCCGCCGGCCTCGCCGCCGCCGCCGTCCTGCTCACGCGCGAGCCGGTCATCTCCTACGGGATCCGCGCGTACGTCGACGTCCCCTACCTCGCGCTCGTGCTCGGCGCGCTGCTGGTCGAGGTGCGGCGCCCACGCGCGGGAGTGCCCGTGCTGGCGCTGCTCGGGCTCGCCGGCCTGCTGCGCCCGGAGGCGTGGCTGTTCGCGGGCGCGTACGTGTTGTGGATCTGGCGCGCGCGGCGGCCGACTCCGGCAGAGCTCGCGCTCGTCGTGGCGGCGCCGGTCCTGTGGCTGCTCTACGGCGCCGTCGCAGGCGGCGGCGCGTTGGAGTCACTGCACTCGACGCGCGACGCGGCGCAGACGCTCGAGCGGGCGACAGGGATCGACGACGTCCCGATCACGATCCCGCGGCGGATCGGCGAGGTGCTCCAGATCCCCGGACTGGTCGGGGCGGCGGCCGGGCTCGCGTTCGGATGGCGGCTGCGGCGCGAGCGGATCTGGCTCGCGATCGGCGCACTGGTTCTCGCCGCCGTCGCCTTCGCGGTCCTGGCCACGGCCGGGCTGCCGATCATCGCCCGCTACGCCTTCCTGATCGCCGCGATCGCGGCCGTCCTCTGCGGCGGCGCCCTGCTCGGCTGGCTCGAGCTCGGCGACCGCGACGAGCGCCGGCGCTGGGCGGCGGCGGCCGCCGTGGTGCTCGCGGTGTTCGTCGTGTTCGCGCCGCAGCAGGCGCGCAAGCTCGACCGCACGCGCGACGCGCTGGCGGCGCAGCAGTCGATTCGCAACGACCTCTACGCGCTGCTCGACGAGCACCCGATCCCGGGTGATCGCGTCGCCGTCGCCAACCACCGGCTCGTGCCGCTGGTGGCGCTCGCGACCGGCCGCGAGCCGCGCGACGTCGTGACCGACGCCGACGGCGCCCGCTACTACATCGGCCCCGCGACGACGACGGTCGCCCGGCGCTTCATCCTCGACCCGCGCGACCCGGTGCCGCGGATCCCGCAGCCGCCGGCCGGCGCCGCGGTGGTGGCGCGCAATGCGTCCTGGGTCCTCTACAGCAACCAGACGCGGGCGAGTTAGTGGACCGTGCACCCTCCATCGAAGCGACGTCCCGGGCGCCGATGCCGGTAGTGGCTCCGGCTCGGGTATTCCCGCCTCGCACGTCGGTGATCGCTTAAGGCTGCTTCCTTCCGGACCTGACCTGATTCACGAGCCGACGCCGCGCGGGACCCGAGCCATCAGCGCCACGTCGCGGCGAGCTGACCCCGAGGCTTCGCCCCTCAAGAGGGGATTCGGCCTCGCTAGAGCGGATTGCGAGCGACAGGGCACCGCTACCTCCCCGCCTAGCACGGTCCGCGGGCAGCGTAGCGCGGAGCAACGGGCGCCTCGCGGCAGATACCCTTCCTCGCCGAGGGCGCGTAGCTCAGCGGGAGAGCGCTCGCTTCACACGCGAGAGGTCGCTGGTTCGAAACCAGCCGTGCCCACTGAAGATCCGGCCGCCGACGCGCGGCCGGTTCGCGTTCTATCTCCAATTGGCTCCCATTCGTAGCGAGCAATTGAGAGGGCTACTTGGCAATCGGGCTCCAATGCCAAGCAGGTGGACCGTTTCCTTGGGATAGGGGCGGTAACGCCAAGGGCGGTTGGCATCCCCCACCCAATGCCAAGTAAACCGCCTGTATGCTTGGCATATGGACTTGGACGCTCTAGGGCAGAGCCCCATCGGACAGCTCGTTCCGATCTCTGGTACAGACGCGACCACAGGACGGCACTACGACTACTTCGCGTTTCTGCCCGACCCGCTCCCGCGGACCCTGGAGCTTGCCTCAGCTACGTGGACCCAGGTCGCTGCTGCCGAGGCGGCCCTCGGTCGTCTTGATCAAGCCGCGCAGCAGGTTCCCGAACCGTCGCTCCTACGACGACCGGCTCTACGCCAAGAAGCCCAAAGCACCAGCGCACTCGAGGGCACGTTCGCTCCCTTCGAAGTCGTGCTGGATTCCGAACCTGAAGACCGGCACGGGTTGACTGTCGAGGTTCGAGAAGTCCTTAACTACGTCGTTGCAGCCGAGCACGGATTCTCGTGGGTCCGCGAGCGCCCGATCACTGTCGGGCTCATAGAGCGCCTGCAGAAGACGCTCGTATCGGACACGCCGAGTCAACATCGGGACGCAGGTCGTATCCGCGAGCAGCAAGTAATCATCGGCGCCCGCGGTACGCCAATCGAATCATCTCGGTACGTCCCACCGCCCCAGGGCGATCAGCTTCGAGCCGGCATGGAAACCTGGCTGGACTGGTTTCGAAATCATCCCGGCGACCTACCGCCGGTCGCACGAGCGGCCTTGGCTCACTATCAGTTCGAAGCTCTCCATCCGTTCTCGGACGGCAACGGCCGCATTGGTCGGCTCCTCATCGCGATGCAGCTCATTCAAGACGACGTACTTCGAGAGCCGATCCTGGTGGTCTCTCCGTGGTTCGAAGCGAGGAGGACCGAGTATCAGGACGGGCTGCTCGAGCTCTCGCGGACGGGCGACTGGGATGCATGGGTCTCGTTTTTCGCGGCTGGGATCGAGGCTTCGGCAGATCTGACGCGCGCAACGGTGGACGCGTTGTTTGCTTGGCGAGCTCGAGCGCTGCAAATCACGAAGAATGCGAACGTCTCAGCGCTCTGTGAACGTATCGCCGGGGAGCTGATCGGCACTCCGATCGTGCGCGCACCCCAGATAGCTAAGCGGCATGGCGTCACGCCGCAAGGGGCCATGCTCGCCCTACGTAAGCTGGTGAGCCTCGGCCTTCTTACCGAAGGACGGACAAGAGGCCGCGTGCGATTCGTCGCTGGCGACGTACTCGAGGTCTTAGGCCAGTAGCTCCCACTGCTGTGTCCGCGAAGGCCCAAGAAGGGGCAGAGCACCGCCCCGGCACGGGGGAGGCGCACGATCGCTGGGTTCGGAGCCCTAGTGCGCTTGCCGCTGCGGATGGTTCGGAGGAACCTCGACGAGGATGATCGCTAGCCCGTCGGGATCGCGGATGACCATCTCGACAAGACCCCACGGCTTGGTTTCGGGCTCGTCCTCGATCTGGACGCCCATCGCTTCGAGACGCGCCCACTCGTGCCGCACGTCGCGAACTTGCAGCAACAGCCGGACCGCGTCGGATGGCGGTTCGGTCGCGGCTCCTGACAGCTCGAGAAGCCCGGCGCCGATGTAGAAGACGACGCCACCGTCCAATCCTTCGCCCCACTCGCGAAAGACGGCGAGACCGAGCGCCTCCGCGTAGAAGCGTCGCGACCGTTCGAAATCGCTGGGACAAAGCAAGACTCGGCTGGCGAGCACGTCCACCGAACGTGAGGATCGCAGCTCCGGTACTCAACGCAAAGCAAGGCAACATTGATCTCCAGGGTGCCGCGCGACAGCATTCGCTGTTCGACCCGGAATCGTCTGCTCCTCCGGGACAAGCGCATATCTACCGCCCGGTGACGAGAACCTGGAAGTCGTTGTCGACGAGATTGAAGCTGCCGTTGTAGATGTAGACGTCGAAGGTGTTCCCCGCCGCCACCTGGTTGGTCGCGACGAGCCGCACGTTCGCCGCACCGGTAGGCGGGTTGCCCGCTCCATCCGGGTCTGTCTCGACGGTCACGGTCGGCACGAGGCTGAACCCGCTCGACAGCGAGCTGTTGAGCGTGAAGCTGTAGCGGCCCGTGGAGACCCTCGTCACCGACGCGACATTGAAGTTCGAGTCCAGCCCGCCCAGCGCGGTCACGCGTGCCCAGGCGACGATCGAGTTATCGCGGTAGCGAGTACCGACAGGCACCGCCTTGGCTCCGCCGGCATCGTTGGCGATGACCATGCCGTTGGCTGCGCGAATCGAGAACTGGTTGTCGGCCGTGGACGAGAAGTCGGCGTTCGTGCTGTCGGCCCAGACGAACGAGCCGGTGTTGACGGCCTTCGCCCGGCGCCCGGCAGCCATGCTGAACGTCGATGCGCTGTTGCTGAGCCCACCGGGAATCGTGGCGTAGGAGCCGGTTGCAGAGTTTCCTTCCCCGCCGCCGATCGAGACGCCGACAGTGGCGGACCCCGCTGCGCCGTTGGCACCGCCGATGACGTTCGAGGCGCCGGAGGTCTGCTCGGTGCGGAGCCCGGGCAGACCGAGCGCGAGGGGAGCGACCGCTGAGCTGGCGAATTTCGCCGTGGTGATCGAGCTATCCGGGATCGAGAACGGCGGCACCGTCGGGATCACGCCGGGCGCGATGTCGCCCGCCCCGATCGATCCATCGCGTACGTCGGCGCCGGTCAGGGAGCCGTCGCGTACGTCCGCTCCCGCCAGCGACGAGTTGCGGATATCTGAGCCTGTCAGCGACCCGTCGCGCACGTCTGGTCCCGCCAGCGACGAGTTGCGGACCTGCTTGCCGGTGATCGTCGACGGCTTGATCCTCGCCCCGTCGATGACGCCCGCAGCCCAGGCCGGTCCTCCGAGTGCGATGAACAGGGCCAGAACCCCCGCGACCTGCCCGACGTGGCTCCACACGCGTCTGATCATCTGTGTCTCCATGACTTCGATCGGGCATCCTCGTGACGCCTGGGACGGCGACAATAACTCAACGATTTCGGACCGAAACCGTGAATGGACGAACGTCCGGCGACCGCACTCTCGCGGGCGCGCCAACCGCGACATCGGCGATCCGTCCAGACGCACGACGTTCTGCTCGTGGATGGCGCCGCGCTACCGATGGGATCGGCGATGATGCGACCCGTCGTCGGTACATCGCTTCTGGTGAGCTGCGCGATCGCGTTCCTCGGTCTGTTCGCAGGCGCCGCGGGCGCGGCAACCGTCACAACCGTCAGCTACGGCGGCCGCCAGGCGACGGCCCTGTTCGAGAGCATCGATGGCTGCCATCAGAGGACAGGCTTCGTGTTCGCCAGCGAGGGGATCCGGCGCGAGGGCCACGAGGGGCGGACGACGAACCCGAGCGCGCTGATCAGCTTCTCGGACACGGATTCCTGCAACGGCGTCAGCAGCTACACGACCGGACGCGCTGACCTTCCAGACGGCGCTCTCTCCGTGCGCGGAGACCTCGGCACGGCGTCCCTGAAGGGCACGGTCCTGGTGCATCCGTACCAGATCGCGCCGCCGGTCCAGATCAGCTTCGACCTGACCTGGCGCGCCAACGGAGCTCCGCTGCGGAATACCTGGACGTACCAGAGCCGCTGGGACGGTGGCCTCGGGATCGCCCACGAGCTGTCGTGGTATCGCCCCGCGGTCGCGTCGGGGACGATCTCCGACGGCGTGCTCGACTACGGCGCCGTCCAGTCGACGCTCGGCGCGTTCTGGCTGTCGCGAGTCGGCAACATCGACGTTCACACCACCACACCATGACGTCGCGTGGCACCTCGCCGAGGGGGTCGGCGCGGGCCACGTACGTCTCGCTCGTCCGCTAGGTCAGTCGTCCAGCTCTCGAGCGTCGTGCTCCAGCCGACGCGTGAACTGCCGACGAGTCCCACATGATCAGGCACCGGCGTTCGCAACTCCCCCTGGCACGCCTCGTGAGCGCGATACGGAGCGGGAGTCACTTCGGGCGCGGGAAGCTGCTGGTCGTGCTGATCGGCGGCGCGGTCGGCTTGGGTGCGCCGAGCGGGGCCGCGGCCGCGACAGTCTCGAGCTTCGGCTTCAATGGTTCGTTCGCCAACGCCTACTACCGGTTCGACCCTGCCGCCTGCGTCCGCTGGACGACCAGCGTGGACGCCGTCGACGGCAGGTCGCACGACAACCTGACCGGTCAGACGAGCAGATCGACGGCGTCCATCACCATCATCCGGCAGGACGTGTGCGATCCGAGCGCAAGCACCGTCTGGTACTCCGGCTGGACCTACCTGGGCCCCGACGACTTCGACGTGGCGGGCAACCTCGGCTCAGCATCGCTGAACACGACGATCGTCGTCCTTCCCTACGCGGACTGCTGTGACCGACGGTTCCCCATCGGCTTTCCCCGAACGGTCCGCATCGCTCTGACCTGGGATGGCAGTAACGCTCCCATGACGCACGACACGTCCAACAGCACCGACCCGTTCTGGGACTACGGGCGCCTCGTGACCGTGCGCGACTCCACGATGCTCCGAGCGGCTGTCGCCTCGGGCACCATCTCAGACGGAACCATCGATTACACGTCGGACCACCAGTCGGCCTCCGCTCGCCTGACCCGCACGACGCAAGGAATCGTCGCGATCAAGGGCTGACCGCTACATCGACCACGAAGCCCGCGATTCGGAAATCGAACGCACGACACAGCAGCCCGCGATGGCCACTGAAGGCCAGCGACGAGCTCAGCCGCAGGGCCGCAGCTGCGGCGCGAGCGGTTGCGCGCCGTTGGCCTTGGTCAGCTCGAGGCCCGTCGGGCTACCCGCGAGCGGGACCGTCTTGCCGCCGACGGTCACCAGCGTCGACGACAACCCGATGTTCATCCGGAGCCGGCCGCTCTTGAAGGTCTTCGAGCCGGCCAGCATCCCGGCGAACAACGTCCTGCCCTGCTCGTCCTCGACGCAGAGGAACGTCGGCTGAGCAGCCGCATCGACGCGCACCGTCACCGCGGCGACCGAACCCGCGACCGGCGCGCTCGCGCCACCCGTGGCGGTCGCGGTCGCAGCATGCGACGTCCCAGCTCCACGATCCGGCTGGGTGACGTGTGCCGGAGCCCGCGACCGCGCCACCCCGCTGCCGACCGACGGCTCGGCACCGAGGCGCCCGGCCACCAGCCAGATCGCGATGCCCACCGCGACGGCAGCCCACAGGATCAAGGCATCCTCCGGATTCAACCTCAGGCCGCGCATCGCTCGCCAAACCGTACGGAACCTCCCTACGCGATCCGGCTCCTTGCAGGAAACCGTGCGTGCCAGCCAGGACCCGTCGACGAATCCGTCTCACGCCCGGGGCTTCTCGGCCTCTCGCGCGAGATTCGTCAGCAAGCCTGCCAGGTCGGCGTGTTGGTCGGGCGACCAACCCTCGAGGTGCTTGCGCAGGCGCGCACGCCGAGCCGCGGTCAACTGGTCCCGTGTTCTGAGGCCGTCGTCGGTGAGCGACCGCGCGCCGTCGACGCTTTCGACAAGGCCGCGTTCGCCGAGCGCGGCGAAGGCCGCTTCGATCACTCCGGGCTCGACGGCCGCGCGTCGCGCGAGCGCTTCGGGGTCCGCACGCGGGTCTTCGTCGATGCGGATCAGCGTCCAGCACTGGGCCACCGTCAGGTCCACCCCCGCGTCGTCCGCGATCTGTCGCGCCACACCGCGCCTGGCGTCACGGCTCATCAGGACGCTCAAGGCGCGCGCGATCTCGTCGAGTGACTTCGCGTCCTTCGGGACGGCGAAGCTCTCGCTGAGGCCAGATGTCGTGACGGTCTCGCGGAGCGGCAGTTCGGCGATCAGCCAGCTCAGGGCGAACGCAACGACGGCGATCCCGGCGGCCACCAGGAAGACCGTGTTGAGCGAGTCGGTGAACGCGTGCAGGTAGGCGCCGTGAATCGGCTCGGGCAGTTGTTGGATGGCGGCTGGGTTGACGCCGCCCGAGGACAGGTTGCCCGGCACGCGCCCACCCGCGAGATCGCCGAACTCGTCGGCCAGGTTCGAGCTCAGCTGGGTCGCGAAGATCGCGCCGAGCAGCGCGGTCCCGACCGACCCGCCGATCGAGCGAAACAGGGTCACTCCAGACGTCGCGACACCCAGATCGGCGTAGTCGACAGCGTTCTGCACCGCCACGACGAGGATCTGCATGACGAGCCCGAGGCCGAGACCGAGGACGAACATGAACGCCGCCGCCCTGGCGGCCGAGGTGTTCACGTCCATCGTCGAGAGCAGGTAGAGCCCGGCGACCATGACGGCCGTCCCGACGATCGGGAACACCTTGTAGCGACCGGTGCGGCTGACGACCTGGCCGCTGCCGATCGACGTGATCAGCAGGCCTGCCATCAGCGGCACCAACTGGAGCCCTGAGTCCGTCGGGCTCGCGCCGTTCACCACCTGGAGAAACAGCGGCAGGTAGGTCACGGATCCGAAGAGCGCGAACCCGACGATCAGCGCGACACCGCCGGTGACCACGAACACCCGGTTGGAGAACAGGCGCATGGGCAGCACCGGCTCCGCCGCGCGGCGCTCGGCCCACACGAACACCGCGAGCGCGACGACGCCGAGGATCCCGAGCCCGACGATCAACGGCGACCCCCAGCCGTGACTCTGGCCGAGCGTCGTGAGCAGCACGATCGAGCTCAACCCGACGGCGAGCAGGACGATCCCGAGGTAATCGATCGCCGCCTGCCGGCGCTCCTTCCCGGCCGGGAGCGTGGCCGCGAGCACGGCGAACGCGATCGCCCCGAGCGGGATGTTGATGTAGAAGATCCAGCGCCACGAGGCGTGCGTCGTCAACAGGCCTCCGAGCAACGGACCGGCGACACTCGCCAGACCGAACACCGCACCGAACAGACCCTGGTAGCGACCTCGTTCCCGTGCCGAGACGACATCGCCGATGGCTGCCTGGGCGGTGACCATCAGCCCGCCGCCGCCGAGGCCCTGGAGCGCACGGAACAGGACCAGCTCTGTCATCGACTGGCTGAGCCCGCACAGCGCCGACCCCAGCAGGAAGATGACGAGCGCCGACTGCAGCACCACCCGGCGGCCATAGAGATCGCCGAGCTTGCCGTACAGCGGCGTGACGACCGTCTGCGCGAGCAGATACGCGGTCACGACCCACGAGATGTGGTCGAGCCCGCCGAGATCGCCGACGATCGTCGGCAACGCCGTCGCCACGATCGTCTGATCGAGCGCGGCCAGCAGCATCACCAACATCAGCCCCGAGAAGACGAGCTTGATGTTCGGCGCCTCAGACGCCTGACGAGCCGGTCCAGCTGGCATTCGGGCGAGTCTACGCCGGAGGGCGAAGACGCCTGGGTCGAGCTCGGTACCCCTTACGCAGTCCGTGTCCCGCTCAGGTCCTCAAGCACGCGCGAACGTCAATCGGCGCATAGACTCAATCGCCTCAGCGATGCCCGTTCCTGCCCCGACTTTCAGCGTCATCATCCCGTACTACAAGGGGCATGACGTCATCCGGACGGCCGTCGAATCCGTACTCGCCCAGACGGTCCCTCCGCACGAGATCGTCATCTGCGACGACGGCTCGCCGGATGATCTCGAGGCTGCCCTGGGGCCGCTGGCCTCCGAGGTCCGGATCGTGCGCAAGGAGAACGGCGGCATCTCCTCGGCGATGAATACCGCTGCCGATGCCGCAACCGGCGAGTTCGTCGTGCAGCTCGATCAAGACGACGTCTTCATGCCGCGCAGGTTGGAGGCGATCGCCGGCGTGATCGCGGACCACCCCGACGCCGATGTCGTCGCCACCGACGCCGTGATCGAATTCGGGGGCACGCGCCTCACCTTGCTCAGCGACGTCTATCCGTTCCATGAGACCGGCCAGCGCAAGGCGATCCTCCGGGGCCTCTTCTTCCTCTGGCCGACGGTGCGACGGTCGCGTCTCGACGCCATCGGCGGGTACGACGAGACATTCCCCGTCAACCACGACTGGGAGTGCTACGTGCGACTGGTGCTCAGCGGCGCCAAGGTCGCATTCGTTCCCGAGGCGCTCTATGCGTGGCGCCTGACGCCCGGAAGCCGGTCGTCGTCGGATGCTGTCGAGCGCGCGACGATGATGCTCCGGATGGCCGACAAGACTCTTGCGAGGGACGACCTCGATCCGGAAGAGCGCGCGATCGCCGAGGCGGGACGCACGTCGCACCTCGCGATGCTCGCGATCGAACGCGCGCATCACGCGCTGATGACCGCCGGCAAGGATCAGCGGCAACTCGCGCTGCCGTTGCTGACGAGACCGGGCTTCAGACCGATGACCCGAGCCAAGGCAGCGCTGACGCTGCTCTCTCCGATGCTCGCCCGCCGTTTCATCACTCGTCGCGCCATCCGCGACCCGGCCACCGAGGCACTCGTGCGGCGCCACCTCCCGCGTACTGCCGCGGGGCCGCAATCGACGCGTCCGTAGACGCCGCCTCAACGCTAGCCGCGCTCGAGCGACAGAGCCGTACGACGAGTACCGCCAATGAACGTGAGCCTCATCGCGCGGCGTCCTTCCCGCGGGAGACACTCTCATTTCGGCGCCGCCACGCTCGCACGAGCGCTCGCGCGGGCGCGACGATTGCTGGCATGCGGTCGGCGACATCGATCAGCCTCAAGTACGCCGACGGAGACAGCCGCGACTGGAACGACGAGAACCGATGGGTGAGCCGATCCCCGAAGCGGTCGCGACCGATGTAGCGGGGGATCTCCTCGAACCACCGCGCGCTGTGGAGTGCCTGACGCTGGGTTCCGCGCACCTCGGCAGCGCGACGTTCGCCGTAGGCGGCCAGCGCGGGTGCCAGAGCGTCGTTCGCCCGCAGCTCCCCAGCAAGCGTCAGCACGTCCTCCAATGCGAGCCGCGTGCCCGATCCGATTGAGAAGTGCGTCGTATGCGCCGCATCGCCCACGAGCACCACGTTGCCCGCGTGCCAGCTCTCGTTCGTCACGCGCTGGAACTCCAACCAGGGCAGTGTGTGGCCGGTGCCCGACTGGGGCAACAGTGAATGCCCATCCAGGTGCTCGGCAAACAGCTCTTCGAGACGCCGCATCGTGTCCTCTGTCGGCAACTCGCCGAGCCCCAGGCCGTGCCATGTCTCGGGGGCCATCGCGACGATGAACGTGCTCATTGATGGTTCGAACCCGTAGGCGTGCGCCCAGATCCAGCCCACCGGCGTCTGGACGAAGATGTCGGTGAACTCCGGGAACGGGCGATCCGTGCCCAGCCAGACGTACTTGTTCCGACCCCGATCGATGGCGGTTCCCAGCGCCGGTTCGTAGGCTCGTCGCACTGCGCTGTTGACGCCGTCACTTCCCACAACGAGGTCCTGATCGGTCAATCCCGTGACGTTCTCCACAGGATGCTCGAAGCGCACGTCAACGCCAACCTGACGTGCCCGGGCGAGGAACACGTCGCGCATGGCCCGGCGACCGATCGCGTGTCCGCCGCCCTCGCCCACCCTCTCGCTGGGCCGCCCCTGCACAAAGACGACCTGGCCCGACCAGAGGTAGGACACGGCTGCGATCTGTTCGGCGCTCTCGGGATCGTTGGCCCGCAGCTCGTCCAGCAGGTCTTCCGGGAACGTGACGCCCCAGCCGTGAACATCGTCCTCCGGCAAACGCTCCAGCACGGTCACCGCGTGCCCGTCACGCGCCGCGAGGATCGCGAAGTACAGGCCGCTCGGCCCACCGCCGACACAGGTGATGTTCATGCGCTCATGCTGTAGGGAGCCGGAATGCTCGGCGGATCGTACTGAGCGGGTCAGCCCTCGACCTGGTGACCGGCTCGTGTCCCGCAACCGCGGGACATGAGCCATATCATGCCGTCGATCCCGATGCTGTCGGCCATAGGTGGCGTGCCCATCGACGCGCGCGGCGGGGACCCGGAGGTCGCCCCGTGATCCGCGTCGAGAGTCTTGATCTCGCCACGCTCTCGGACGCCGACGTGAGGCGGTGGAGCGACCTGGCGACCCAGGCCGGCGCCCCCAACCCGTTCTACGAGCCCGGCTTCATCCTCCCCACCGTCACGCAGCGCCCGTCGCGGCCGGCAACGCTGCTCGTCGCCGCCGGCGAAACCGGCGACTGGCTCGGCGCGATGCCGCTCGAACGACACTGGTCTTGGCGGCGGCTCGTCGCCCCGACAGCGACCTGGTCCGATCCGCTGTGCCTGCTCGAGGCACCGCTCGTCGTGGCCGGTCGCGAAGCCGAGGTCGTCCAGGCCCTGCTCGCCGCGGCACGCCGCCGCGTCGGCCTGGTCGCGTTTCGCCGTGTTCCCCGGGACGGCGCCCTCGGGGAGGCGCTCACGGCAGCGTGCGATGCGCTCGGAGCGAAGCCGGTCGTCTGGGACCAGTTCGAGCGAGCCGCGCTCGAACGCCGGCCCACCGACGACTACATCGAGACTGCAGCCACCGGCAAGCGACGGGGAGAGGTCCGCCGACGGGCGCGGGCGCTCGCGGCGGAGCTCGGAGGCGAGGTCACCGTGGTCGACCGTGCCGGCGACCCCACCGCGGTCGAGGAGTTCCTCACGCTCGAAGCAGCTGGCTGGAAGGGTGAGCGCGGCACTGCGTTGGCCACCTCCAGCGCTTCGGGATTCATGAGTGAGATGTGTCGAGCATTCGCGATGGAGGGACGGCTCCAGCTGTTGGCCCTCGAGGCGGGTGGGCATACGGCCGCGATGCAGTGCAACCTGATCGCAGGGAACTCCGTGTTCGGCTTCAAGAAGACCTACGACGAGTCCCTCGCGCGCTTCGGGCCGGGTGTTCAGCTCGTCGTTGAGGCCGCGTCGGCCTTCCACGCCCGGACCGACCTGATGCACGCCGACTCCTGCGCCGAACCCGACAGCGAGACGGTCAACCGCTTCTGGCCCGGGCGACGGCGGCTGGCGACGCTGCTCGTACCCGGCGAAGGCGCCGTCGGCTCGGCCGCTCGGGCAGAAGCGGCGCTCGCGGCCAATGCCCGTCAGCGCATTCGCGAACGCCGGCGAGGCTAGGCGAGTCGCTGAGTCACAAAACGGCGAAGCCTGGGCGGTACCCGGGTCACCGCGCGCACCGCCGCCGCCGAGACGCCGACAGGGATCTGGTGACCGATCGCCATCGTCAGCAGCGTCGGATCGTGTGCACCGAAGCGAGCCTTGTATGACTCGTCACCGACGCCGAATCGGTAGGCGTTGACGTGATCGTCGTCGAATGCCGAGCGAATCGTGTGCACCAGCAACACGGTGCCAACCGCGAACCGATCCCAAGCGGGATCGCGACCGGCCTGGTAGTACCAGGTGTCGCCCGCGAAGCAGAAGCCGTACCAGGCCGCGACCGGACGTCCGTCGGCCTCCGCGATCCACAGCCGTAACCATCCGCGCTCGAGTGCTCGCCTCGCGAAGGCACGGTGATACGCCTCACGCGAGCGCTCGAAGGCGGTCGTGTGCACCTCCGCCCAACGTGCGTGATAGAGCGCGACAAGGGTGTCGAGGTCGTCTTCCAACTGCAACGGATCGGTCGTCCGCCGAAACGTGAGGCCGTGGTCGCGGACGAGTCGCTTGGTGCGGCGCCGGATCTGCTGGCGGAAGTTCGCGCTTCGTCCTGCCAGCCAGTCGTCGTAGCTACGGCCCTCGCGCGGCAGCGTCGGACTGGCTTCGATGCGGATCGTGCTGCCCAGCGTCTCCTTCGCGAGATGGCCGTGGTCGCGTAAGCGATCCACGACCATGAAGCCGTGCGCCGGCAATGCATCGGTCGCGACAGCATGAAGCGCATCGATCGCGAGCGGGAGGTCCGCCCGATCGCAGATCGGTCCGAGCTCGTCCGCTGCACCGTGGCCGAGTAAGCGAAGCACGGGCACCCCGCCGTACCTCGTCCGGTACAAAGGAAGGATGGCGACGAGCCGGTCGCCGTCATACACGCTGCGCAGCTCGAGCTGCTTGCCCACCCCGAACATCGCCCACCACGCCGCAGCCCACTCCCACGAGGAAAAGACACTGCCCGCCATGAGCTCGAGCGCCTCCCAATGGGTGCGTGCCAGCGCGAGCGTCCGGATCGACTCGATGCGCATCAACACCCCAATCTACTGTCGATAGCCCAGGAGGCTGAGCCGGGCGAGAACCGCGTTCGCCGGACCTTCCCGATGCCCTGGATCAGCGCTTTGCCTTCGACTCGTTCAGCGCGACGGCGGCGCGAATGAGCGCCTTGAGCGCCTTCTCGTCGATCTCCTCACCCTCGCGAACGTCGATCGCGCGGCGCACGTTGCCATCGAGGCTGGAGTTGAAGAGACCCGTCGGATCGTCGAGTGAGGCCCCTTTGGCGAAGGTCAGTTTCACGACGCTCTTGTACGTCTCGCCGGTGCAGATGATCCCGTCGTGCTCCCACACCGGCACGCCGCGCCACTTCCACTCCTCGACGACGTCTGGATCAGCCTCCTTTACCAGCGCACGGAGGCGGCCGAGCATCGTGCCGCGCCAGTCACCGAGCTCCTCGATCCTCGCGTCGATCAGCTGCGAGGGAGACTCGCTTCGCTGTGACTCGCCCTTTGCCATCTGGTGTGCCTCCTCGCTCCGCTGGACCGACGATCGCTGACTATGATGCCGCGCGCGGCGTACCGGGGGCGTTCGCGACAGGTCGGTCGCGTCCGCGATTGCCGATCCAGCCACGGTGAGGGAGCTGCAATGACGGCGAAACAGGTAGGCGATGGGGAGAGAGCAATGAGCGAGAGCGCGGCGACAGTCCCGATCGGGGTCCACCTCAACGGCTCCGTGAACCTTCCGGACGCCGAGGCGGTCTTCGAGACGACGGCAGACCTGTACGGCACGTCGCTGAAGCGGATGCCCGACGGCGAGACCGGGCCGAGGCAGGGCTGGGTCCTGGCGATGCTGCCGCGGTTCCGCGCCGTCGAGCAGCTCGTCGAGCGCGACGGGCGGGATAGGACGGGCGCGATGGACGTCTCGCACGACGACGGCACACCGGAGATCCCGATGCCGCCGGTGTTCGCGCTGCGGGAGGGTGTGAGCCCGGACGACATCGTCTTCGAGGACCTCGGCTACGCGACCGCCGCGATCGAGTCCTACGCCGTCTTCAGCGAGCTGAAGCGGCGCGGCGTGATCGAGGACGAGGTTCGCTTCCAGGTTTCGCTGCCGACGCCGCTCGCCGGCTCTGGCTTCGCGGCGCAGGAGGACGGGCCGGCGGTGATGGCGGCGTTCGAGAAGCGGCTGTTCGCCGAGATCGCGACGATCGCCGACGCGATTCCGCACGACCAGCTGGCGATCCAGTGGGACGTCGCCTACGAGATCGGCATCATCGAGGGCATCCTGATGGTCGGCATCGACGATCCGTTCGATCCGCTCGTCGCGCAGCTCGTCGAGCTGGCGAGCGTCGTCCCGCCCGACGTGCAGCTCGGCTACCACCTCTGTTACGGCGACATCCCCGACACCCCGGGCGCTGTCGAGGGCAAGCACTTCGTCGAGCCGCGCGACACGAGCCTGCTCGTGAAGCTCGCGAACGCGATCTCGTCAGGGGTGGACCGGCCGATCCACTGGTTCTCGATGCCGGTGCCGATCGCACGCGACGACGACGCGTACTTCGAGCCGCTGACGGAGCTCCGCCTCCCGGACGGATGCGAGCTCTACCTCGGCCTTGTCCACCATCAGGACGGCGCCGAGGGCGCGCGACGGCGGATCGCGACGGCGCAGCGCTACGTCCCGGCATTCGGCGTCGCCTCGGAATGCGGCCTCGGCCGCAAGCCGACCGAGCTCGTGACGCGCACGCTGGAGATCCAGCGCGACCTCGTGAAGAGCTGAATCGACGCGGCGCCCGCGGCGACGACCGCGGGGCGCTAGCCGAACGTGAAGGCGTAGCCCTTCACGCCCGGCTCGAACCTGAGCAGCAGCTGATGGGTGCCGACGTGCGGCAGCTCGACGAGCCGGTACAGGCGCTGCCCGCCGACCGTCAGCCTGCCGTCGTGGACGTCGTCGCCCGCGTCGCTCGCCGCGATCGGGCGGCCGTCGAGCGTCACGCTGACCTGGCGCCTAAGGCCGGGTGATCCGAGCACCAGATAGACGCGCCCGGCGGTGAAGTTGAGCCGCAGCACGGCGCCGCCGCTCGCGGTGGCGGCCTCGTCGCCGATCGACCATGCGCCGCCGTAGGCGAGGTGGTCGAGCGGCGGCGCCGGCGCGGCGCCGTAGTCCTTCGTGCCGGTCGCGATCCTGCCGTTGGCGAAGCGATCGGCCCGGAGCGCGCCGAGGTAGCTCTCAGCGGTCGTGACCGGGGCCGCGCGCGTGATCCCCGTCGCGACCGGCGGCGCGCTCCCGGCGGAACGGCCGGCTTCGGCGAGCAGCGCGCGGATCACGCGCTCCTTCTCGGCGTAGGCACCCTCGCCGTAGTGATGGAAGCGGACGTGACCGCTCGCGTCGATGAAGAACTCCGACGGCCAGCCCTGGTTGCCGTAGGCGTTCCACGTCGCGAGCTCGTTGTCCTGGACGACCGGGTAGCGAATCCCCTCACGGTCGATCGCCTCGGCGACGTTGCCGGCGTCCTTCTCGAACGGGAACTCCGGCGCGTGGACGCCGACGACGGTCAGCCCCGCGGCGCGATAGCGGCGATCCCACGCTTTCAGATACGGCAGCGTGCGGAGGCAGTTGATGCACGAGTACGTCCAGAAGTCGACGAGCACGACGCGTCCGCGCAGCCCCTTGAGCGTGAGCGGCTTGTTGCCGGGCGTGTTGAACCAGCGCTGGTTGCCGGCGAACTCCGGCGCCACTCCGATGTCGGTCAGCACGGGGGTGGCGCCGCCGTCAGCGGTCGACGACGAAGGCGCGCCGACGCCGCGCGTGCCGCCACGCAGATCGCTGAGCGCGCGCTGCGCCGCGCTGCTGTTCTCGAGAGGCTCGGTCGGGTTGACGAGGACCGACGGCAGGTCCTTCGCGATCGCGCTCTGGAAGCGCAGGTCGTAGTCGCCGAGCATCGCCAGCGCGACGATCACCATCACCGCCCCCATCGCCATCCCGAAGGCGTTGCCGCGGCGGCTGAGAGGCGCGATCAGCCGCCTCCCGCCGAGCATCAGCACGTACAGCGCGAGCGCCGAGCCGACGCCGTAGGCCAGTGCCACCGCCAGCCGCCCAGCGGTGAACGGCTGCGAGGCCGAGACGGTGATCACACCCGCCAGCACAGGCCCCGCGCACGGCGCGTAGACGAGGCCGAGGCTGGCGCCGATCAGCAGCCCCGAGCCGAAGCCGTCACCACCGGTGCGCGGGCCACCGAGCCCGGGCACCGCGCGGCTGAGCGCCACCTCGGCGCGGGCAGCCAGCGGCGGCATCAGCAGGGTGACGCCGAACACCAACAGCGCGACGATCGCCACCGTCCGCAGCAGGCCGTCGGACAGTCCCAGCGCGTCGAGGAGGTACACGAGCGCGACCGTCGCGAACGTGAACGACAGCGCCAGCCCGACGACGATGCCGGCCGGGCGCCGGCGCCCGCCGGTCGCGCCCGCCGACAACGCGATCGGCAACACCGGCAGCACGCAGGGCGACAGCGCGGTACCGATTCCGGCGATGAAGCCGAAGAGGATCAGGAGCGCCATCGCTCACCGGAACGATCGCAGACCGGCGAGCCCGGGCCGGAGACGTGCGACGGGCCCGCGAGGCACCCGATCGCGGGGCTAGGGCTTCTTCGCGGCGTGCTGCGTGACGACGAGCCCCGCTGGGGAGGCGTCGTCCGACGGCGACGGAAACGCCTGCAACCGCTGGTGGAATGCCTGGGCGACACGCAGCGCATGGACCTTGGCGAGGTTCGCGCGATCGCCGGCAAACAGCTCGTCGACGGTGCCGAACCACAGCCCGAGCCAGCGCTTGAAGTGGCCCTCCTGCAGCTCGACCTTCGCGTGCAGCGGCACGTGCGCGGCGAACGGGTTGCCGTCGTAGGTCTTCGTCCCCAGCAGGATCGTCTCCCAGAACGAGCTGATCTGCGGGACGTGGGCATCGAGGTCGAGCTTGGCGACGTCGACGAAGATGAAGCCGATGATCGGGTCGTCCATCGCCCGCGCGTAGAACGCTCGCACCAGCCGCTCGCAGTCGTCGCGGGTCTCGATGTCGCCACGGGCGTCGGGCACGGGATCCACGCTAGCCACCGGCCCGCCCGGGCTCGCCGTCCGCCGCCACGGCCCTTAGCGTCTGCTCCGTGGCCCCGGCTGCCGGCCAGATCCTCCTCGGAGACAACCTCGCGCTGCTGCCGTCGTTCGCCGACGAGGCGTTCCAGATGATCTACGTCGACCCGCCGTTCAACACCGGCGCGCGACAGACCCGGCGTACGTTGGAGACAGCGGCCGACGATGACGGCGATCGCATCGGCTTCGGCGGTAGGCGCTATGCGAGCCGCCTGCTCACCGAGTCGTCCTACCACGACGACTTCGCCGACTACCTCGGATTCCTCGAGCCACGCCTCACCGAAGGCCACCGCGTGCTCGATCGCACCGGCACGCTCTACTTCCACATCGACTACCGCGAAGCGCACTACTGCAAGCTGCTGCTCGACGAGATCTTCGGCCGCGACAACTTCCTCAACGAGATCATCTGGGCGTACGACTACGGCGCCCGGCCCAAGCGCCGCTGGCCGGCGAAGCACGACACGATCCTCGTCTACGCCAAGGACCGCGACCTGTGCCACTTCGACGCCGAGGCCGTCGATCGCGAGCCCTACATGGCGCCTGGGCTCGTGACGCCCGAGAAAGCGGCTCGGGGCAAGCTGCCGACGGACGTCTGGTGGCACACGATCGTGCCGACGAACGGCACGGAGAAGACCGGGTATCCGACGCAGAAGCCGGAGGGCATCGTGCGCCGGATGGTCGTGGCATCCTCGCGGCCGGGCGATATCTGCCTCGACTTCTTCGCCGGCAGCGGCACGCTCGGAGCCGTCGCCGCGAAGACGGGACGGCGCTACGTCCTGATCGACGAGAGCCCTGAGGCGATCGCCGTCTGCGAGCAGCGTCTCGCCGCGATCGACGCGGCCGCGGCTCCGCGCGAACGACGCTTCGCGCAGGCCGTGCCCCCTCGGCACGACCTGCGCGATACCCCCCGGTAAGCGTTCGCCGGCGCGCACCCTGACACGCCGGGATACGCGATGTCAACCTGGATACCTCCGGCTGGCCCGTCCGCCGCGACGTCCTGATCAGCGACTACACCTGACCGATCGGGATGCCGGGGCTCGTGCCCGCCGGGCGCGCGCTCCAGACGGCGACGAAGGCGCCACCGACCAACGGCGCAAGCGACCTCATGCCGTTGCAACGAGCCGCGAGGCCGACACGTTGCGGCGCGCCGCGTGCTTGCCGCAGCGCCTGAACGATCTCATGCAAAGCCCCCGCAGATGCAGGGAAAACAGACCGGTCCTGCTAGCTTCGGTGCGCTGCTGCGCGTCGCAGCTGACGATGGAATCCGCCCGGCCGAACACCCTCCGTGTGTCGCATCGCGCCCGCCGCCGGCTCGCGGCGGCGTGCGTCGTCGCGCTGCTCGCGACGTTGTGGGCGCCGATCGCCTCGCGCGGCGACCTCCAGAGCCAGGTGACCGCACGCTCGCTCTCCGCCGAGCAGCTGAAGGCCCAGATCGCGTCCGAGACGAGCAGGATCGCGGCGAGCGCCGCCGGCGTCGCGCGCGCCGAGAGCCGCCTCGCGGCGCTGCAGGCACAGGCACAGACACAGCAGCAGCAGCTGGTCGCGGTGCAGCAGCGGCTGGTCCGTGCCCGCGCCCGGCTGACGCGCCTCGTCAACAAGATGCACCGAGCGACGATCCTCTTGCGCCAGAACCTCGTCGCCGGCTACAAGACCGCCCGCCCGGACGTCACGACCGTCGTGCTCGAGGCCCGTGGCTACGCCGACCTGCTCGAGCAGCTCGACTTCGCCAAGCGCGTCGGCAAGCACAACGCGACGATCCTCGGCGACACGCGCCGCGCGCGCACCGACGTGTTGCACCAGACGACCGAGCTGCAGGGCATCCAGGACCGCGCCCGCGTCTTGACCGCGCAAGTCGTCAACGCCCGCAACGAGGCCGCCGTGGTCCACGGAGCGCTGCTCAACCGCCAGCTCGCGCTGGTCAGCTCCCGTGCCCGGACGCGAGCGAAGCTGAGCAAGGTCCGCGGCCAGATCTCGAGCCTACGGGCGCAGATGGCACACAATCAGCAACAGGCGCTCGCGGCCCCCGGCACGGGCGGCAACCAGATCGCGGTCGATGCCGGAGGAACGGCTCAGGCGTCGGCCGGCGCTCCGGCCGCGGTCGCGCAGGTGATCGCCGCCGGCAACGCCATCGCGGGCCTGCCCTACGTCTACGGCGGCGGCCACGCCTCGTTCCACGCCAACGCCTACGACTGCTCCGGCTCGGTCAGCTACGCGCTGGCGGCGGCCGGGCTCGTGTCGTCGCCGCTGAACTCGACCGGCTTCGAGAGCTGGGGCGAGCCGGGCCCAGGCAAGTACATCACCGTCTACGCCAACGCCGGGCACGCGTTCATGGTCGTCGACGGCTGGCGCTTCGACACCGGCGCGCTGCGCTCGGACGGCACGCGCTTCTCGAAGCAGATGCGCTCGACGGCCGGCTTCGTCGCCCGCCATCCGCCGGGCCTCTAGCCCGCCGCTCCGCTACGGCAGCGACGCGGCCTGGCGGACGCCGCTCTGCTTCCAGCTGACCGTGACGCCGCGGCCTGCGGCGAGCATCGCGACGTTCGTCGTGTCGGCGGCACTCGCGACGATCGCGATCTCGCTGACCGCCGACGTCAGCGCGGTCGCCGCGCCGAACCCCTTGGCGACGATCGAGCTCGTCGTCGTCCCGGCGGCGTCGACGACGGTCTGGCCCCACGCCGCGGCACAGTTCGCCGACACCGCGAGCGAGCCGATGCTGGCAGACGCGGCGCCGAAGCCGACGACCTGCACCGAGGTACCGACGTCCTTGCCCGCGAGATCCTTGAAGAGGATCTGCGGCAGCTTTCCGGTTCTCGTCAGGGCGATCGCGACGCAT
Source organism: Solirubrobacteraceae bacterium (assembly GCA_035650375.1). GTDB lineage: Bacteria > Actinomycetota > Thermoleophilia > Solirubrobacterales > Solirubrobacteraceae > BP-464. Next base: position 9,389 of record DASRHW010000101.1, on the reverse strand, counting down.
CGCTGCTTCGAGGCGCGCACGAGCGAGACGCGGGCCTTCGAATCGACGATCATCAGCGCGTAGGCACGCCGGAAGCGGTCGCTGCAGGCGTGGACGACGACACCTCGATGCCAGACGGTGACGCCGTTGACTCGTCGGTCGACAGTGCCACGGCCGAGCTTCACGTTCCTCGCGCAGTAGCCGCTCGAGGTGGCAGCCCCGGCAACGGTGGCGAACGCCGCGCTCAGCGCGACCGCGACGATTGCGGCAGCGAGCGCTCGCATCGGCGGAACGTTATCTGACGGCGGCCGACCGCATCCGTGTCACAAGGCCGTACGCCACGGGCCGCCGACGACGTCCAACATCGGCGCGAGACACTCAAGTCGCCAGGCACGCTGCCGACTTGAAAGTACGTGTCGGCAACGACCAACGACTCAGCCCAGCCGTACCCGATGCCCGCCTTCGGCACGAGCGAACGCCTGCTTCGCGCGAAGATGCACGAGCGCCACATGGCGGTGCCGCCGCTGTGGGAGCGGCTCTCGAGCACCGATCCCGACCGCGCTCGCCAGCTCTACCTCGAAAAGCAGCTGACCGTCGCCTCGCGACTGTCGACGGCGATGGCCTCATCGGTCGACGTCGACGAGGTCGTGCGCAGCGTCGTCGAGGAGCTGCACCAGACGTTCGGCGTCTTTCTCGCGATGATTCAGCGGCTCGACGACGACGGCTACCTGCGCGCCGTCGCCAGCGCCGGACCGATGGCCGAGGTCCTGCACGCATTCGTCCTGCTTGAGCAGCCGGTGGCCGCCGGCATCAACGGCCGCGTCGCACGCACCGCGATGTCGGCGCTGGTTCCCGACACTCGGCTCGAGCCCGACTACGCGATCCGCGATCCGGCGACCGACCCGCTGTCGGAGATCGCGGTGCCGATCTTCGTCGACGGCCACGTCTGGGGTGTGCTCAACATCGAGGAGTTGCGTGCGCACAGCTTCGATCGCGGCGACCTGACGTTGCTCGAGCTGATCGCCGCCGAGCTCGGCGGAGCGCTGCGGCGATGCCAGCTGTACGGCGAGCTCGAGCAGGCGTTCACGACGACGCTGACCGTGCTCTGCTCGGCCGTCGAGGCCAACGACGCCTACACGGCCGCGCACGAGCAGGATGTCGCGACGCTGGCGATCGCGGTCGCGACCGAGCTCCAGCTCGAGCCTGTCGTGCAGCGCGCCGTCCAGTACGCCGCACTGACGCACGACCTCGGCAAGATCGCCGTGCCGTCGCAGATCCTCAACAAGCAGGGCCCACTCGACCCCGCCGAGTGGGAGATCATGCGCGGCCACGCCGCGATCGGCTCCGAGCTGCTGCGTCAGATCCCGTTCTTCGCCGATGTCCACCCGATGGTCCGCTCGCATCACGAGCGCTGGGACGGCGGCGGCTACCCCGATGGCCTCGCCGGCGAGCAGATCCCGATCGGGGCACGGATCCTGACCGCCTGCGACGCGTACAACGCGATGATCACGCGCCGGCCCTACCGCGCCGATCTCGACCACTCGATCGCGATCGCCGAACTGCGCGCCAACGCCGGCTCGCAGTTCGATCCGCAGGTCGTCGAGGCGCTGCTGCGCGTGCTCGGCGCGTCCTAGACGGCGGCCTATACGATCCCGGCGATGGTCGCCGAGATGCGGATCGACCGCGACGTCTGCATCCCGATGGACGACGGTGTCGAGCTGCGCGCCGACGTCTTCAGGCCGCTGCGCGACGCGCCCTGCCCGGTGATCATGACCCACGGGCCGTACGCGAAGGGGCTCGCGTTCAGCGAGGGCTACGGGTACATGTGGCAAGCGCTCGAGCGCGACCACCCCGACGCGCTGGCGGGCTCCTCGAACGCCTTCCAGAACTGGGAGACCGTCGACCCCGAGAAGTGGGTTCCGGATGGCTACGCGTGCGTGCGCGTCGACTCGCGCGGCGCGGGCAGGTCGCCCGGCTACCTCGACATGTTCTCGCCGCGTGAGATCGGCGACTACGCCGCCTGCATCGAGTGGGCCGGGACCCAGCCGTGGAGCTCCGGCAAGGTGGGGCTGCTGGGGATCTCCTACTACGCGATGAACCAGTGGCTCGTCGCCGGGCTGCATCCGCGGCACCTCGCCGCGATCTGCCCCTGGGAGGGCTCGGCCGACTACTACCGCGAGTTCTGCCGCCACGGCGGCATCCTCAACATCTTCGCGCCGCGATGGGCGCCGGCGCAGGTGTTCCGAGTCCAGCACGGTGTCGGCGAGCGCGGCCACCGCGACCCCAACACCGGCGAGCCCGTCGCCGGCCCGGAGACGCTGACCGCACCCGAGCTCGAGGCCAACCGCGCCGATCTCGCGGCACAGCTGCTCGAGCATCCGCTCGCCGACGACTTCTATCGCGAGCGCACGCCCGACCTGTCGCGCATCAAGGTGCCGCTGCTGTCGGCGGGGAACTGGGCCCATCACCTGCACACGCGCGGCAACTTCGAAGGCTTCTCGGGCGCGTCGTCGGCGCAGAAGTGGCTCGAGGTCCACGGCCTCGAGCACTGGACGCTCTTCTACAGCGACTACGGCCTCGACCTCCAGAAGCGGTTCTTCGGCCACTTCCTCAAGGGCGAGGACACCGGCTGGGACCGGCAGCCGCCCGTCACGCTGAACGTCAGGCGGGTCGACGGCAGCTTCGAGAAGCGTGGCGAGCAGGAGTGGCCCTTGGCCCGCACCGAGTGGACCCGCCTCTATCTCGACGCCGACGAGCGGGCGCTGACGACCGAGCCGCCCACGTCCGGCTCGGTGAGCTTCGAAGCGCTCGGCGAGGGGGTCACGTTCTCCACCCCGCCGCTCGATCGCGAGCTCGAGATCACGGGCCCCGCGGCGGCGAAGCTGCGGATCGCGTCGTCGACGGCGGACGCCGACATCTTCCTCACGCTGCGCGTTCTCGACCCGGCGGGGCGCGACGTCACGTTCGTCAGCGCGATGGACTCGAAAGGGGTGCCGGCGTTCGGCTGCCTGCGCGCGTCGCAGCGAAAGCTCGACCGGGCGCGATCGCTGCCCCACCGGCCGTTTCACACGCACGACGAGCCCTGGCCGCTGACGCCGGGCGACGTCGTCGAGCTGGACGTCGAGATCTGGCCGACGTCGGTCGTCGTCCCACCCGGATACCGCATCGCCGTGACCGTCCAGGGTCAGGACTTCGAGCTCTCCGGCGACGGCCCGTGGCCGGAGTTCAACGGCGTCCAGATGCGCGGCCACGGAATCTTCGTGCACCGTGACGAGCAGGACCGTCCGGTCGGCGTCTTCGGCGGCGTCACCACGCTCGTGTCGAGCGCCGAGGAGCCTTCGTACCTCCTCGTGCCGGTGATTCCCGCACGCTTGCAGCGAGCCTAGACCGACTCTTTCCCACTAAATCGATCAGCTTTTGCTACATTAGCCGCAGCCACTATCGGCGTCCGAGCTCCGAGGTCTCCTCCTCCGCCTCCGAGCTCTGTCCGACACCCGCCGGGAACTGGCGGGCGGAGCACACGGGGAGGCGGGCCGCGACCCGCCTCCCCGGCTTCGTCGGCAAGATGCAGCCGTGGACGAGACCTCCGACCGGCAGACGCAGCGGCTCGCGGCGACGTTGCGCGACGGCGAGCGGGTGACGCCCCTGGAACTGTTCTTCGACCTCGTCTTCGTGCTCGCGCTGACCCAGTGCACGGCGCTGATGGCACACGACCCGAGCTGGGCCGGGCTGGCCAAGGGCCTGCTCGCGCTCGCGCTGTTGTGGTGGGCGTGGGTCGGCTACGCGTGGCTGACGAGCACCGTCGACCCGGAGGAGGGCGTCGTCAAGCTGGTGTTGATGGGAGCGATGGCGGGGCTGCTCGTCGTGGCGCTCTGCGTGCCGCACGCCTACGGCTCCGAGGCCGTCCTGTTCGCCGCCGCTTACGGCGTCGTGCGCGCCGCCCACATCGCGCTGTTCGTGCTCGCCAGCCGCGACGACGACGGGCTCCGGCGCTCCGTCAGCGGCCTCGCGGCCGGCACCGCGGTCGGTGTCGCCCTGCTGCTCGGCGGCGCGCTCGCGGGCGGCAACGCCCAGGCGATCCTTTGGATCGTCGCGCTGGCGCTCGACGCCGGCGGCCCGTATCTCGCGGGCTCGAGCGGCTGGCGCCTGGTTCCTGGGCACTTCGCTGAACGCCACGGCCTGATCGTGATCATCGCTCTCGGCGAGTCGATCGTCGCGATCGGCACCGGCGCCGGAACGCGGATCGACGCCGGCATCACCGCCGCGGCGGTGATCGGCACGGCGATCGCAGGAGCGATGTGGTGGCTCTACTTCGACGTCGTCGCGCTCGTCGCCGAACGGCGGCTGATGAACGCGGAGGCGGGGCGCGAGCGCAACGAGGTCGCACGCGACTCGTACTCGTACCTGCACTTCCCGATGGTCGCGGGGATCGTGCTCGTGGCACTCGGGTTGAAGAAGACGCTGGCCCACGTCGGCGACCCGCTGGACACGGTCCCGGCGGCGGCCCTGCTCGGCGGCGCGGGGCTGTACCTGCTCGCGCACGTCGCGTTCCGCTGGCGCAACGTGCACCGCTTCAGCGGCCAGCGCGTGCTCTGCGCGGTGGCGCTCGGCGCCTTCCTCCCCGCGGCCGTCGAGCTGCCCGCGCTTGCGACGCTGGGCGTCGTCGCGACCGTGCTCGCGCTGCTGATCTGGTGGGAGACGGCGCGCTACGCCGAGCTGCGCGACCGGCTGCGCCATCAGTTGGTGGAGCCCGCCGCGCCGTAGGTGTGCCGAGCCCACACCTGGGGTGGCTGGGAGGCCGGCGCGCCCGGCCGCACACTCGTGACATGCACACCCTCCCGAAGCGCATCGCCACCCTCGCCGTCACCGCCGCCATCGCCGGGACCGGCGCCACCGCCATCGTTGCCGGAGCTACCGAGGGCGACGCCCAGATCGGCGTCGGACCGCAGGTCACGCTCCAGGCCGGCGAGACAGCGCCGTTCGACGCCGCCGGCGTGCGCGCCATCCGCCGCGGCGAGCCGATCCCCGACGGATACGTCCTCGTCGGCCGGAAGGTGACGATCGACCGCGGCACCGCGGGCTCGGTCGGCGCCGCCTTCAAGCTCACCTGCCCCGGCTCCACGACAGCGCGGACGCTCGGCCTCACCGGCGAGAACGGGCCGAGCCTGATCGGCAGCCGCTACGTCGGCCATCGCGACGTGCGCGTCGCGGTCTGGTCGCCGCCGCGCGCGCCCCGGTCGACGGGCATGAGCTACGTCGTCTGCCGCTGAGCGGCGCACTGCGCGATACTCGGCGAATCGGCATCAGCGGCACGATCGACGACAGCACCGGCTTCGCCCTGACCTGGACGATCGACGAGCCGATGGCCCGTTCGTCGCACGCCCTCGCCGACGATGGGCGGGTCTGGATCGTCGACCCGGTCGACTGGGCGCCGGCGCTCGATCGCGTCGCGGCGCTCGGCGAGCCGGCGGCGGTCATACAGCTGCTCGATCGCCACAAGCGCGACTCGGCGCTCATCGCCGCGCGGCTCGGCGTGCCGCACCTGACGGTCCCCGAGGCGATCACCGACAGCCCGTTCGAGCTCGTGCGGCTGACCCACCGCCGCTGGTGGGACGAGGTCGCGCTGTGGTGGCCGGCGCGGCGGACGCTCGTCGTGCCCGAGGCGGTCGGGACCGTCGAGGCGTTCACCCTCGGTGCGGAGCAGGCCGGGGTTCACGCCGGGCTGCGCCTGACGCCGCCACGGCAGCTGAGCGACTTCTCCCCGGAGCACCTGCTGGTGGGCCACGGCCCGGCACTGCACGACGACGCGGCGCCCGCGCTGGCGGCCGCGGTCGACCGCTCGCGCAGAGACATCCCACTGCTGCTCCGCCGTCTGCCGGGTCTGATCCGGGGCGCCCGCGGCTGACCTCGTCGCGCGCGTCGCGAGATGGCGCAAAATCCGCTGTAAATGGTCAGGGTTTCGCTAAAGCGCGAGGTCCGAAACGCCGATTCTCTGTCCATGGACCGTCGGTCGACTACGCCGCGCGAGCATGCCGAGATCTGCTCGAGCCAGCTGCACCTGCTCGGCACGATGCTGCGCGAGCGGTCTGACGACGTCATGGTCGGGCTCAACGCTCGCAACCGAGCCGCGTCGTCGTTCCTCGACCGCGGCGTCGAGGAGCAGCTGGCACGCGTCAGCTCGGTGTCGACGATCGCGGTCGCGCGATGGATCGCCGGGGAGCCGGCCGACGTTGCGCGCGCGATCGGCCGCGAAGCCTGGACCATCTTCGGCCAGCTCGCGGCAGCTCGCGCCGTGGCGTTGAACGAGGTCACCAAGCGCTGCCTCCGCTGGTCCGACGCCACCTGCGAGATCCTGCGCGAGGCCGCCATCGAGGCCGACGTTCCGGCGACCGTGCTGCGACAGGCCGAGGCAATGGTCCGGCGCAGCCTCGACGTGACGCTCGTGCGGATGTGCGAGACGTTCGAGGCCGACAGGCAGCTCGCCGACGCCCAGGTCAGCAGTCAGCAGCAGGAGCTCGCGTTCCTCGCCACCCACAATGGCCTCACCGGCCTGCCGAATCGCGCCCTGGTCCTCGATCGGATCAGCCAGATGCTGGCTCGCTCGCGACGTTACAGAAGCTCGATCGCGGCGCTGATCGTCGACGTCGACAACTTCAAGACGATCAACGACTCGCTCGGCCACGAAGTCGGCGACGAGCTGCTGCTGGCGATCGCCGCGCGGCTCGACGGCGTCACACGCGACGTCGACGTGCTCGGGCACCTCGGCGGCGACGAGTTCGTCGTCGTCGTCGAGGGGCAGTCGCTCGCCGCCGGCGTCGAGCAGGTCGCCGAGCGCTTGCGCGACGCGCTCGAGCCGCCGTACACGCTCGGCGCCGACAAGACACTGGTGACGCTGACGACGAGCATCGGCATCGCCCCCGGCCACCACCAAGCGCCGGCGGACCTGCTGCGCGACGCGGACATCGCGATGTACCGCGCCAAGCACGACGGCAAGAACCGCTATGTGATCTTCGAGACGACGATGCACGACGTCGTGCAGGACCGGATGGAGCTCGAGATGGATCTGCGAGCAGCGCTCCGGAACGACGAGTTCATGCTCGTCTATCAGCCGACGCTCGACCTTCGCGACATGTCCCCGACCGGTGTCGAGGCGCTGCTGCGCTGGCAGCACCCACGGCGCGGCGTCGTCCTACCCAGCGACTTCATCCCGCTGCTCGAGGAGACGGGGATGATCGTCGAGATCGGGCAGTGGGTGCTCGATCAGGCCTGCTCCCAGGCAGCGGCCTGGCGCCGAGCCGGGCACGCGATCACGATGGCCGTCAACGTCTCCGGGCGACAGCTCGACGACGGCCGCTTCGTGGTCGTCCTGCGCGACGCCCTCGATGCGAGCGGGCTCGAGCCGGAGGCGCTGACGATCGAGATCACCGAGACGACGCTGATGCGCAACACGCACGAGACGGCACGCCTGCTGCGGGCGATCAAGGACCTCGGTGTGCGGATCGCGATCGACGACTTCGGAACCGGCTACTCGTCGCTGGCGCACCTGCGGCGGTTCCCCGTCGACGCGCTCAAGATCGACCGCTCGTTCATCGCCGGGCTCTCGAACAACCAGCAGGGCGAGACGCTCGTCCGTACGCTCGTGCAGCTCGGCAAGGCGCTCTCGATCGAGACGACCGCCGAGGGAATCGAGCAGGCGCGCGAGCTGGCGTTCCTGCGCGCCGAGCAGTGCGACAGCGGCCAGGGCTTCCTCTTCGCGCGGCCGCTCACGGCCGAGGCGACCGGCGACTTCCTGCGCGGGTGGCGCGACGGCACCGGCGCCGCCATCGCCGGCTCCGACATACGCGCCGCGTCCTAGATAGCTAGCCGATGCCGGCGGCGGGCGCGCGTCACGCCACCGGCGCCGACAGCGCGTCGAGCCGGGCCTGCGCGGCCGCAACGACGTCGGCGATGTCGATCTGGTCCAGGTACGGCTCGTGACGCTCGTCCGGCTCGAGCGCCCGCAGCGCCTGCTGGTAGGCGCGCCGCGCGGCCGCAAGGTCGCCGCGCGCCTCGTGTGCGCCGCCGAGCTTGAACGCGGCGAGCCCGAAGCCCGGCTCGACGAACAGCGCGCGGCGCAACGACGCCGCCGCCGCCGTCGGATCGCCGAGCTCGAGCTCCGCCAGACCTCGGCGGTAGTACGCGCCCGCGTCGAGCGGATCGTGCTCGATCGCGCGCGAGGTCTGGGCGATGACCGCGTCGGAGCTGTCGCGATCTGATTCCCCGAGCAGGGCCGAGCCGCCGACAGGCGCGGGAACCGCCAGCCTTCCGAGCGGCCGACGCCGCGGTCGGTGCGGGCGCCGTGCCCCCGACGACGCGGACCCCGCGTCGCCGTTGCCGCTGCCTTCGGCCAAACGGCTCGCGCTCGCGCAGAGCGCATCGGCGACGCCGAGCACGAGCGTGCCGGAGCCGGCCAGCGCGGCGGCGAACGAGTCGAGCACGCGTCCCACCGTCTGGCCGTCGAAGTAGATCAGCACGTTGCGGCACAGAATCAGCTGGAACCGCTCCTCGCCAAGCGGCGGGAACGGGTCGCTGATCAGGTTGTGCTGGCCGAAGCTGACGAGCTCGCGCAACCGATCGCCGACGACGAGGCGGTCGGACTGGTCGTGGAAGTAGCGACTCCGCAGCGCCGGCTCGATTCCATGCACGGAACGAGGCCGGTAGGCGCCGGCGCGCGCGTGTTCGATCGCGCCGGTCGAGATGTCGGTCGCGAGGATCTCGACCGGCGGCGGGGCCGGGGCGAACGCCTCGTGCGCGAGCAGCGCCAGCGTGTACCCCTCCTCGCCTGTTGCGCAGGCGGCGGTCCAGACCCGGATCCGCTCGGCGCCGTTCGCGCGAGCCTCCTCGAGCAGCTCGTGCCAGTCGATCGCCTCGAGCTGGCGACGGTCGCGCAGGAACGACGTCTCCTTGATCGTCACCTCCTCGATCAGGCGACCGATGAGCTCCTGCCGCCGCAGCGGGCTGGCGAGCTCGCGCAAGAACGCCTCGGCCGTCGGGCCGGCGCCGACGCGATCGAGCGCGGCCTCGAGGAACGAGTGCTGCCGTTCGGGGATTCGGATGCCGCTCTCCCGGTAGATGATCGCGGCGACCTCGCGCAGCGGCGTCGTCACGTGCTCACCTCCGCCGGGCGCAACACGCTCAGACGCCGACCGATCTGGGCAGGCGGGAGGACGAGCGCGGCACCGCATTCGGCGGCCGCCTTCGGCATCCCGAAGACTGTCGACGTCGCCTCGTCCTGGGCGATCGTAAGCCCTCCGGCGCGTTGAACGGCGCCAAGTCCCTCGGCGCCGTCACGGCCCATGCCGGTAAGCACGACCGCGGCCGCTTCGGCGCCTGCGTGCTCGGCGATGCTGCGCAGTAGGACGTTGCCCGAG
>DASRHW010000100.1:0-8405 GCA_035650375.1 Solirubrobacteraceae bacterium | reverse complement strand
GCGGCGGCCGGCTTCGTGCGCTTGGTCGTCGACGGCTTTGCCGCGCCCGCCCTCGATGTCGCGGCCTTCTTCGCCGCTGTCGCCTTGGCAGCGGCCTTCTTCGCCGTGGCGGCACGCGCCGAGCTCGGCTTCGGCTTCGTCGCGGCGGCTCGGCCCGCCGCGGGGCGCCTGGTCGACGCCTGCGCCTTTGATGCGCCGGCACGCCGGCGCGTCGGCGCCGGTGCGCTCGCCTGATCGGCGAGCGCCTGGAGCTCGGACAGCAGTTGCTTGCCGCCTCGGCGCAGGTCGCGCTGTGCGTCGCGGACGAGCCGTTCCACCTCGCGGAGCGTGTCGTGACCGTGGCCGCGGAGATCTCCGCGCAGGAGCTTGGCCGCGGTGGCCGCCGCGTCGAGGGAGTCCTGGAGCGCCTCGTAGGCGGCATGGCCGACCTCGTTCGCGGCCTTCGTCGTCCACGTCGCGGCGGTCTTCGCCTTGCTGGTCGGCATCGCCTACCTCCGGTCGGGTCTTCGAGTGTCGCCGACGGTACCGCGTTGCCGTGGCGGTCGCGGGGCCGTCGCACGTGCGAACATGGCGCGATGGCCGTTTGGGAGATCGTTCTGCTGATCCTCGTGGTGCTCGTCGCGCTGCTGTTCGCCGGGGGCTACGTCGCCAACGCGCGTCTCAGTGCCGCGCGTCAGCGCCACCTGCGCGAGCGCGTCGCTGAGGCGGATCACGCGCTGGCGGCAGCGCGCGCGAGTGACCGCGGCTGGGACCGCTCGTTGCTCGAGCAGGCCGCGCGCGCCGCACTGACGGCCCGCCGCCCGGGAGCGTCGATCGAGCAGATCGAGTTGATCCAGGTCGTCGACCTGCCGGGAACCGACAGCGACAGCGCCGTCTTCCACGTCACCACCAGCTCCGGCGAGGAGCAGCTTGAGATGATTCGCCGCGGCGACGAGTGGGCCGCCGCCTAGCGCGACGGCGCGCCGCTGCCCGAGTGGCTCAGCCGATCTTCTTCAGGTCGACGACGAAGACGAGCGTCTCGTTGGGCAGGATCTGCCCCTGGCCCGCCGCGCCGTAGCCGAGGTCCGGCGGAATCACGAGCTCGCGCCGTCCTCCGACCTTCATCCCGGCGATGCCCTGATCCCAGCCCTGGATCACCTGGCCCTGTCCGAGCGGGAAGGTGAATGGCTGGCCGGTGTCCCATGAGGCGTCGAACTGCTCGCCGTTGGAGAACGACACGCCGACGTATTGGACACTGACCGTGTCGCCCGATGCGGCGGCCGGGCCCTTGCCGGCGACGAGGTCCTTGACGACGAGCGACGGCGGCGGGCTGCCGGCCGGCTTGACGATCTTGGGCTTCGTACTGAGGTCGGTGGCGTTGGAGACCGTGGGTGCCGACAGGTCGGGCGCCGGGGGCGTCGTCGCAGTGGTCGTCGCGGTCGTCGTCGACGCCGTCGTCGTGGAGCCGCCGGTCGTGCTTGCCTCGTCCTTGTCCGACGAGCCGCAGCCGGCGGCGAAGACGGCGCCGGCGAGCATGGCGGTGACGAGGAGCAGGGGCACGCGCGAGCGGAGCATGCGCCGGATCCTAGGTCAGCGGACTGACATTCTGCGCCGCCGAGAGCCGGAGAGGGGACTCGAACCCCTGACCTACGCTTTACAAGAGCGTTGCTCTACCAGCTGAGCTACTCCGGCGCGCAGCGCGAGTCTACGACCGCGAGCCGACGCCGGGCGGGCGGGACGGCCCGCAGGCGTTGTAACGGCGTGGCGGCGGACGGGTATCCCAGTCGGTGAACCACGAGGCGCTCCACAGCCGCACCCGCCAGGACGGCGTCAACCCCGTCGTCTACTGGCTGTCGCGCAGCGTTCTGCAGCCGTTCTTCCACTGTTACTTCCGGATGAGCCGGGTCGGCCGCGACCACATCCCCGCGAGCGGCCCGGTGATCATCGCCGCCAACCATCGCTCGTTCCTCGACCCGTTCGTGATCGGCTGCATGACGCGGCGCCCGATCTACTACGTCGCGAAGAAGGAGCTGTTCGCTCACCGGCTCGGCGCCTGGTTGCTGAGCTCGCTCGGCGCGTTCCCGATCGATCGCGGCGCCGCCGACGTCGGCGCGATGGAGACCGCCCGCGCGATCCTCGAGCGCGGCGATTGCGTGCTGATCTTTCCCGAGGGCACCCGTACCCGCCCCGGCCCGCTGGCGGCGCCGAAGCGCGGTGTCGGCCGGCTCGCGCTGCAGACCGGCGCGCCGGTGGTCCCGATCGCCGTCGCCGGTACTGAGAGCATTCGCCGCGGCTGGCGGATCCGGCCACACAAGGTGCGTATTCGCGCCGGCCGCCCGCTCCGGTTCCCGCGCATCGAGGACCCGTCGCCGCAGCTGGCGGGGGCCGTCAACGAGCGCGTCTGGCCGATGGTGCAGCTGCAGTGGGAGTGGCTCGGGGGTGAGCCGGCGCCGCGTACGGAGACCGCGCCGCCTCGGCCGATCGCGGTCAGCCGTGCCTCGAGCGAGCCACTGTCGATCGCCGACGGCGGCGCACGCAGGGCGGGATAGGCTGGATGGGTGAGCAAGGAGCGGCTCGACGCCGACTTCTCCGAGCTGTACCGGGCGCATCTGCGCGACGTCTACAGCTATGCGTACTACCGGGTGGGCAACCACCACGATGCGGAGGATCTGACCGAGCAGACGTTCCTCCAGGCCTACCGGCACTTCGAGCGCGCGCAGCGCGAGAGCGACGGGCGCCCGCTGCGTCCGTGGCTGATCCGCATCGCGCACAACCTCGCCGCCAATCACTACCGCGACCGCGCGCGCAGGCCGCAGTCATCGCTCGAGGAGACCGAGCCGACGCAGCCGCTGCGGACGGCGCACACGACCGAGGACCTGGTGGAGGCGCGCGATGAGCTCGTACGCATCCTCGAGGGAGTCACGCAGCTACCTGAGGAACGCCGGGAGGCGCTGATCATGCGGTTCGCGCTCGGCATGGACAATCGCGAGATCGCGCGCGCCCTCGGTAAGACCGACGGCGCCGCCAAGGTCCTGATCCACCGCGCGATCAAGCAGCTCGAGCAGAGCCTCAAGGCGGAGACGACATCATGAGCGAGTACGAGCTGACAGGCGACGCAGGCGATCTCGAGGGGCTGCTCAGCCAGGCGCTGTCGCCGGTCGAGCCGCCCGAGCGGTTGTCCGAGCGGCTCGAGATCCGGCTGGCGACGCTGACCGAGACCGCGATCGAGGAGCTCGACACGCTCGAGCTCTCGGCGATGCGTGACCCGCGCAACTGGGTCCGCCCGGTCGCCGCGGCGGCCGTCGTCGCGACCGCCGGCGCGGGGCTCGTGGTGCTGCGCGTCCGTGCCCGGCATCGCAAGCGCACGCAGAAGGCCAAGCACCCGGTCGACTTCGCCGGCCGCGCGCTGCACGACGTCGCCGATGAGGCGCGGCGGCTGCTCAAGCGCGACTGAGGAACGTCAGCCCGACCCGCGGGACTAGTAGCGTCCGCGACCGGCCATGGCCACCTGCTACCGCCACCCAAACCGCGAGACGGGCGTCTCGTGCTCGAATTGCGGCCGTCCGATCTGCCCGGATTGCATGACGCCGACGTCGGTCGGCATGCGCTGCCCCGAGTGCTCGAAGCAGAAGACGAAGGTGCACACGATCCGCTCGATGGCGACCGAGCCGCGCGTGACCTACGCGCTGATCGCGATCAACGTCGTGATGTTCCTGGCGACGGGGTCATTCAGCGTCGGCGACGGGCAGGGCGGAACGTCACTGAGCTTCGACCTGGCGCTGCTCGGGCACGTCGACGGCACATTCGGCTCGGTGCCGGGAGTGGGCGTCGCGGAGGGTGAGTACTGGCGTCTTGTGACCGGCGGTTTCCTCCACGCCAACCTGCTGCACATCTTCTTCAACATGTACCTGCTGTACATGCTCGGTCCGCAGCTCGAGGCGGCGCTCGGCAACGTCCGTTTCGCGGCGCTTTACATCGCCGCGCTGCTGGCGGGATCGGCCGGTGCCTTGATCGTCACACCGGACATTCCCACCGTCGGAGCCTCCGGAGCGGTCTTCGGACTGATGGGCGCGATGGTCATCGAGCAGCGCGCGCGCGGCATGGACCCGTTCGAGGGCGGCATCTTCGGCAGCATCGGCGGGTTGATCGTGATCAACCTGATCTTCTCGTTCTTCGTCTCGGGGATCTCGATCGGCGGCCACATCGGCGGACTGGTCGGCGGGACGATCGCCGCATGGCTGATGAGCGAGGCGGTGCGGCGCAGGATGCCGTCGTATGCGCCGCTGCTCGCATGCGGCCTGGTCTCAGTGGTCTCGATCGGGATCGCGATAGCCGCCGCCGGCGGCAGCGGAATCGGCTAGAGCGGCAGCTCGAGCGCCTCGGCTGGCGGCTCGGCGAACAGGTCCGGGTGCAGCACGTGGGCGAGCAGCTCGAGGCCGTCGATCAGCCGCGGGCCGGGCCGCGAGAAGTAGGCGCTCGCGTCGACGGCGACGACGCGGCGAGCGCCTGTGGCCCGCAGCTCGTCGGCGTGCATCTCGGCCTCGCGGTAGGCGGTCGCGGCGTCATAGCCGCACGGCATCGCGATCACCACCTCGGGCGCGGCGGCAGAGGCGACGTCCCACGTCGCCTGCTCGGACCGCTCGCCGGGCATGCCGAGGACGTCGAAGCCACCGGCGTACTCGATCAGCTGCGGCGTCCAGTGTCCGGCGACGTAGAGGGGGTCGAACCACTCGACGGCGAGCACCGCGACCGGCGCGCGGTCCGCCTGCCGCAGCGTCCTGCGCACGGCGTCGACGCGTGCGCGCGTCCGCGTGACGAGATCGAGTGCGGCGTCGCGTGAGTCGGTGAGCTGCGCGATCGTGCGGGCGTCGCCGATCGTCTCTCCGAAGGTCTTCGGGTCGAGCGCGACGACCTCCGGGCACGACGGCAGGCGGCCGGCGAGGTCACGGACCTCGTCATAGGAGACCGCACACACCGGGCACAGCTGCTGCGTGACGATCAGGTCGGGAGCGAGCTCGGCGACGGCCTGCTCGTCGAGCTCGTAGATCGCCTCGCCGCGCTGCGTCCGCTGCTTGACCTCGCGATCGATCTCGGCCGCCGTCAGTCCCGGCGGCAGCACGTCGGTGGTCACGTGCGGCAGCGATCTCGCCGCGGTGGGATGATCGCACTCATGGGTCACGCCGACGACCTGATCGCCGAGCCCGAGCGCGAACAGCAGCTCGGTGGCGTGAGGTACGAGGCTCACGATGCGCACGAGGGAAGGGTATGGCAGACGACTGGACGTATGAGGACGACGCGCTCGTCCGCGACTTCGAGTTCAAGGACTTCACGGCCGCGCTCTGGTTCGTCAACCGTGTCGCCGAACTGGCGGAGGAACGCAACCACCACCCGGACATCCTGCTGCACGGTTGGAACAACGTCCGGCTGACGCTCTCGACGCACAGCGAGGGCGGTGTGACCGAGGCCGATCACGCGCTCGCCGCTGCGATCGACGCGCTGTAGCGGGGGCGGTCGCGTCCGCCCGCGCCGCTGCTACGGTGCAGGCGTCGGAACCTGCATGAGCGACGACCTTCCCCGAAGTAGCCGCGCGCCCCGCGCGCACACTGCGTGACAGCGCTGCTTCTCGTCGCGATCTTCGTGCTCGTGCTCGTGAACGGGTTCTTCGTCGCGGCCGAGTTCGCGCTCGTGCGGTCCAGGCCTTCGCGGCTCGAGGAGCTGGCGAGCAAGGGCAATCGCGGCGCCGCCCTCGCGCAGAAGCAGCACGACGACATCAACCAGTACCTGTCGGCGTGCCAGTTCGGGATCACGCTGGCGTCGCTCGGCATCGGCTTCCTCGGCGAGCCGGCGATCGCGACGCTGATCGAGCCTCTGTTCGGGGACTCGATATCGCACGGGCTCTCCGTGACCATCTCCGTGGCGATCGCCTACCTGCTGGTCACGTCGCTGCACATCACGGCCGGCGAGCAGGTGCCGAAGATCTGGGCGATCGTTAAGGCGGAGACGGTGGCCGTGCGCGTGGCGCGGCCGCTGGAGGTGTTCAGCCGTTCGATGCGCCTGTTCATCTCGGCGCTCAACCGCGTGGCGAATTGGATGCTGCGGGTGTTCTTCGGCATCAGCGCCAGCGCCGAGATGGAGGAGGGTGCGACGCCGGACGAGCTGCGCGTGCTGATCGCCCAGGGGCGTGCCGGCGGCCAGCTCGACCCCGGCGAGGCCGGGATGCTCACCGGCGTCTTCCATCTCCACGAGCAGGAGGCACGGCAGGTGATGACGCCGATCCCGGCCGTCGTCACCGTCGACCTGTCCGAGGACGTCGAGACGGCGCTGCGCCGCTGCGTCTCATCGGGCCACACGCGGCTCGTCGTCACCGAGGACGACAACAAGGACCGCGTGCGCGGGATCGTCCACGCCAACTCGCTGATCAGCCTGCTGATGTCGGAGGGCTCGAACGCCGCGATCGAGCCGGCCGTGACCGAGACCCCGATCGTGCCGGAGACGAAGCCGCTCGACGACCTCCTCGCCGATCTCCAGCGCGAGCGCAGCTCGCTCGCCGTCGTCATCGACGAGTACGGGCGCGTCGTCGGCATCGTCACCGTCGAGGACATCATCGAAGAGGTCGTCGGCGAGATCGACGACGAGACCGACCCCGCCGGAGGCGAGGTGCGACGGCTCGCCAACGGCGACTGGTTCGTCCGCGGCCACGTCGCCGTGACCGACCTGATCGACTATGGCATCAAGCTCCCGGTCGACTCCGACGCCTACAACTCGATCGGCGGCTTCGTCTTCTCCGAGCTGGGGCGCCTGCCGAAGCGCGGCGACACCGTTCCGGTGGACGGATATTCGATCAGGGTCGAGTCGGTTCGCGAGAACCGCGTCGAAGCGGTGCGGATCCGTGAGCGCCGCCCCGCGGCGGCGACGCCCGACCGCGACTGACCCCGGACGACAAACGGCCCGCATCTGGGAGAGATGCGGGCCGTTCGACCTCTGGAGGAGCAGATGAAATAACTCCGACGCGAGCGAGTATTCGCCCGCGACCTGAACCTTTCCTAAAGGGTTGCTACATAACCGGTAAAGGTCTGCGGCGCGGTCGATTGGGCGCCGCGCGGTGGCTCACGGTCAGGGCCGCCGGGCCCTGCGGGTCACTCCCAGCGGAAGCCGACGGCACTGGGGCGCGGCGCGAGCGGGCTGTCAGGCAGTCCGGGCGCCGGCTCGGGGTCGTTGTAGCCGCCGGGCGCGACGTCGTTGGGGCCATCGGGATGGAACAGCGACGCCAGGTACTGGATCTGGCCGCGGCCCGGCCCGAGCTCGAACTGGCCGCCGCCATACATACGGATCCCGTGCTGCTCGCAGTGCTCGTACGCGGCGAACAGGTCACGCAGCGGCCCGAGCCGCGACGGCTTGATGTTGACCAGCCGCGGCGGCCACGGCCGATCGAGGATGTCGGCGACGGAGTGGATCGGCGCGTCCCAGCTGACGCGGTCGCGATGCGCGGCGAGCACCGCGTCGACCTCGGGCGAGCCGGTGTGCGGATCCTCGATCCAGGCCTCGGGCAGCTCGCGCAGCACACGCTCGTAGAGCGCCGGGTCGGGGGCCGAGTCGACGATCGTCCCGTGATACTGGCCCTTGAAGTCGACGCTCTCGACAGCGCCGGTCGCGGCCAGAGCGGCGACGAGCTCGCCGCTCCAGTCCGCCGTCGGGTCGAGCTTGAACTGCAGGCTCGGGTAGGCGTCCAGCCGCGCCCGCAGCGGTGCCATCGACGCCGGATCGCCGAGTCGGAGGCTGACGACGAAACGCACCGGCCGCGGGCTGCGTCCGAGGATCTCGTGCAGCGGGCGCGACGCCTGCCGGCAGGCGAGATCGAGCGCGGCAGATTCGTAGGTCCAGATCCGGTAGCGACGCGACACCGGCATCTGCGGCGGCTCGGGGAAGAGCTCGAGTGCCTCGATGTGATCGCAGAACGACGCGATCGTCCAGTCGCCCGCGAGCGGCAGGCTGGTGCCGGCCTGCTGCAGCACGTCCTGGTCGGCGGCGTCGTAGACGACGTCCTCGCCGACGCCCTCGGAGCCCGCGCCGGAGAGCCGCACGACCGTCGAGACGCGGGTGAAGGCACTCGACACGTCGCGCTCGAGTCGCTCGAGCGCGTACCCGTCGATCGTCAGCGGCAGCTCCGCGATCAGCGGCCAAAGCGTGCTCACGACGCCGCGCCGTCGCTGCCGGCGCCGGCTTCGAGCCGGCCGACAAGCTCCTCGAGCCGGAGCTCCTCGAGTCCGCGGCCGACGGCATCCAGTTCGCTCGCGCAGAACTCGACGAGTGCGCGCCCCTCCTTGACGAGGTCGAGCGTCTCGCGCAGCTCGGCGTCGCCGGAGTCGAGCCGGCGGACGATCTCCTCGAGCCGGGCGGTGGCCGACTCGTAGCTGGGCTGGGGCGTG
>DASRHW010000099.1:0-4533 GCA_035650375.1 Solirubrobacteraceae bacterium | reverse complement strand
GCGCGTCTCGAGGTGCGCCTGGTCCTCCTTGGCGATGTGGTACTCGGCGTTCTCCTTGAGGTCGCCGAGGTCGGCGGCGTACTTGATCCGCTCGGCGATCTTGCGGCGGCCCTCCCCCTCGAGCTCCTCGAGCTCCGCGCGCAGCGCCGCGAGCCCCTCGGGCGTGATCGCACCGTCGGCGCTCATGCGGCCGCCATCTCGGAGCAGCACGGGTAGCTGCGGCGGATGTCGTAGAGCGTGCCGCGCTCGGCCGCCGGGCGGCCGGCGGCGTGCGCGGCGCCGATCAGCTCGGGCGGGTCGAGCTTGACGCCGTGATAGCTGCCGGCAAGGCGCGAGATGTTCTCTTCCATCAGCGTTCCTCCGAGATCGTTGACACCCCAGCGCAGCGATTCGGTCGCCAGCTCGAGGCCCATCTTCACCCATGATGCCTGGAGGTTGACGATGCTGCGGCCCAGCGCAAGCCGGAAGACGGCCGTGTGCTTCAGATTCTCCTCCGCGGAAATCTCCTCGACGCCGTGCGTACGGCCGAGCAGCGTGTGGAACGGGATGAACGACAGCGGCACGAACTCGGTGATGCCGCCGGTGCGTTCCTGCAGCTCGCGGATCACGCGCATGTGCTCGGCGAGCTCCCACGGCTCCTCGATGTGGCCGAACATCACGGTCGAGGTCGAGCGCAGGCCGGCGCGGTGACTGGCCTCGATGATCTCGACCCAGCGCGCGACGGGAAGCTTGTTCGGCGAGATCCGCCCGCGAACGCCGTCGTGCAGGACCTCGGCGGCCGTGCCCGGCGTCGAGCCGAGGCCGGCCTCGCGCAGCTGGGCGAATACCTCCGCCGGTGGCAGGCCGCTGATGTCGCACATGTGTGCGATCTCCATCGGCGAGTAGGCGTGCAGGTGGATCTCAGCCTCGTGCGTTGCCGCCTCGTCCTTGACGACGCGCAACCAGCGCAGGTACTCGTCGAGACCCCAGTCGGGATGGATCCCCGACTGCATGCAGATCTCCGAGGCGCCGTAGTCGAGCGCGTCGCGAACGCGAGCGCGGAGCTCGGCCTCGTCGAGGTCGTAGGCGTCGGGTGAGCGCTTGCCCTGGCCGAAGCCGCAGAACGCGCAGCCGACGGTGCAGACGTTCGACACGTTGATGTTGCGATTGACGACGAACGTGACGGTGTCGCCCGCCAGCTCGGCACGCAGCTCGTCGGCGGCGACGCGAATCTCCTCGATCGCCTCGGGGCGCGTCTCGGCGAACAGCGCCGTCAGCTCCTCGGGCGTCAGCGCACCGCCGTCGCGGGCGCGCGCGATCGCCGGCCCGACGAGATCGGTGTTGATCGCGAACGGCGCCTCCTGGCGGCCTGATCCGCTGCGCGGGATGAACGACCAGTACTTCGTCTTGATCACATCGAGCACGCCCTGGGCGACCCAGTCTGAGTCGATGTAGCGCGCGTAGACGCAGAGCCGCTCGGTCAGCGCGACGCCGTCGGTCGCGAGCCGCTTGCGCACCTGATGCGGCGACGGGAACGGATGCTCGGGCGAGATGTGGTCGCCGTTGGAGCTCAGGCCGCCGAGGTCGGTCGCTCCGGCCGCGACCAGCTCGGGCCACCAGTCCGACAGGTTCGGCGGCACCTGGACACCGACGTCGGGCATCAGCTCACGCGCGGTCGCCACCAGACCCTTGAGATCATCGAGTGAGACCGGCGACGCCCACGATGGAGCCTCGACGTGCGGGCGGTCACCCGGTTCGACGAGGCCGCTGCGCCAGTAGCGCTCGGCGGCCTCGGTCGCGATCTCGGCCGGCTCCTCGCCGTAATAGCGGCGATGCGGCACGTGGTTCTGGATGATCACCTCCTGCAGGTGACCGTATTCGGCGTGCACGGCCGCG
The DNA here is from genome assembly GCA_035650375.1 of Solirubrobacteraceae bacterium. Classification (GTDB taxonomy): domain Bacteria; phylum Actinomycetota; class Thermoleophilia; order Solirubrobacterales; family Solirubrobacteraceae; genus BP-464. The sequence goes on along the minus strand of DASRHW010000099.1, from coordinate 2,658 downwards.
AGCGCCTCGAGCGTGGCGATCCGATCCTCGGGGGTCTCACCGATGCCGACCAGCAGCCCACTCGTGAACGGGATCCGCAGCTCGCCGGCCGCGCGGATCGTCTCCAGCCGCAGCTTCGGGTCCTTCGTCGGCGAGCCCTGGTGCGCGACGAGGTCGGCCCGGGTCGACTCCAGCATCAGGCCCTGCGACGCGGTCACGTCGCGCAGCCGAGCGAGCTCCTCTCGCGAGAGCGTGCCGAGGTTCGTGTGCGGCAGCAGCCCGCGCTCGAGCGCCCGCTCGCAGCACCAGGCGACGTAGGCGACGAAGTCCTCGAAGCCGAGCTCAGCCAGCCGCGCGCGGACGCCGGCGTGGTGGCCGGGCTCGTCGCCGGTCAGCACCAGCAGCTCCTTGACACCACGGCGCGCGGCGCCGTCGATCAGCGCCTCGACCTCGTCGGGAGTGTGCAGGTGCGGGCGGTGCGTCTGGAACGCGCAGTACTTGCAATGCGACACGCAGGTCCGTGACAGCGACAGCGTGACGTTGCGCGAAAAGGTGACCCGGCGGCGCATCCGGCTGCGAAGACTACCGGCGGTCATCGCATCGCCGAACGCACCGTCCGAGGTCGTGAACGCAGCCCTAGCTGCGCTCACTGATCGAGATCTTGGCGCCCATCTGCTCGAGCACCTCGATCGGATCCTCGAGGAACCAGCCATCGGACATCCGCCCCTGCTCGTCGAAGCGGACGCGTCCCATGTACTGATAGCTCACCCTCTTGCCGGTCGCCGGATTGCCGCCGCGGTCCTCTCCGGAGTGGGTCCAGTCCGACTGGTAGAGGCCGACGACGACATTGCCCTGCGCCCATGCGTCGACGGTGTGCGACCAATCGCTGTGCCCGGCGCTCGCCACCTTGAACTCGACCATGAAGCGATCGAGGTTCCACGCGTCGGGTCGCGGCCCGGGATCGCGGCCGGCCATCAGCATCGCCGAGTCGCCACTGCCACGCTCGACGACGAACTCCGGCGCGAACATCACGTCGAGCCGCGGCATCTCCTTGCGATGCCGAGCGTCGTAGGACTCGAGGAACGTCTGCTTGTTGCGCGCCGTCTCCTCCGTGGTCGTGCTCGCGAAGTGGTCGTCCAGACGCCCCGGCACGAGCTGCACCTCGACGGCCTCGCGGCCGGCCGGCGGACGCACGAGCGTCTCGTCACCCAGCTGCACGGTCAGCTCGAGCCCGAGCTGCTCGAGGATGTCGAACGTGTCGCGGAAGAACCAGCCCTCGGCCATCCGGCCCTCGTCGTCGAACCTCATCAGAGCGACGTCGTCGTAGGTCGCGCGCCGGCCGGTCGCCGCGATCGTGCCGTACATCAAGCCGCTGTGGGTGAAGCTCGTCTTCCGACGTGCCCAGACGATGTCGTCGGCGGCGTAGATCTCCTCGAGCTCGTACTCGAGATCGGTGATGCCGGCGTAGGCGATCGCCGCCTCGCGACGCATGGTCTCCTGGTCCCAGGCCTCAGGACGCGGGCCCACCTCGCCGCCGAGCATCCGCACCAGCGCGTCGGTCGAGCCGCGGTGGACGAGGAAGCTCGGAGCGAACAGCTCGTCCGTCGCCCCGGGACCCCTGTCCGCGTGCGCGTCGAAGAGCGCAAGGAAGGTCTGCTTGTTGCGGTCCGCCGAATCTGACACCCGGTTCTTCTCCAATCGTTGGCGCTGGGCGTGAGCCCACTCCCCCGCACGCCGCTCGCTGTTACGCGGACGACAGAACAGGACTCCATGTTCTCGAACAGGGCTCGATGCTAGCGGTGCCGCGCGTACGCTCGGCAGTCGTACCCCGCGAGCAGAACAGGGATCCATGTTGTGTCGCTCCCTGATCTTTGGTACACATTGTCCGATTGAGGGGTTTGAGGAGGATTCTCCATCCACGTTCTGGTGCGTAAGCCCTGAGCGTGGGTGCGCTGCGCAACCGATTTGACTGACAGATCGGGAGCGCGAATACCGAAAGGAACCGGAGGAGAGCATGATGAAAAAGACACAACGACTGTCCCTGCTCGCACCGCTCGCGGCAGTCCTGCTGCTGGCGTTCGGCGTCCAGGCGCAGGCCGGCGCCGCAACGACGTCCGCGGTCGTCAAGGCGGCGCAGAAGCGCCTGGCAGCCGACTACAAGGGCGACTACGGCTCGCCGCCGCGTAGCGGCCCGAAGCCGGCGAAGGGCAAGAAGATCGCCATCGTCCCCGTCACCCTGGGCGCCCCCAGCATCGCCGACCAGGCGAACGCCGCCAAGCAGGCCGCCACGCTGGTCGGCTGGAAGACGACGATCTTCGACGGCAAGGCCAGCGTCAGCGGCTTCAACGAGGCGATCCGCGCGGCGACCGCGGCTCGAGTCAACGCGATCTTCACGATCGGGATCGACTGCGCACCGGTGCAGTCGGCACTGAGCGAGGCGAAGAAGGCCGGCATCAAGATCGTCGCGTCGGTCGGCTCCGATTGCGACGCGGCGCCGCTCAAGAAGAGCAAGCTCTTCGACGCCACGGTCGGCTTCAACTTCGGTCACGTGTTCGCGGTCACCGGCAGGATGCGTGCCGATTGGCTGATCGCAAACGCCGGCGACCACGCGAAGATTCTCCAGTTCGTGCAGGGCGACAATCCCGTCATCGCCCCGCAGGTCACGGCGACCGAGACGTC
>DASRHW010000098.1:0-8133 GCA_035650375.1 Solirubrobacteraceae bacterium | reverse complement strand
ACCTCGCACGTGGCTACCTCTACAAGGAGATCGCGCAGCGGCTCGGCATCAGCGTCAAGACCGTCGAGGCCCACGTCGGCGCCGTGCTGCGCAAGCTGCAGCTGTCGAATCGCCACCAGCTCAGCCGTTGGGCCATCGACCGCCGTCTGGACTAGCAACGCGTGCGTCGAGGGCGGGCGTTACGACGTGCCGGGGTCGCGCAGCGCTGGGAACAGCACCACGTCGCGAATCGTGCTCGCGCCGGTCAGCACCATCGTCAAACGGTCGATGCCAAGCCCGAGCCCCGCGGTCGGCGGCATCCCGAGCTCCAGCGCCTCGACGAAGACCTCGTCGTACGGCTGCGCCTCCTCGTCGCCCGCGGCCGAGTAGCGGGCCTGCGCCTCGAAGCGGGCGCGCTGCTCGTCGGGGTCGTTGAGCTCGCTGAAGGCGTTGGCGATCTCCATCCCGTTGCAGAACGCCTCGAAGCGCTCGACGAGGCCGTCCTCGGTGCGGTGGCGCTTGGCGAACGGCGACAGCTCGACCGGGTAGTCGGTGATGAACGTCGGCTGCACGATGCCGGGCTCGACGAACGCCGACAGCAGGTCGTCGACGAGTTGCGGCCAGGTCCGCCCTTCGGTCTCCATGCGATCGCCGATCGCGGCGGCGAGCGCCACGTGGTCGCCGTGCGCGCGCACGTCGACGCCGGTCTGCTCGAGGATCGCGTCACGCAGCGTGACCCGCCGCCACGGCGTCGCGAAGTCGAGCTCGCCGTCGTATCCGATCGCCGCGGCGGCGGCCGCGACGCAGCGCTCGAGCCGGTCCATGGCGTCGCCGTAGTCGGCGTATGCCTCGTACCACTCGAGCATCGTGAACTCGGGGTTGTGCTTTGTCGAGAGGCCCTCGTTGCGGAAGTCCTTGCCGAGCTCGTAGACGCGCTCGAGGCCGCCGACGATGCAGCGCTTGAGGTACAGCTCGGTGGCGATCCGCAGGTACATCGTCTGGTCGAGCGCGTTGAAGTGCGTGACGAACGGGCGCGCCAGGGCGCCGCCGTAGAGCGGCTGCAACACCGGCGTCTCGACCTCGAGGAAGCCCTCGCCGTCGAGGTAGCCGCGGACCGCGGCGATGATCTTCGCGCGGGCGACGAAGATCGCCCGCGTCTGCTCGTTGGCGATCAGGTCGAGCTCGCGCCGGCGCAGACGCAGCTCGACGTCCTGCAGCCCGTGATGCTTGTCAGGCGGCGGCCGCAGCGACTTGGCGAGCACCGCGTAGTCGTCGATGCGCAGCGAGAGCTCGCCGCGCTTGGACCGGAACACGGCGCCGTCGACGCCGACGAGGTCGCCGAGGTCGAGCGCCAGCAACCGCTGCATCCGTTCCTTGCCGAGGACGTCCGCGCGCGCCTGGAGCTGGATCCGCCCTGAGCGGTCGACGAGGTCGAGAAACGCCATCTTGCCCTGGCCGCGGCGCGCCGCGAGCCGGCCGGCGACGCGGTAGGAGCGCTCGGTCTCCTCGCCGTCTCCGAGATCGGCGTGCTCGGCCTGGATCGTCGCGATCGCGACGACACCCGGGTAGTCGTGCGGAAACGGGTCGATTCCGTCGGCGCGCAGCCGCTCGAGCTTCGCGCGGCGGGTCGCGAGCAGGTCCGAGTGCTCGGGCTCCGGCGCGTCGCTCATGGCGCGAGCCTAGAGGCCGACGTCGATCTTGGTGATCTTGAGCTTGCGGGCGGGGCCCTTGGGCACCGGCACCGAGACGATGTCGTTGCGCTTGTGGCCGAGCAGCGCGCGGCCGACGGGCGACTCGTTCGACAGCTTCGACTCGGCCGGGTTGGCCTCGGCCGAGCCGACGATCGTGAACTTCTGCGAGTTGCCCGTCTTCTCGTCCTTGACATGGACGGTCGAGCCGATGCCGGCGACGTCGGTCGGAACCTCGCTGGCGTCGATCACCGTCGCGGAACGCAGGCGGTCCTCGATCTGCGCGATCCGCTGCTCGAGGTTCGCCTGCTCGTTCTTGGCGTCGTCGTACTCGGAGTTCTCCGTGATGTCGCCACCGGACTCGCGCGCCTCCTTGATCCGAAGCGCGACCTCACGCCGCTTCTCGGTCGAGAGAAGCTCGAGCTCTTCGGTCAGCTTCTGCAAGCCTTCAGGGGTGAGGATGACGTCTCTGGGCATACGGGAGGCGGCATGCTAGCAACGCCGCCGGGTTGCTCCCAGATGCCTTTCCGGACGGCCGGTGACGACCAACGCGGGCCGGAGTCCGCAGGCCTGCGTGCGCCTACGCCGCCGCGAGAAGCGGCCCGCTGTCGCGTACCCGCGACAGCGCGTGCTCGATCGAGTCGCTGCGGAGCAGCTCGGCGTTGAGCTCCTTTGCCGAGGCGCCGGCGATGCCGAGGCGCTCGACGTACCAGGGGTAGGCCTTGCGCAGCCAGCCGGTCGCCCGTGCTTCGCCGAGGTGCTCGACGGCGCGCTCGGTCAGCCACGTCAGCTCGGCGACGACCTCGTCGGCCGACGGCTCGCTGTCGCGGAGCCCGAGCAGGCGCTCGAACAGCCACGGGTTGCCAAGGCTGCCGCGCGCGAGCATCACCGCGGCAGCGCCGGTGCGCTCGTAGGCATCCGCGACCTGCTCGGCGCTACGCAGCCCACCGGTGAGGATCACCGGTGCGTCGAGCGTCTCGACGAGCCGCGCCGCCAGCTCGTAGTCGGGCACGCCCTTGTGGTGGACCGCGGCGCTGCGCGGGTGAAAGGCGATCGCGGCGACGCCGGCCTCGTCGACGAGCCGGTGCGCGAGCGCGAAGCCGTCGGTCTCCCCCGGCCGCTGGCCCGACCGCAGCTTGACGGTGACCGGAAGGCCGCTGCCCTCGGCCGCCGCCCGTGCCACCGCGACGGCGGTGTCGGGGTCCTTGATCAGCGCCGCGCCGGCGCCGGTCTTGCAGACCTTCGGGACGGGACAGCCCATGTTGAGGTCGATCACGTCGGCGCCGGCGGCGGCGACGACCTCGGCCGCCGAGCGCATCACCCCGGGGTCCTGGCCGAAGAGCTGGATCGAGATCGGTGCCGGCGGGACCGCATCGCGCTCGTCGGGATGGATCCGCAGCAGCTCGGTCATCGTCTTCGCGTTGCGATGATGGATCGCGAAGCTCGAGACCATCTCCGAGACGGCCATCCCAGCTCCGTAGCGGCGCGCCTGCAGACGCACGAACCATGTGCCGATCCCCGCCAGCGGCGCGAGCAGCACGCGGTTGGGGACCTCGTGAGGGCCCAGGCGCCAGGCGTCGGTCAGCCGCTCGGGCATCGCCTCACGGTACCCACCGGCGGCCGTGGGCCCGCGATTCAGCCGGCGATGGAGCGCTCGTGCAGGAGCCGCAGGCCCTTGAGCGTGAGGAAGTCGTCGACCTGCTCGATCGCACCGGGCTCCGTGAAGGGAACGATGTGCCGGGCCATGCCGCCGGTCGCGATCGCCCGGGTCGGTGCGCCGAGCTCGGCGCGCAGGCGCCGCAGCACACCCTCGACCTGCCCCGCGTAGCCGTAGACGATGCCGGCGCGGATCGCGTCGACGGTCGACTTGCCGATCAGCGCCCGCGGCTCGGCGATATCGATCTTCGGCAGCTTCGCGCCGTGCTCGGTCAGCGCGTCGAGCGAGATGCCGACGCCGGGGCTGATGATCCCCCCGAGGTACTCGCCGGCGGCGGAGACGACGTCGTAGGTGACGGCGGTGCCGAAGTCGATCGCGACACACGGTCCGCCGAGCTGGGCGTAGGCCGCGACGGCGTTGACGATCCGGTCGGCGCCGAGCTCGCGCGGGTTGTCGATCCTGATCGGCATCCCGGTCTTGAGCCCGGGGCCGACGACCGCCGGCTCGTGGCCGAGGTACCGGCGCCCCATCTCGAGCCACTCCGGCACCAGCTGCGGCACGGTCGAGGAGACGATCGAGGCCTCGAGGTCGGCGAGGCCGATGCCGCGCAGCTCGAGCAGGTTGCGCAGCGCGGCGCCGAGCTCGTCGGCGGTCGACTCGCGAACGGTGGCGAAGCGCCAGTGCTCGACGAGCTGATCCCCGTTCCAGGTGCCGAAGTGCGTCTGGGTGTTGCCGACGTCGACCGCGAGGAGCACGGCGCCATTATGGTCGCAGCAGCGGTGGGCCGGCGAACCGGACGCCTTCGTCGACGGGCAACGCCGCGAGCCGATCGGCGAGCCGGAGGCCGTTCGGGAGCACCAGATCGGGATCGAGCTCGAGCAGCGGCACGAGCACGAAGCGCCGCGAGCCGACCTGCTCGTGCGGCAGCGTCAGGCGCTCCGAGCCGTGCACGAGGTCACCGAGCAGCAGAACGTCGACGTCGATCGGCCGCGGTGCATGGCGCCGTGCCGCAGCGTCGCGGCCGAGCTCGCGCTCGACGTCCTTGCACGCGTCGAGCAGCAGCTCGGGCCCGAGCTCGGTCTCGATCCGCACGCAGGCGTTGAGGAACGCGGGCTGGTCGAGGATCTCGCCGACGGGATCGGTGTCGTAGACCGACGACGACGCCGTCACCTCGACGTTCCGGCGGCCGAGCGCGGCGACCGCTGCCTCGAGCATCTCGCGGCGATCACCGACGTTCGAGCCGAGGCCGAGGTAGCCGACCACGATCGCCCGTCAGTCGACGTCGACGTCGCGCCAGAGCTCGACCGAGACCTCTTCGACCGACAGCGGGATCGGCGGCTCCGGCTTGGCACAGCGGACCATCACGCGGTCGGCCTCGAAGTCCGCGAGCAGGCGATCTGCGATCGCCGCGCAGAGGCGCTCCAGGGTCCGGTAGGACCGCTGCTGAGCGACGAGCGCGACCGTCTGGCAGACCTCGGCGTAGTCGACGGTGTCGTCGACCATGTCGGTGACCGTGGCGTCGACCTCACCGACCTCGAGCCGCAGGTCGACGACGAGCCGCTGGCCGATCTCGCGCTCGGCCTCTGAGACGCCGTGATGCGTGTACAGCGACAGCCCGTTGACCTCGATCACGACCTCGGTCTGCGCATCCTCGTCGTCAAAGGCGTCGTCGTCGCGCGTACCGTGGTCGTCGGGGTCTTCCGGGGTCATCGCGCCCGCAACGTAGCAGCGGCCACCGCGAGCGCGTCCCGCGTCTCGGAGACGTCGTGGACGCGGAAGACCGACGCTCCGCGCTCGAGCGCGAGCACGTTCGTCGCGACGGTGCCGATCAACCGCTGGTGGGGGTCGTCACGGCCGCTGATCTTCGCCAGGAACGACTTCCTCGAGGTGCCGATGACGACCGGGCGCCCGATCGCGACGATCTCGTCGAGCCGGCGCAGCAGCACGAGGTTGTGATCGATGCTCTTGCCGAAGCCGATGCCGGGATCGAGCTGCACCCGGTGCTCGTCGATGCCCGCGGCGACCGCCGCGGCGAGCCGCTCCTCGAGGAACGCCTTGACCTCCGAGACGACGTCGTCGTAGCGCGGATCGGCCTGCATCGTCCGCGGCTCTCCACGCATGTGCATCAAACAGCAGTCGCACTCCGCGTCGGCGACGAGCCCCGCGAGCTCGGGCTCCGCGCGAAACGCCGTGACGTCGTTGACGTAGCTCGCGCCGGCGACCAGCGCCGCCTCGGCGACGACGCGCTTGGAGGTGTCGACGCTGATCTGCGCGCCGGCGTCGCGCAGCCCCTCGATGACCGGCACGACGCGGCGCAGCTCCTCGTCCTCGGCGACGGGTGCCGAGCCCGGCCGCGTCGACTCGCCGCCGACGTCGACGATCGACGCGCCGCGCGCGATCAGCTCGCGTCCGTGCGCGATCGCCGCCCCGCGCTCGAACCACTCACCACCGTCGGAGAACGAATCGGGCGTGACGTTGAGAACCCCCATGATCCGCCACGACTCCATCGCGCCGACGCTAGCGCGTCGTGAAACCTCGGGCCGCCTCGTTGCGTTGCTCGGGCATGCGCCTTCGACTGCTCGCCTCCACGCTCGCCTGCGCCGTGCTGCTGCCCGTGGCGGCCGCCCACGCAGCACCACCCTCCAACGACGCCCGCAACGCGGCCCAGCCGCTGGCGGCACTGCCAGCGACGGTGACCGGGACGACGGCCGGTGCCACGAGCGAGGGGCTCGCGGAGCCGCCGCAGCGCTGCGGCCCGGCCGGCGGTTCGGTCTGGTATTCGATCACGCCGGCGGTCAGCGGGCGGATCGCGGTCACCGCGCAGGCGGCCGGCGATCTCGATCTCGTCGTCGACGTCGCTCGCCGCGTCCGCTCGCAGACCGTCGCGGTCAGCTGCGATGTCTCCGACGCCACCGGCCTCGGGGCGACCGACTTCGACGCCACCAAGGGCGAGACGTACCTCGTCCGCGTCAGCCAGCGACCGAACTCCGTTGCCGGCACGTTCGCCCTCCGCGTGTCGGCGCCGATCGCCCCGGCGACGCCGCCGGGCAGCAGGCTTCCCTCAGCGGGCGCGACGCGCACGCTCGCCCGGGTCGCCAACCCCGATGACGCCTGGGCGTTCAGCATGCGGGCCGGGCGGACCTACCGGATCCATCTCTCGGGGCGCAAGGGCCGATGCGATGTCCGCGGCACGCTCGTCGCGCCGGGCACGACGACGTTTGACGGCCGGTCGTTGCGCCGGCTGGCCTGCGGCGGCTACCTCCTCTACACCCCGGGCGCCGGCGAGGGCGGGCGCTACTCGATGCTCGTCCGCGCTTCGTCGTTCGCGCGCGGAAGCCAGACCTACCACCTGCAGGTGGCGCCGGCCGACAGCGACGACACGGCCCCGGCGCTGGCGATCGCGAACCACCGGCGAATCCGCGGCGGGCTCCAGGGCAGCCGGATCGACGTCGTCGACCTGTATCGCTTCGAGGTCACGAGCCGGAGCGTGACGTTCCTCCACCTCGCCGGCGGCGCCGGCGGCTTCTCGCTGCAGCTGCTCGACGACGGCGGCCGGGTCCTGGCCACCGGGCGCGACGCGATCCATCGCGGCACCCGCCAGGGGCGCTACTTCGTCGCCGTCCGGGCGAACGGCAACGCGTCCGGCCGCTACACGCTGACGCGCGCGAGCCGCGTGATCACCCACACGACGGTCGGCCTCAGCGGCGGCGCCGGCGGCTTGACGGCGACCGCGACGACCAGCCCCGCGAACGCGGGTGCCTACGACATCACGTTCGAGCGCTTCGACCCGCTCGCCGGCTGGCTGTTCGCCAAGCGCATCCGCGTCCGCGGCTCAGGCGGAACGGCGAGCGCCCGCTGGACGCCTCCGGGCGTCGGCCGCTACCGCGCCCGAGCGAGCTACCTCGGCACCCGCGACGCCGCCGCCAGCAACTCGGGCACAGCGTCGATCCGAGTCGGGTAGCGGTCCCATGGCCAACCGTCAGTTGGCCTGTTCTCAGGAGCTAGGCGAGTTCCGGCTTGTCGGGGACTTCGAGGCTGCGAGCCTCAGCCCCAGCCAGCCCGGGACGCGGCAGCGGGCGCGGGGCCTCGCGACCGACGCGGTCGGTCGCGGGCTCCGGCGGCGGCGGCGGCGGGAGCTCCTCGGAGCCGAAGACCTCGATCTCGGACTTGCCCTCGAGCAGCGCCTCAAACTGGTCCTTCTCGATCGTCTCGCGCTTGAGCAGCAGTTCGCTGATCACCTTCAGCGACTCGCGCCGCTCTTCGAGGATCGTGCGGGCGCGCTGGTGGGCGTTCTCGACGATGCGGCGGATCTCGTCGTCGATCTCGCGCGCGATCTCGTCCGAGTAGTCGGGCTCGGAGGAGAACTCGCGGCCGAGGAACGGCTGGCCGTGGTCGTGGCCGAAGACGCGCGGGCCGAGCCGGTCGGACATGCCGTAGCGCATGACCATCGCCTTCGCCGTTGCCGTGACCTTCTCCAGGTCGTTCGACGCGCCGGTGGTGATCTCGCCGAAGACGATCTCCTCCGCCGCGCGGCCGCCGAGCGTCATGGCCATCGTGTCCTGCAGCTCGGCCTTGGTGGTGAGGAACTTGTCCTCCGCCGGGAGCGAGATCGTGTAGCCGAGCGCCTGGCCGCGGGAGATGATCGAGATCTTGTGAACCGGGTCGGCGTGCTCGAGGTAGTGGCCGACGATCGCGTGGCCCATCTCGTGGTAGGCCGTGATCAGGCGCTCCTTCTCGCCCATCACCCGGGTCTTCTTCTCCGGGCCGGCGACGACCCGCATGATGCCCTCCTCCAGCTCCACCTGGGTG
>DASRHW010000097.1:0-48137 GCA_035650375.1 Solirubrobacteraceae bacterium | reverse complement strand
CGCCGGCGGTGAGGATCTTGCCCTCTCCGGCGAGCACCTCCGTCGACGGGCCGATGACGAGCTCGGGGTGCACGCCGTCGGTGATGTCGGGGTTGCCGGCCTTGCCGAGCGCGACGATGCGGCCGTCGCGAACGCCGACGTCGCACTTGACGATGCCCCAGTGGTCGAGCACGACGACGTTGGTGATGACGAGGTCGGGCGCGCCCTGCGCCCGCGTGACCACGCCCTGCGCCATCGACTCGCGGATCGTCTTGCCGCCGCCGAAGACGGCCTCGTCGCCTCCGAAGCAGCGATCCTCCTCGACCTCGATCCAGAGGTCGGTGTCGGCCAGACGGACGCGGTCGCCGACCGTCGGCCCGAGCAGCTCGGCGTAGCGGGCGCGATCGACGCTCATGAACGCAGCTGCAGCCCGGGAACGGCGCCGCTGCCGCCGAACGCGACGAGCTCGACGTCGACCGACGCACCGGGCTCGAAGCGGACCGACGTCCCGGCCAGCACGTCGAGCCGGAAGCCGACCGCCGCCGCGCGGTCGAACTCGAGCGCCGTGTTGACGTCGGCGAAGTGGAAGTGCGAGCCGACCTGCACCGGCCGGTCGCCGGTGTTGAGCACGCGCTGGCGGCGGCGTTCGCGCCCGGCGAGCAGCTCGTGCTCGCCCGGCCGGGCTCTGACCTCGCCGGGAATCATGGAATCGGCTGGTGCAGCGTCACGAGCTTGCGGCCGTCGCGGAACGTCGCCTCGACCTGGACCTCGTCGAGCAGCTCGGGCACGCCGGCCATGACCTCGTCGCGGCTGAGCACCGCCCGCCCGTCGCTCATCAGCTCCGAGACCGTCGCGTCACCGTCGCGCGCTCGCTCGAGCACCCAGCAGGAGAGCAGCGCCGTCGCCTCGGGGGCGTTCAGCTTGACGCCGCGCTGGCGCCGGTCGCGCGCCACCATGCCCGCGACCGAGAGCAGCAGCTTCTCCTGATCTGTCGGCGACAGGCGCACGCGATCAGACCGCGAGCAGTTCCTGCACGCGCTCGCGCTCGAACGTGTCGATCGGGCCCTCGGCGACGATCCGGCCGACGTCCATCACCGCGTAGGTGTCGGCGAGGCGCATCGCGAAGTCGACGTACTGCTCGACGAGCAGGATCGACATCCCGGTGGTCTGCTTCAGCGTCGCGATCACGTCTTCGATCTCGAGGATGATCGACGGCTGGATCCCCTCCGTCGGCTCGTCGAGCAGGAGCAGCCGCGGCTTCGTCACGAGCGCACGCGCGATCGCCAGCTGCTGCGCCTCGCCGCCGCTGAGGAATCCGGCGGGCCGGTCGAGGATCTTGCGCAGGCGCGGGAACAGCTCGAGCGCCTCCTCGATCGACTCCATGCCCGTCGTCGCCTCGGCGACGACGCGCAGGTTCTCGTAGACGCTGAGGTAGGGGAACGCCTCGCGGCCCTGCGGCACGTAGGCGATTCCCGTCTTGACACGGTTGAACGGCGCCGCCTTCGTCACGTCCTTGCCACCGAGCGTGATCGTCCCGCGCCGCGGCGCCTGGAGGCCGACGATCGTCTGCAGCAGCGTCGTCTTGCCGACGCCGTTGCGGCCCATCAGGCAGCAGAGCCCGCCGTCGGGAACCTCGAGCGCGACCCCGAACAGCACCTGCGTCGGCCCATAGGCGACCTCGAGCCCGTCGACGCGGAGCATCGGCTCGGCGGGGCTCACGCGACGACCTCGGCGGCGCCGCGCGCGTCGCGCGGACGCCCGAGATAGACCTCGCGCACGGTCTCGTCCTGCTGCACCTCGGCGACGGCGCCCTCGGTCAGGACCTTGCCTTCGTGCAGGACGGTCACCTTGTGCGCGAAGCGGCGGACGAAGTCCATGTCGTGTTCGACGACCATCACGGTCGTGCCCTGCTCGGCGATCGCGGTGATGAGCTCGCCGGTGCGCAGGCGCTCCTTCTCGGTCATGCCGGCGACGGGCTCGTCGAGCAGCAGCAGCCGCGGCTGCTGCACCAGGACCATCGCGATCTCGAGCCACTGCTTCTGGCCGTGCGACAACGAACCCGCCGCGGCCTCGGCGTGGTCGAGCAGCCGGACCGACTCGAGCGCCTCGGCGACGCTGTCGGACATCCCCTTGCGGCGGCGGATCAGCGACCGGAACGGCAGCCTGAAGCTGGCCGCGATGTCGACGTTCTCGACCACGCTCAGCTCGTCGAAGACCGACGCTGCCTGGAACGTGCGGCCGATGCCCGCCCGGACGACCCCGTGCTCGGTCTCGCCGACGAGCTCCTTGCCCTCGAACTCGATCGAGCCGCTGCGCGGCCGGACCATTCCGGTGATCGCGTCGATCAGCGTCGTCTTGCCGGCGCCGTTGGGACCGATGACGAAGCGGACCTCCTGCTCGCACAGCGTCACGTCGACGCCGTCGACGGCGTGGAACGCTTCGAACGCGACGACCAGCTTGCGGATCACCAACTGGACGACCAGCGGCTCCGGCCTCACGTGGGGCGTCTGCGACTCGCTCATCCGGCCTCCTCGCTCGGCGTCGCGGCGGCTGCGCCGACCGGGCGCGAACCGCGCAGCGAGATCCTCCCGGCGAGCCGCTTGAGGTGCGCGACACCGCCTCCGAGGCCGTCCGGAAGGAACAGGATCACGATCACGAACAGCAGCCCCTGTAGGTACAGCCAGCTCGACGGGAACTGCTCGGAGATGCTCGTCTTGGCCCAGTTGACGGCGACGGCGCCGGTCGCGGCCCACGCCAGCGCGGTGCGACCGCCGAGCGCGACCCAGATCACCATCTCGATCGACGGCACGATGCCGAGCAGCGCCGGCGAGATGATCCCGACGACGGGGACGAACAGCGCGCCCGCCAGGCCGGCCATGCCGGCCGCCAGCACGTACGCGATCAGCTTGACCCGGCTGGGGTCGTAGCCGAGGAAGCGGACGCGGTCCTCGTGATCGCGAACGGCGATCAACAGCCGTCCGTAGCGACTGTTGACGAGGCTGCGCGTGGCGAGGAAGACCAGCAGCAGGATGACGGCGACGATGTAGTAGAGGATCTGCTCGTCGTGGGCGTCGCCGAGGCTGAGCCCGAAGAACTCCTGGAAGTTCGTCAGCCCGTTGGTGCCGCCGGTCAGACCCTGATTGCCGATCAGCACGATCACGAACGCGCCCGCTAGCGCCTGGCTGAGGATCGCGAAGTAGGCGCCGCGGATCCGCTGGCGGAAGACTGCCGTTCCGAGGATCGCCGCGATGATCATCGGCACGACGATCGCCGCCGGCACCGCGAACCAAGCCGAGCGGAACGGCTCCCAGAGCGCCGGCAACTTCTCGACCCCGCTCCAGGTCATGAAGTCCGGCAGCTGGCCGCTGCCCGCCTCGGCGAGCTTCATGTGCATGCCCATGCAGTAGCCGCCGAGCCCGAAGAAGAGCCCTTGGCCGAGGACGAGCATGCCGCCCTGCCCCCACGCCAGGCCGATGCCGAGCGCGACGATCGCGAAGCAGAGGAACTTCGCCAGCAGCGACAGCCGGAAGTCCGACAGCACCGCCGGCGCGATCAGCAGCAGCGTCACCGCCATCAGCGCGAAGCGAACGAGGAACGCCGAGCCCGAAGGCAGGCGTGACGACAGCGTCATGTCGCGAGACCGCGGCGCTGCTGGACGATCAGGCCCTGCGGCCGCCACTGCAGGAAGAGGATGATCAGCGCGAACACGCCGGCCTTGGCGATGCTCGTGCTCGTGTTGTACTCGATGAACGAGTTGGCCATCCCGAGCGCCAGCGCCGCGAGAATCGCACCGCGCAACTGCCCGAGGCCGCCGACGATGACGACGAGGAAGGCGTCGATGATGTAGGCGAGCCCGAGCGTCGGCCCGATCGGGCCGAGCAGCGTGATGCCGACGCCGGCGAGGCCGGCCAGGCCGGACCCGATGAAGAAGGTGGTGCGGTCGACGCGCGTCGTGCGAACGCCGCTGACGGCCGCGAGCGAGCGGTTCTGCATCACGGCGCGCATCCGCCGTCCCGCCGGCGTGCGCTGCAGGTACAGCGCGATCGCGATCACGACGAGCACGACGAGGCCGATGATGAACAGCCGCGGGTAGGACATGTCGATGCCGCCGACGGTGACGCCACCGTCGAGCACCGACGGCGCTTCGACGTTGACGTTCTGGGCGCCGTAGATGTCGCGCGCCAGCTGCTGGAGCATCAGGCCGATGCCCCACGTCACGAGCAGGGTGTCGAGCGGCCGGCCGTAGAGCCGGCGTATGACGAGGAACTCGAGGATCAGCCCGAGCGTGCCGGCGACCACGAAGGCCGCCGGCAGCGCGAGTCCGAACCCGAGCGTGACCGCGCTCGCGCCCAGCGCCAGCTGGACCGAGTGCGTGGTGTATGCGCCGGCCATGATGAACTCGCCGTGCGCCATGTTGATGACGTTCATCTGCCCGAAGGTGAACGTCAGCCCGAGCGCGACGAGCAGCAGGATCGACGCGATGCTCAGCCCGACGAAGAGCTGATTGCCAATGACTTCCATCGCGTGATCCCGCCGCTCGCTCGCTCGATTTCCCTTACAGACCTAGAGGCCCTTGGCCCACGAGTAGGTCTTCAGGAACGGATCCGGCTTGATCGGCTTGCCGGAACCGAACACCTCCTTGATCAGCCCGTTCGGCTGGAGCTGCCCGATACGTGCCGTCTTGTAGATGTGCTGGTTGCTGCCGTCGATCGTGACCTTGCCCTCAGGTGCCGAGAACGTCAGGCCCTTCGAGGCCTTCTTGACCGCCGCGACGTTCGTCGTGCCGGCCTTCTCGACCGCCTTGGCCCACAGGTAGACGCCGACGTAGCCTGCCTCGATCGGGTCGTCCGTGACGCGCTTCGCGCCGTACTTCTTCTTGTACGCCTTGACGAACTTGGCGTTCACCGCGCCGGGAGTCGTCTGGTAGTAGTTCCAGGCGACGTACTGGCCGACGATGTTCTTGATGCCGACGCCGCGGACCTCGTCCTCAGCGGTCGAGACCGAGACCACCGGCATGTTCTTGGCGTTGAGGCCGGCGGAGTGGAACTGCTTCCAGAACGCCACGTTGCTGTCGCCGTTGATCGTCTGGAAGACCGCGTCAGGCTTCGCCTGCTTGATCTTGTTGACGGTCGTCGCGTAGTCGGTGTTGCCGAGCGGGGAGTACTCCTCGCCGACGATCTTCATCCCGTTGGCCTTCGCCCAGGCCTTGATCTCCTTGTTCGCGGTGCGCGGGAAGACGTAGTCCGAGCCGACCAGGAACAGCGTCTTGACCTTCAGCTTCTTCTTCAGGAACTCGAGTCCCGGAACGATCTGCTGGTTGGTCGTGGCGCCCGTGTAGAAGATGTACGGAGAGGCCTCGAGGCCCTCGTACTGGACCGGGTAGTACAGCAGCGCCTTGTTGCGCTCGAAGACCGGCAGCATCGCCTTGCGGCTTGCCGAGGTCCAGCCGCCGAACGTCGCGGCGACCTTGTCGGAGGAGATCAGCTTCTGCGCCTTCTCCGCGAACGTCGGCCAGTCCGATGCGCCGTCCTCGACGACCGGAACGATCTTCTTGCCGAGCACACCGCCCTTGGCGTTGATCTCGCTGATCGCGAGCAGCTCGGAGTCACGGACCGAGACCTCGCTGATCGCCATCGTGCCACTCAGGGAGTGCAAGATGCCGACCTTGATCTCGCCCTTCGTGGCCGCGCCGGAAGGCGCCGTCGCCGCAAATCCACCTGCCGTGATCGCCAGCCCCGCAAGGCCGGCGACTGTCCATCTCGTCGTCATACGTCTGCTCAAGAGAGCCCCTTTTTTTGGTCGTCCAGAGAGTCGGGAGCGGACCATAACCCCGGGGTTCTCGCCGAATTTTGGACCAAGGGCCAAGCTTCGAGGCCCAGACGTCGACCGGCGGTGGGAGCCCTCCGAGAGGGGGTGTGCTCAGCCGATCAGCTCGATCGCGACGCGTGCGCCGGCACGCTCGCCGGCGCTCTCCTCGGGGAGCATCGCCAGCGCGTCCGCTCCGAGCATCGAGGTCAACACGTGCGAACCTTGAGGGCCCGACGGCCGCACATGCCAGCCGTCCTCCTGCAGCTGCGCGCGGCAGCGCAGCGCGTGCGCGCGACCCGGCCGCTTGGCGACGTCCTCGTCGAGGATCGCCGTCGTCGTCCTCGGCGACGGGTCCCCACCCTGCAGGGCGTGCAGCGCCGGCGCGACGAAGAGCTGGAACGTGACCATCGCCGAGACGGGGTTGCCCGGCAGGCCGAAGACCAGCGTCCGGCCCACATCGCCGTCATACGTCCCGAACCAGGTCGGGTGCCCCGGCCGCAGCGCGACACCCCAGAACCGCTCGGCCACGGCGAGCTCGGCGAACGCCGCCTTGACGTGATCGTGAGGCCCGACGGAGACACCGCCACAGACGACGAGCACATCGGCGGCGAGCCCATCGCGGACGGCGCCGACGGTCGCCTCGAGCGTGTCACGCACACCCGCAGCCACCTCCACGTCGGCGCCGATCCGGCGCGCCTGGGCCGGGACGGACACGGCGTTCGAGTTCCAGACCCCCTCCCCCTGCCGGCGCTCTCCCGGCACGACCAGCTCGTCGCCGGTGGTCACCAGGCGGACGGTCGGCCGGCCGCCGCAGGCGAGCGCCGCTCGGCCGACGGCGGCGGCGACGCCGAGCTCGGCCGGGCCCAGAAGCACCCCGCGGCGCAGCACCGTCGCGCCGGCGGCGACGTCCTCGCCCGCGCGACGAACGTTGTCCCCGGCGGGAACGGCGGCGGCGACGGTGATCTCGTCGCGCTCGGCGATGACGTCCTCCTGGCGCACGACCGCATCGGCGCCACTCGGCAGCGCAGCGCCCGTCGAGATCCGCACGGCCTCCCCGACCCCCACCGCGCTCGACGCGGCTCGTCCCGCCCGCGCCTCGCCGACGACCCGCAGCCGAACCGGGCGCTCGACGGCATCGGTGTCCGCGGAGCGCACCGCGTACCCGTCCATCGCCGAGTTGTCGAACGCCGGGACCGGCTCGCCGGCAAGCACGTCCTCGGCGAGGACTCTGTCGAGCGCCTGATCGAGGACGACGACCTCGCTGCCGAGCGGCGCGACCTCGGCCAGGATGCGGGCTCGCGCCGTGCTGACCGAGATCGGCTGGGACGCCACGGCACACGTTATATCCGGGGTTGACATCCTGTTGCCGATGCCCGGCCCCGACGAGATCGAAGTCCGAGTACGCCTGTTCGCCATCCTGCGCGAGCGCGTCGGCGCCTCCGAGCTCTCACTGACGCTGCCGAGCGGCGCCACCGTCGGCGAGGCGCGGGCCACCCTCGCGCTGCGGCCGGACCTGTCGTCGGCGCTCGGCGAGCGCTCGGTCGTCTTTGCCGTCAACCGCGACTACGCGACGGACGCCGTGCTGCTCGCCGACGGCGACGAGCTCGCGCTGATCCCGCCGGTCTCCGGCGGCACCACCGGCGCCGGCTGCTTCGCGCGGGTCGGCACCGACGCGATCGACGTCGGCGCGCTCGTCGCGCGGGTCGCCGATCCAGGCGCCGGAGCGACGGTCGTCTTCCTCGGCACGACGCGCGACGTGTCGCGGCTGGAATACGAGGCCTACGCCGACATGGCCCAGCAGCGCATCGAGGCGATCCTGCGCGAGTGCATCACGCGCCACGACCTGCTCGGAGCGGCCGCCGAGCACCGGATCGCCTCGGTGCCGCTGGGCGAGGCAAGCGTCTGCGTCGCCGTCTCCTCTGCCCATCGAGCGGAGGCGTTCGCCGGCGCGCGCGCCGCGATCGACCGGATCAAGGCCGAGGCGCCGATCTGGAAGCAGGAGGTCGTCGAGGGCAGTGACGGCGAACGCGCGCAGTGGGTCGAGGGCGTGCTGCCGCGCGTCGCCGGCCTGACCCACATCGACGAGCAGGGCAGCGCGCGGATGGTCGACGTCGGCGCCAAACCGGCGACCGACCGGCGCGCCCGAGCACGCGCCGTCGTCCGCATGGCTCCCGCGACGGCGCACGCCGTGCTGATCGGCGACGGCCCGAAGGGCGACGTGCTCGGGACCGCTCGGCTCGCCGGCATCCAGGCCGCCAAGCGCACCGCGGAGCTGATCCCGCTCGCGCATCCGCTTATGCTGTCGTGGGTCGACCTCGAGCTGGCGATCGACGCGGGCGACGGCTCGGTGGCGATCGAGGCCGAGGCGCGCACCGTCGCCGGCACCGGCGTCGAGCTCGAGGCGATGACCGCCGCGTCCGTGGCGGCGCTGACCGTCTACGACATGGTCAAGGGACTTGAGCGAGGCGTCGTCATCGAGCAGGTCTGCCTGCTCGAGAAGTCCGGCGGCCGCAGCGGCTCCTGGCGCCGGAACGACGGCTGACGGCCGTGCGCGGCGCCGCGATCACCGTCAGCACGTCGAAGGCCGCCGGCGAAGGCGCGGACGCGAGCGGGCCGCTGCTGGCCGAGATCGTGCGCAAGCTCGGCGGCGAGCTCGCCGGAAGCGAGGTCGTCGCCGACGATCGTGCCGCGATCGCGGCGTGCCTGCGCCGTTGGTGCGACGACGAGCGCTGCGACCTGGTCCTGACGTCGGGCGGGACCGGCATGTCGCCCACCGACGTGACGCCCGAAGCGACGCTCGACGTGCTCGAGCGCCAGGCACCGGGACTCGCCGAGGCGATGCGACTGGCCTCGCGGCCACATACACCACATTGGATGCTCTCGCGCGCCGTCGCCGGCACCCGAGGCCGGACGCTGGTGATTAACCTTCCGGGCCATCCGCGCGCGCTCAGCGAGGTCACCGACGCCTTGCTGCCCGCGCTCGGCCACGCGCTCGAGCTGCTCTCCGGGTCGCACGGCAGCCACGACTGACCGCAAGGCGCCCCTCAGCGCTCGATGATCACGTTCGTCGACTTGATCACGGCGACCGCCGCGACGCCGGGTTCGAGACCCAGCTCGTCGGCGGCCTCGCGCGACATCAGCGACACGATCCGGTGTGGCCCGCACGCCATCTCGACCTTCGCCATGACGCGGTCCTTGACGACCGAGATGACCGTTCCTTCGAGGTGGTTGCGCGCGCTCGAGGTCCGCGACGCCGCGTTCCGTCCCTCGATCAGCTCGCCGAGCTGATCCGCCGGCAGGTACCGCTGGCTGCCCCTGCGCACGAACGCCACGCGCCCGTCGGCCTCCCAGCGCCGCAGCGTGTCGATGCTGACGCCGACCGCCGTGGCGACCTCGCCGATCCGTAGGAGCTTCGCCATCGGCGCATCCTACGTCGCCTCGGCACCTGTGAACGCGGCCACGAACGGATCCGCTGGGGACGCGACGAGCTCGGCAGGCGTGCCGACCTGACGGATCGTCCCGTCGACCAGGACGGCCACGCGCGATGCCAGTGCACACGCGTCTTCGAAGTCGTGGGTGACGATCAGGGCCGGGATGCCGAGGTCGTCGAGCACCATCGCGAGCTCGCCGCGAACGGCGCGGCGGGTCTGGGCGTCGAGCGCCGCGAGCGGCTCGTCCAACGCGAGCACCGCCGGCTTCCGCGCCAGTGCCCGCGCCAGCGCCACCCGCTGCCGCTCGCCGCCGCTGAGGCTGCCGGGACGTTCGTTCGCAAGCGCGGCGATTCCGAGCCGCCGCATCAGCCCGTCCGCGGCGGCCGGGTCGGCGAAGCCGACGTTGGCCGCGACGCTCAAATGCGGGAACAGTGCGTAGTCCTGAGGAACGAGCCCGACAGAGCGTCGCTCGGGCGCCACGTCGATGCCGCAGTCGGTGTCGAGCCAGAGCTCCTCGCCGAAGGCCACGCGCCCGTGCCGCGGCCGTGCCAGGCCTGCGATGACGCGCAGGACCGACGTCTTGCCCGCGCCCGATGGCCCCGCCAACGCGACGGTCTCGCGACCGACGTTCAGCGCGACGTCGAGGGCGAAGGAGCGAAGAGGCGTGTGGATTCGGAGCGTGAGAGCTGCCATGCGACGAGCTTGTAGGCGACCAGGACGGCGGCGGCGATGACGACAAGCAGGATCCCGATCGCGATCGCGACGTCGAGGTCGCTGTCGAGCTGACCGTAGATCGCCAGCGTGAGCGTCTGCGTCTGCCCGCGAACGCTGCCGGCGAAGATGATCGTCGCGCCGAACTCGCCGATCCCGCGCGCGAAGCTGAGGACCCAGCCTGCCGTCAGGCCGGCCGCCGCCAGCGGCAAGGTGATGCGCGCGAAGGCGCGAAGGGGCCCCGCGCCAAGTGTCCGTGCCGTGCCCGGAAGCATCGGATCGACGGCGGCGAACGCGGCGATCGCCTGGCGCAGGTAGAACGGCGCCGCGACGAACGTCACGGCGAGCACGACGGCCCACTCCGAGAACGGCAGCACGACGCCCGCAGAGCGGAGCTCGTCGCCGAACAGCCCGCCCGCGCCGAACGCCGAGAGCAGGCAGATCCCCGCGACGGCGGGCGGCAACACGAGCGGCAGCTCGACGAGCGTGATCAGCAGTCCCCGGCCGGGGAAGCGTCGCGTCGCGAGGAGATACGCGGCCGGCGTCCCGAACCCGAGGATCAGCAGGTTCGCGACCAGCGACGTGCGCGCCGTGACCTCCAGCGCCTGGCGTACCTCCTCCCGCCCGAGGAGGCCGGGCACGGAGCCGAGCGGAACCTCGGTGAACAGTGCGACGACGGGGATCGTCAGAAACGCGATCGTCCCCCCCAGCGCCAGCACCAGCCCGGTCGCCGCCGCGAATCCGAGTGGCCGCCGCGGCGTCATGACCGCGGCGGAAGCCCGAACCCGAAGCGCTTGAGCACGCTGCGACCGGCACCCGACGTCAGCCGCCGCAGGTAGGCCGTCGCGGCCGTGCCGTCGGCGCCCGCGCGACGCACGACGCACGCCTGATA
This sequence comes from Solirubrobacteraceae bacterium, assembly GCA_035650375.1. Lineage (GTDB taxonomy): Bacteria > Actinomycetota > Thermoleophilia > Solirubrobacterales > Solirubrobacteraceae > BP-464. The sequence continues at coordinate 37,316 of DASRHW010000097.1, read as the reverse complement.
GCGGACAGGCGGCTGCGCCCAGCGTGGCAGGGCGATCGCGCGCACGCGGTCGCCGGCCGCGCGGGCGTCCGTGATGTAGGTGAATCCGGCGTCGGCCGAGGCGAACGCGACCTTGGTCGCGACGCTGGCGACGTTGGGCTCCATGCTCACCGTGTTCGCGGTCAGCGCACTCGTCATCCGCAGCCGGCGCAACAGGGCGCGGGTGTAGTCGCCGACCGGCACGCCGGCAGCACCGACGGCCAGCCGCAGCCCGCCGCGGCGAAGGCTGTAGACGGACGTGATCCCGGCAGGGTTGTCCTTCGGCACGAGCAGCGCGAGGACGTTCGTGGCGACGGTGACCGGCTGGTCGCAACGTCCCTCGGCGAAGAGCGTGCGCGGCTGTTCGGCGTCGGCCGAGACGAACAGGTCGGCGCCGGCACCGTGCTCGATTTGCAGCCGCAGCGTGTTCGATGCGCCGAAGCTGTAGTTCGGGCTCTTGTCCAGCCCCGGAAGCGCGTCGCGCAGCGACGAAGCCCCGAACACGGTCATCGCCTGCGCGCCGGAGGGCAGCGCGAGCGCGACGAGGATCGCCGCGAGCCCACCGAGCCGCCGGCCCGTCATGCCGGCACCCGCTCGGAGGGCGCGGTCGGCGCGACCAGGTAGCGGTCGAGCACGGTGCCGGCGTCGTCGAGCGCCACCGGCGTCAGCAGGCCGGTGTTGGCCGGAAGCCCAGCCAACGTCCGCACGGCGGCAAGCGCCTGCGCGTCCGCTGCAAGCAGGCGCGCGAGCAGCAGCCGGGTGTTCGGATCCTCGGTCGCCGGTACAGCGGCGACGCCGACCCCGCAGGTCAGGCGCTCGAGACGCTCGGCGAGCCCGAGGTAACGAGCTCGATCTCGAATGTCCACGGCGGGCAACGAGGAGGCGAGATCACCCGGCTGAGGCGCATCCGACGCCAACGCGGCGGTGGCGTACCGGATCGCGGTCCGCTTCGTGCGCTCCAGTCCGGCCAGGCGACGGCGCTCGCCCGCCGAGAACAGCACTGGCGACGCCCCTCCGTAGAGGTCCGACAGCACCTTCGCGGCGGCGACGAGGAGCAGCAGGAAGCCGTCGTCGTCGGGGCGGGGTGTCGCCTTCGGCACGGCCGCGGAGGCGAGCGAGCTCCACCCACCGACGGCGAGCAGCCCGGCCCCACCGGCGCGGGCGAGCCCGCGACGCGTCATCGCCTGCATATGTTCTTCCTAGGCATTGCGCGGAACCCTACCGCCGCCGCGGACGGCCCGCGGTGCCGACGCGGGATACTCGCCGACAGACATGGCGGCGCGATCGGACATCGACGGAGCGCTCGGCGCGGTCCTGGCCGGCGGACGGAGCCGCCGCATGGGCAGTCCCAAGCCGGGGGCCCCGCTCGGTGGCCGGACGCTGATCGAGCATCCGCTGGCCGCGTTCGCCCGGGCCGGGATCCCCGTCGTCGTCGTCGCCAAGGACGACACGGCGCTGCCGCCGCTCGATGTGCCGATCTGGCGCGATCGCGACGACCCTGTCCACCCACTGTCGGGGATCGTCGCGGCGCTACGCGGCGCGTCCGGACGCGCGGTCGTCGTCTGCGGCTGCGACATGCCGTTCGTGACCGCCGAGCTGCTGCGGTGGCTGGCCGACCATCCCGAGCCCGTCGTCATCCCCCGGGTCGACGGAAGGATTCACCCGCTGCTGGCGCGCTACGGCCCCGACGCGCTGGCGGCCCTCGAAGCCGGGCTCGCCGCCGAGGCGTCGATGCAGGCGACGGTCGCCGCGCTCGATCCGCAGATCGTCGACGAGCCACAGCTCGCCCGCTTCGGCGATCCGAGCCGAATGGTCGCCAACGTCAACACGCCCGCGCAGCTCGCCGCCGCCAAGGCGCTGCTCGACGTCGAGACGATCTAGCCGCCGATCGCGCTCATCGTCCGCGCCGGCTGGCGGAACCCCGGCTCGCCGACGTGGTGCTTGAGCTCCTTGCGCCAGACCGCGTCGCGCACGATCACCGCCAGCTCGTCGTCGCTGGCGCCGTCACGCAGCGGCCCGCGCAGATCCGTCTCGCCGAGCGAGAACAGGCAGGTGCGCAGCCGCCCCTCAGCGGTCAGGCGAACGCGGTTGCAGTCGGAGCAGAACGGCTCGGAGACGGGGTTGACGAAGCCGATCTCGCCGCCGCCGTCGGCGAAGCGGAAGACGCGGGCCGTCGCCGACGTCTCACGCGGCAGCTCGACCAGCGGGTGGACGGCGTCGATGATCGCGCGCAGCTCGTCGCCGGGTATCACGCGATCGGCGGTCCAGGCGCCGTCGGCGTCGAGCGGCATGAACTCGATGAAGCGCACCTGGACATGCGTTCTGCGGGCGAACTCGGCGAAGCGAACCGCCTCGTCCTCGGTGACGCCGCGCAGGGCGACGGCGTTGACCTTGACCGGGCACGGGCGCGAGCCGTTGACGATCGCGTCGACGCCGCGCAGCACCTGCGGCAGCGCGTCGCGCCGGGTGAGCTGGAAGAAGCGGTCGCGCTCGAGCGAGTCGATTGACACGTTGACGCGACCGATCCCTGCCGCGAGCAGCGCCTCGGCGTCGCGCTCGAGCAGGAAGCCGTTGGTCGTCAGCGACAGGTCGCGGATGCCCTCGACGCGGGCAAGGCGCGCGACGAGAGCAGGGAAGTCGCGCCGAACCAAGGGCTCGCCTCCGGTCAGGCGGACGTCCGTCACGCCAAGCGCGGCGAACAGCGCGACCAGCCGCTCGATCTCCTCGAAGCGCAGGATCTCCTCGCGCGCCAGCCACGGCAGGCCCTCGGCCGGCATGCAGTACTGACAGCGGAAGTTGCAGCGGTCGGTCACCGACACCCGCAGATCCGTGACCGGGCGGCCGTGCCCGTCCCGCAGAGGGTCGCGCAGATCCACACCACCAGTGTAAGCCGCGCCGGCCGGCGCGATGCCCCACAAGCCGGCGGTCGCGGCGACAGGCCTCATCCTGAAGGCAGCGGCTCGGCGTTGGCCGCCAGATGGCGATCGAGCAACGCCGAGACGTCGGACCGGCATCCCCCGCAGCCGGTCGACGCGCGAGTCTGCTTGGCGACTTCGGCGACCGTGCGCAGCGCTCCGGCGCGTATCGCCTCGCTGATCTTGCCGGCACTCACGTTCATGCATGAGCAGACGATCGAGTTCGGGTCCGGGGGCGGTTGCGGTGCCCTGTCGGCCGGCGGCGCCGAGAGCATCGCCTCCGGCACCGGCTCACCGGATGAGAGCAGCTCGCGCAACGCCCGCGCCTCGGACAGGTCGCCGAGCAGGATCGCTCCAGCGAGGCGGCCCTCACGCAGGACGAGCTTGCGATACCTGCCGCTGCGCGAGTCGAGCGCCAGGACCTCCTCGTCAGCAGCGGTCGCGGTGGTCGTACCACAGCAGAACAGCTCGACGCCGGCGACCTTCAGCGTCGTCGCCGGCACGACTCCGCGGAAGGCGCTGGGCACCCCCGCGAGCGAGGCCCCGGCGACCTTCGCCATCTCCAGCAGCGGCGCCCACAGGCCGTAGACGACGTCACGGTGCTGCGCGCACTCGCCGACCGCGTAGACCCCCGGCACGCTGGCGCGCAGCTGATCGTCGACGACGATCCCGCGGGCGACGTCCATCCCGGCGGCCCGCGCGAGCTCCACCTGGGGCCGTACGCCGGTGGCGAAGACCACCAGGTCAGCGGGGATCTCGGTCCCATCGGCCAGCGCGACCGTGTCGACGTGCTCATCGCCCATGATCACCTCGGTCGCCGCGCTGAGACGAACCTCGACGCCCAGCGCCGCGATCGACCGCGCCAGCATCCCGGCCGCGATGTGGTCGAGCTGCTGTTCCATCAGGCGCTCCGCGAGATGGACGACGGTCACCTGGAGACCCCGCTGCCGCAGTCCGCGCGCGGCCTCGAGCCCCAGCAGGCCACCGCCGATCACCACGGCGCGCCGGCTCGAGCCGGCTTGCTCGAGGATCGCCTTGGCGTCGTCGAGCGTCCGGAACGCGAACACTCCGGCCCTGCCCGCGCCGGCAATCGGCGGGATCACGGCCTGTGAGCCGGTCGCGAGGACGAGCCGGTCGTAACCGAGGCGCTCGCCGTCGTCGAGCTCGACCTCGCGAGCGTCGGTGTCGAGCGACCTCACCGTCTGGCCGCTGCGCAGCACGACGCCCCGCGACTCGAACCACGACGGGGGCTGCAGCTGCAGACCCGGCTCGCCGACGGCGTCGGCCAGCAGCTGCGAGAGCATGACGCGGTTGTAGGGCGCGACGGGCTCCTCGCCGACGATCGTGACCTGCCAGTCGTCGGCGCCCTCGTGCGCCAGCAGCGACTCGACGGTCGACATCGCCGACATTCCCGCGCCGACGACGAGCAGCCGCCGCGAGCCGCCCGCGCGACGGCGAACCGGCGCCGCGCCGACCGGCTCCACGCGAACCGCGCACGCCTTCAGCTCGGGCTGCTTCGAGATCGGGTCGAGGGCGCCGCTCGTGAGACCGTTGACGGCACCGACCCCTGGGTCGAGGTGCAGCGCGCCCCAATGGAACGGGGCGAACGCCGTCCCGCGGGTGACGGTGTCGGTGACACGCGCGACCAGCGTCGCGCGTCCCCGCCGCGAGCGCAGCTGGACCTGCTGGCCGTCGACGACACCCGCGGCGACGGCGTCGTCGGGGTGCAGCTCGACGAACGGAACCGGCTCGGCCTCGACGAGATTGCGTGACTTGGCGGTCCGCGTCATCGTGTGCCACTGGTGGGCGACACGGCCCGTGTTGAGCACCAGCGGGTGGTCCGCGTCCGGCGCGTCCTCGGGCTCCTGGTGCGGCGTCGCGGCGAAGCGGGCACGCCCGGTCGGCGTGGGAAAACGTCGCGACGTGTACAGGCGCTCGGTGCCGTCGTGGCCCTCGCCGTCGGCGCCCTGAGCGGGAATCGGCCACTGCAGCGGCCCCTCGCGGGCGAGCCGGGCGTGGGAAAGCCCGGTCTGATCGCACAGCCGCCCGGCGGTCGTCGTCGCGTACTCGCGGAAGACGTCGGCGGCGGTCCGCCAGGAAAACGCGTCGCGGTAGCCGAGCGCGCGGCCGACGCGGGCAAAGATCTCCCAGTCGGGCAGCGCCTCGCCCGGCGGCGCGATCGCGGCGCGCAGCAGGCCGACGCGGCGCTCCGAGTTCGTCATCACGCCGGCCTTCTCCGGCCACTGCGCCGCCGGCAACAGGACGTGGGCGATGCTCGAGGTCTCGGTCGGGTGGTACGCGTCCTGGCAGATGACGAGATCGGCCCGGCGGAGCGCGGCGGCGAAGCGCCGGGCATCGGGCTGCGAGACGACCGGGTTGGTGGCGACGATCCAGACGGCCTTGACGCGGCCGTCCTCGAGCGCGTCGACGAGCTCCGTCGACGCCAGCCCCGGTGCCGGCGCGATGCCGGCATGGTCGGCCGGAACGCCCCACAGCTGTCGCATCTCGGCACGGTGTTCCGGGTCCTCGACGGACCGGTAGCCCGGCAGCAGCGTCGACAGCCCGCCCGACTCGCGGCCACCCATCGCGTTCGGCTGGCCGGTCAGCGACAGCGGTCCCGTGCCGGCACGGCCGATGTTACCGGTCGCCAGGCAGAGATTGGTGATCGCGCGGTTCTTCAGCGTTCCGACCGTCGACTGGTTGACGCCCATCGACCACAGCGCCATCGCGCGGGGAGCGCGGGCGAAGATCCGCGCCGCTTCGACGATGTCCGCCGCGGGCACGCCCGTGACCTCACTGGCGCGCTCGGGCGGCCACTCCTGCGCGACCGCCAGCGCATCGTCGAAGCCCTCGGTGTGGCGCCCGACGAAGACGTCGTCGCCGAGGCCTTCGGCGGCGATCACCCCGAGCATCGATGCCAGCAGCGGCAGGTCGGCGCCGGGCCGCACCGGCAGGTGGAGGTCGGCCGCCTCCGCGGTCGGCGTGCGCCGCGGGTCGATCACGATCAGCTTCGCGCCCTCGGCCTGGCGAGCACGGATCTTCGACCAGACGATCGGGTGACAGGCGGCGGTGTTGGTCCCGACGAGGAGCAGGCAGTCGGTCGTCGTGATGTCGGCGTAGGACGCCGGCGGCCCGTCGGACCCGAGCGAGGCGACGTAGCCCGCGACGGCGCTGGACATGCACAGGCGCGAGTTGGAGTCGACGTTGTTGGTGCCGAGGAACCCCTTGGCGAGCTTCGAGACGACGTAGTAGTCCTCGGTCAGCAGCTGGCCGGAGATGTAGAAGGCAACCGCGTCGGGGCCGTGCTCGTCGACGATCGCGCGCAGGCGGTTGGCGAGCCGCGGCACGACGCTGCGCCAGCCGAGCGGCTCCCAGCGGGCATCGGCCGACTCGCGCCAGAGCGGCGTCACGGCGCGATCGGGCGCGTGCACGGCATCGGGAAGCCCCAGCGGCTTGCGGCACGTCGCCCCGTGGTTGACCGGGTGCAGCGGGTCGCCCTTGACGGCCAGCAGCCGATCGCCCTCGACCTCGGCGATCAGCCCACAGCCGACGCCGCAATACGGGCACTGGGTGCGGACCTCCCGGCTCACGCCGCCTCGGCCAGCCCGCCGTCCGCGGCCACCCGCAGCCAGAGGAAGCCGTCGCGCTCCTGGACCTCGTGCGTCTCGATCCGCTCGTCGCCGCCCTCGCGTGCGCCGGTGCGCAGATCGAAGCGCCAGCCGTGCAGCGGACACGTGACGCAGGTCGCCGAGACCATCCCGTCGGCAAGCGGACCGCCGCTGTGCGGGCAGGCATGATCGAGCGCGGCCCACCCGTCGGGAAGCCGGAAGACGGCGATACGGCGCTCACCGAGGCGCACGCTGCGCCCCTCCAGCATCGGCACGTCGTCGGGCCGGCCGACCGGTACCCAGCCGTCGTTGATCATCGCTCGCCTCCGGCCGGCGGCCCGATCAGCGCCGGCTCGGTGTCGAGCTCGGAGAACTGCTTCGGGTGTGCCGGGGCGTGGCGCTCACGCCACGGATCGGGATCGGCGGCGGATTTCGCGATCCGGTAGCGCTCGAGCAGTCCCGATTGCTGCTCGGGATCGAGCACCACCTCGCGCACGAGCTCGACGCCGACACGCTCGAGGTAGGCGTAGGTGCGCTCGAGGTACTCAGCCTCTTCGCGATAGTGCTGCAGGAAGGCGAGCGCGATGCGCTTGGCCTCCTCGACATCGTCGACGCGGACGAGCAGGTCGCCCTTGCGCACCGTCGCGCCGGCGGCGCCGCCGACGTAGACCTCCCAGCCGCCGTCGACGGCGACGACGCCGATGTCCTTGACGTAGGCCTCGGCGCAGTTGCGCGGGCAGCCACTGACCGCCGCCTTGACCTTGTGTGGCGTGTAGAGGCCCTCCATCGCCGTCTCGAGATCGATGCCGACGGTGATCGCGTCACCGAGCCCGAAGCGACAGAACTGGGTGCCGACGCAGGTCTTGACGGTGCGCACGGCCTTCGCGTAGGCGTGGCCGGACGGCATCCCGAGCTCCTCCCAGATCGCGGGAAGCTGCTCCTTGCGAACACCGAGCAGATCGATCCGCTGTCCACCGGTCACCTTGACCATCGGGATCTCGTAGCGGTCGGCGACGTCGGCGATGCGCCGCAGCTCGTCGGGGGTCGTCACGCCACCGCGCATCCGCGGCACGACGCTGAACGTCCCGTCGCGCTGGATGTTGGCGTGGACGCGATCGTTGATGAAGCGAGCGTGGCGCTCCTCCTGGTGGCGCCCACCGCAGACCTCGCTGACGAGATACGCCAGACCCGGCTTGCAGGCCCCGCAGTCGTGCCCGGCGCCGCACGCGTCACCGAGCTCCGAGACCGAGCGCACGCCCTGCTCGCGGGCGACCGCGACAAGCTGCTCACGCGTCTGGCGCCGGCACGGGCAGAGGTACGTCGCCTCCTCGACCGCACTGCCGCGCTCGATCGCCAGCAGCTCCGAGACGACGGGCTTGCACGACCCGCAGCCGGCGCCGGCGCGCGTCACCGCGACGACCTCGGCCGTGGAGCCGAGCGACTGCTCGCGGATCGCCGAGACGATGTCGCCCTTGCAGACGCCGTTGCAGTTGCAGATCTGGGCGCCGTCCGAGAGATCGGCCGCGGACGCCTGCGACGCCTGCGCGAGCAGCTCCAGCGGGTCGTCGACCGGCGCGCCGATGCGCACCGTGTCGAGCAGCAGCTCGGCGCCACGGGTATCGCCGAGCAGGACCACGCCGACGGCGCGCCCGTCCTGAACGACGATCTTGCGGTAGGTGCCGTCCTCGGCGTCGGCGAGCGCCACCGCCCTCGGCCCCTCGGCGAGCCCGGCGGTGACCAGGTCGACGCCCATCACCTTGAGCTTGGCCGCAGGCACCGAGCCGGCGTAGACGGCGTCCTCGCCGCACAGCGTCCGCGCGGCGACGGCCGCCTGCTCGTGGATCGGAGCGACGATCCCGTGGACGATGCCGCGGTGCTGGGCGCACTCGCCGACCGCGAGCACCCGCTCGTGCGATGTCACCATCCGGTCGTCGACCACGACCCCCCGCTCGACGTCCAGACCGGTCGCCGCGGCCAGTGCCGTCTGCGGCCGGATCCCGACGGCGACGACGACCGTCTCGCAGTCAAGCGTTTCGCCGCCGGCGAAACGCAACCCGCACACCGCGCCGGCATCGTCGCTGAGCACGGCTTCGGTGCTCCGCCCGAGCAGGACGTCGACCCCGAGCGCTTCGATCGCCGGCGCCAACAGGCTCGCGGCCTCCTCGTCGAGCTGGCGTTCCATCAACCGCTCCATCAGGTGCACGACGCTGACGTCGCACCCGAGACCGGCGAGGCCATATGCAGCCTCGAGCCCGAGCAGCCCGCCGCCGATCACGGCGGCACGGCGCCCTGGGCTCGCGCCCGCCACGATCGCCGCGCAGTCGACCGGATCGCGGAAGACGTGCACGCCGGTCGCGTCGATGCCCGCGATCGGCGGCACGAGCGCATCGCTGCCGGTGCACAGCACAGCACGGTCGAAGTGCAGCACGCGACCGTCATCGAGCGTGGCGGCGCCGGCGTCCGGGTCAAGGCCGGCGACGGCCACCCCCGTCACCACCTCCACACCGCGATCGGCGTACCAGTCGTCAGGCCGCAGCCGCAGCCCTTCGAGATCGCCGTCGCCGAGGAGGTTCCCGAGGCTGACGCGGTCGTACGGGTGCCACGGCTCGGCGCAGACCAGCGTCGCGACGGCGCTCGGCTGCCGCTCGAGCAGATGCTCGAGCACCGACTGCCCCGCGATCCCGCCGCCGACGACGAGCACCCGCAGCTCCGGCGCGCCGCCGTCGATGCGCAACGCGCTCATCGGCTCACGCTCGTGCGCCGGGCCCGGGAACGATGCGAGGAGGTCATGTCGTCAGGGTGGCGACCGATCGGCGAACCCGTATGAGACCTGCGGACGAAACCTCGGGCCGATTGTTGTACATGTAGTCGAATGCGAACCATCCAGTTCAGATAGAAACTGCCGTAATGCCCCGTCCCCGCGCCGTTCTCAACCATGCCGCGCTGACCTCCGCGTTCGCACCAGACGGCCTGCATGGCGTCTCGACGGACGAGCTCGCGCGCCGGGCGCGCGTGGCCAAGCCGACGCTGTATGCCCGCGGACGCTCCAAAGACGCCGTCTTCCTCGCCTGCGTCCAGGCCGAGGTCGAGCGCCTCGTCGGCCGCCTCCACACCGCCGACCAGCGCACTGCCGGCCAACCGCTGCACCAGCGCGCGGCGGCGCTGGCCCAGGCGCTGCTCAACCACGCGGCACGCCAACCCGACGCGTTCCGGCTACTGCACGTGACGGCGAGCCATCGCAACTCGACCGTCGCGGCAGACGTCGATCGCGCTCTCCACCGGATCCCTGACCGAATCGCCGTCGCGCTGCGCCGCGACCTCACGGCGACCCGGGCCGACGACGACCGCGTGATACCGGCGGCGCACGCGCTGCACGGCGCCGCGGCGGCGCTCGCCGGCACCGTCACGGACACGACGGCGACGGCCTCCATGCTGGGGCGCGCGATCGCTGCGGCGATGCGCCCGCCCTCGCCCGAGCCGATCGCGCCTCGCGACGCGATCGAACTCGGGATCTACTGATCAAATCGACGCCCGCGCGAGGCTCGGAGCACGGCCCAAGACGGGCGCCTTGCGGAGGTAGAAGAACCAGGTCATCGAGGCGAACACGACATAGGCGGCCAGGAACGTGCCAAGCGCCGGCATCGCCCAATCGGCGTGTGCCTGCGCGATCGCGAGCTTCTCGGCCGGCGTCTGCGCCGCCTTGACGAGCGCCGAGACGTCGAGGCTCGCCTGGCGGAACGCAAGCTGGATCAGGAACCCGCCAAACGCGCCGACCGCCCCCGCGATGCCGATGACCGCCGCCGCCTGCCGCTTGAAGCGCTGGGCGATCTCGGCCGCATCGCCGCCCTCCACAGCCACGGCACGTCGCCCCAGCTCGCTGAAGATCGACGGGATCATCCGATACGTCGACCCGTTGCCCATGCCGGCCAGCAGGAAGATCGCCGCGTACGAAGCGAAGAAGCCGGCGAAGCTGTGGTGCTTGACGGCGACCATCGCCGCGACCGTTCCGACAGCCATCCCGGCGAAGACCCACAGCGTCACCTTCGCGCCACCGAGGCGATCGGAGAGCCAGCCGCCGAGCGGACGCGACACGGAACCGATCAGCGCCCCGACGAAGCTCAGCCCGGCCAGATACGTGGCGATGAACGGATGGCCGGCAAGGAACTCGGGGAACGTGTTCTTGATCACCAGCGGCATCGAGAACGAGTAGCCGATGAAGGAGCCGAACGTGCCGATGTAGAGGATCGACATCAGCCAGGTGTGCGGCTGTCGCACCGCCGCGACGTACGACTGACCGTCAGAGCGAGCCTGGGTCAAGCTGTCCATGTGGAGCCACGCCCCGAGCGCCGCGACGATGATGAACGGCATCCAGACGAGGCCGGCGTACGCCAGGTGGACGTCGTGGATCGGAAGCTTCACGGTTGCCGCCGGGACGCCGACGATCAGCACCAGCGGCACGAGCAGCTGCGTCACGGCCACACCGAGGTTGCCGCCGGCCGCGTTGAGCCCGAGCGCCAGGCCCTTCTTCGACTCCGGGTAGAAGAACGAGATGTTGGCCATCGACGACGAGAAGTTCCCTCCGCCGACACCTGCGGTGGCGGCGCAACCGAGAAGGATCCAGAACTGCGTCGAGTGCGCCTGCGACGCCAGCCAGTGGCTCGGCACGAGGACGGCCACCAAGGTCGTCGGGATCAGGAGCAGCGCCGCGCTCAGCGTCGTCCACGCCCGGCCACCGAACCGCGGGACAGCGAAGGTGTACGGAATCCGGAGCGCCGCTCCGACCAGGTTGGGCACCGCCGTCAGCCAGAACTGCTCCGGCACCGAGAGCACGATCCCGACGTTGCCGAGGTTGATGACGATGATCGTCCACAGCACCCAGATGCTGAAGCCGAAGTGCTCAGCGACGATCGAGAACGCCAGGTTCTTGCGTGCGATCCGCCGGCCGCCGGACTCCCAGAACTGGGCGTCGTCCGGCTCCCAATCGTCGATCCATCCACGGCGGCGGGGCCTGATCTTGGTCGCGTCGGCGCTCACGGCCTTCCCTTCGTGCTCGGTTCCAGAGGACAGAGAGCGAAGCTAGGCGGCGATCGGAGCGCTCAGTATGGACGAGTGGCAGAAGACGCCAATCGGCCTTCGGCCCGGGCGTCGAATCTACACCAGTCGGTTCAGATACTACGCACCGGCGGGACCCTCTCCAGCCGATGCCGTGGCGGCGTCGATCAGCGTCTGCAGCGGGCGACCGCTCCGCCCGTACGCGACGCCGACGAGGAATGCCAACAGCGGAGCGTTCGTCCGATCGCCGCTGTCGTGCGCGGCGACGCGCGCCAGGTCGAGCAGTGCGGTCGCCGTCGCCTCGTCGACCTGAAGGGTTTCGGCGTCGGCGTCGATGGCGTCGGCGAGCGTGGCGCTCGCCTCGGTCAGCCAGGGATGCATCGCCTGACCGTATCGCGACGCCGAACCGAGGGGACAGGCCGCGCCTGCCCCCTCGGGCGACACCGTCTACGGAACGATCGTGAACGTCAGCGAGACGCTCGCCGACACGCTCGCCGGAACCCGGCAGACACGACGCGTGCCCTTGCCGACACGGCGACGCTTGCCGTCGACGATGACCGTCCTCGTGTTCGAGACCTGCCCGCAGAAGTGACCACCGGGAAACGTGCCGTTCTGGCCGGGAGGTCCGAACGGATACGCGAACTGCTGCGACTGGAGGTTGGAGATCGACTGCAGCGGCCCGAGGCGGACCTGGCCGGCGGTCGCAAGCTTGGCGGCGTAGGACCGCGCCTCCTTGACCGCCGCCGGCAGCGCCTTCTCCTCGGCGTCCTCGACGGCCTTGCGTATCGACGCATCGCTGTTGCGATCCACCGGCGTCGGCTTGACCTGCGCGCTTCCCGCCGCGATCAGCGTCGGCGGCTGGATGTCGGCGATCGCGGCGGCCGGCGCGACCGCAAAAGCGGCGACGAGGGCGGCAAGGCACATGGCGTTGCGACGACGAGCGGACATAGGGCTCCTTTGTGACGAATGGGCTCTATCACGAAGGTGCCTCCGGCCGCCGGTCCGTGACGGTCCTCGCTTCTCGTCCTGCCGGACCGACCCCGCGGCCGGCTCGCGACGACTAGGCCTCGGCCGCGGTGCCGAGGTAGTCGCGCAGCAGCGTCGCCTCGTCGAGGCCGGATGCCGGCCCCGAGAAGGTCATCATCCCGCGCTGCAGCACGTAGACCTGAGCGGCCATCGCGAGCGCGCGGTTGATGTACTGCTCAACGACGAGCAGCGCCACGCCCTTGGCGGCGAGCACGTCGAGCGACTCGAAGATCTGATCGACGATTCTCGGCGCGAGGCCCATCGAGACCTCGTCGAGCATCACCAGGCTCGGGTTCGCCAGGTACGCGCGCGCCAGCGCGAGCATCTGCTGCTGACCGCCGGAGAGCGTTCCCGCCAGCTGCTTCATGCGCTCGCCGAGCACCGGGAACGCGTCGACCGCGACTTCGATGCTCGTCTCCTTGTCCCACGGCGGGACCTGCAGTTCGAGGTTCTCTCGCACGGTCAGGCGGCGGAAGATGCCGCGGCCCTCGGGCACGAGGCAGAGGCCGGAGCGGACGCGCTGGTGACAGGGCCTGCGCGTCGCGTCCTCGCCATGGATCAGCACCGAGCCGCCGCTCGGCCGGACGAGGCCGGCGGCGACGCTCAGCAGCGTCGTCTTGCCGGCACCGTTGGAGCCGAGGAGCGCGACGACCTGCCCTGGCATCACCGTCAGGTCGATGTCACGGAGCACCGTTGCGTTGCCGTAGCCGGCGGTGACCCCGCGGAGCTCGAGCGCCGGAGCACCGGCCTCGCCCGTGGACGCCGCGGGCGCCGGAGTCTCGACCACGACCTGCTCCTCGTTCGTGCTCATCGGTCCACCGTCACGGTCTCGGCTTCGCCCTCGGGATCGACGTCGGCGTCGGCGACGACCTCCTCGACCTCGTCGCCGCCGAGATACGCGGCCTGGACGATCTTCGATCCGCGGACCTGCTCGGCGTCGCCTTCGAAGATCATCTTGCCGAAGTCGAGCACGTAGATGTAGTCGCAGACCTCCATCACAAGCGACATGTCGTGCTCGACGAGCAGGATCCCCACCCCACGCTCCTCGACGACACGGCGAAGGATCGTCGCGAACTTCGCCGTCTCGGCGCGGTCGAGACCGGCGGACGGCTCGTCGAGCAGCAGGATCTGCGACGGGCCTGCCAGCGAGCGGGCGAGCTCCACCAGGCGCCGCTGACCGGTCGAGAGCTTCGTCGCGGCGACGTGAGCGAGGGACGTCAGCCCGCACAGCTCGATCGCCTCGGCGGCCGCGGAGTCGATCAGCCTGCGCTCCGCCGGCGTGGCCGCGATGTGCCGTGCCGGGTTCCCGCCGGCCATCCCGCTCTCGCGGCCCAGTGCGACGTTCTCCCAGACGGTCAGCGAGTCGAACAGCTGCGTCTGCTGGAAGGTCCGCGCGAGGCCGAGGCGCGCACGTGACGCGGGCGTCCGCGACGTGATGTCGCGGCCGTCGAGGACGACCTTGCCGGCGCTCGGCCGGACGATGCCGGAGCAGGCGTTGAACGTGGTCGTCTTGCCGGCACCGTTGGGTCCGATCAGGCCCGTGATGCGACCGGTCGGCGCCTCGAGGCTGGCGTCATTGACGGCGACGAGGCCACCGAAGCGGACGGTCAGCTCCTTGACCTCGAGCAGGCTCTCGGGCACGGCCTCGCGCTCGACGAGCACGGCGTCGGTATCGGGCAGCGGCTCCGCGGCCGCAGCGGCAGCGGCGGCTTCCGCGCTCTTGGTGCGACCGAACAGGCGGTCGATCGCCGCCTGGAGCTTCAGCGGCACGCCCGGTGTGCCGTGGATCGCGACCATGATCGCGCCGAAGCCGAAGAACAGCTGCAGCCAGTTCGACGTCTGTGTACTCGTGATGTATGACGGCGGCACGATCAGCGTCAGGCCGGCGAGCACCGCGTTCCACGGCGTCGCACCGACGGTGATCATGATCACGACGAGGTAGACCAACGACGTGATCGGCGAGTACGAGCTGGCCGACGCGACCGACGAGGCGACGCCCGCGAGCGCGCCGCCGAGCGCGGCGAGGAACGCCGACAGGCAGAAGACGAGGATCCGCGTCACGTTGACGGAGGTGCCCGTGGTCGACAGCGCGATCGGCGAGTCCGACATCGCCCGCAGCAGGCGGCCGAGCCGGCTGCGGTTGAGCGCGAGGATGAACGCGCTGATACCGGCGGCGAACGCGAGCATCACGTAGTAGAGGCCCTTGTCGCTGTCGATGTCGATGAACGACAGGTGCGGACGCGGCATCGGCAGGCCGGCGCCGCTGACGCCGAACATGTAGTCCGCCGGGTAGAAGAGGTAGCTGAGCAGGACCCCGAAGCCGAACGTCGCCAGCGCCAGATAGAGGCCGCTGAGGCGCATCGCGGGAATCGCGAGCACCACCCCGACCGGCACCGCGACGAGCCCGGCCGCGAAGAGCGCCAGCAGCCACGGCCAGCCCTGGTCGACGGCGAGATGGCTGAACGCCGCGGCACCGATGGCGGCGAACGCGATGTGGCACAGCGAGACCTGGCCCGACGTCCGTACCAGCAGGCTGAGTGAGAGGAAGATGACGACCGTCGCGATCGCGAGCGTCCAGTCGGCCAGGTGGTAGCTGGCGAACGTCGGCACGAGGATCAGCGCCAGGAGCGCGATCGAGCCACCGCCGATCTGCACCTGCCAGGGCGCGGTCCAGTTCGAGCGCGGGCGGACCGCGAGCGGCGCCGAGCGCTCGACCAAGAACCGCTTCGGGAGCACGAGCAGAAGGACGAAGAGGACGATGAACGGCAGCGACGGCGCCAGGCCGACGAGCGCCCCGGAGAGGAACCACTTCGTCAGCAGCGACGAGCCGATGCCGAGCACGAGGCCGCCGGCGAACGTCAGCGGCAGGCTCGTGAAGCCGCCGATCGCGGCGGCGCCGAAGGCTTGGACGACGAGGAACGTGAGCGTGATCGCGTCGAGCGGGACGAGCGAGGCGAACAGCACGCCCGAGGCGGTCGCGAACGTGATGCCGATGATCCAGGCCGAACGCCGGACGCCGGTGCTGTTCGTGCCGGAGAGGTCGAGCAGCTCGGGGCTGTCGACGATCGCGCGCATCGCCTTGCCCTGCCGCGATGAGCGGAAGAAGATGTAGAGCCCGGCGGTCGCGAGCAGCGCGACGGCGAACGTGATCACGCCGGCCCACGGGACGAAGGCGCCCTCGAACTGGAAGCCGCCCTTGGCGAGGAAGACCGGGACGTTGAGCGTGCCGATCGAGTTCGGGTAGAGCAGCAGCGTCGCGGCATTGATCACGAGCAGCACGCCGACTGTGCTGGTGACCTGCATCGCGAGGCTGGCGCCGCTGACGGCCGACGCCAGGCGCTCGAAGATCAGGCCGACGATCGGCCCGAGCACGAAGACGCAGATCGCGGCCGCCACCGGCCACGGCCAGCCGTGCTGGACGTTCATGAAGTAGAACGCGAAGGCGGCGATCGCGGCGATCGCGCCGTGGGCGAAGTTGAGGATGCCCGACGTCTTGTACGTCAGCACGAAGCCGACGCCGGCGAGGCCGTAGACGGCGCCGGAGATCGCGCCGAGGATGATGAATGGGAGCAGGTCGGTCATCGGGCTTCGAGAGAGGTCGCGTCGGGAGCAGGGCCGGCAGGCTCAAGGCGGGGCGAGTGCGCACGCGTGGCAACGACGGTGACCCGTCGCCAACGCCACTCAGCAGCTCGCGAGCACCGTTGAGCCGATGCTCCAGTCCTAGACAGTTCCTCTACCTCCAGTGTTGTTCCGCGACAGCTTGCGGCGTCGGACTCCCCTCGCCGGGGCCATGACCTGCCTTTGGGACAGGAAGAATGCACCCGGACAGCCCGAGGTCGGCACATTAGTACGCCATTCTTGCATGCCCAATAGCAAATCCGCACATTCATATAGGCGGACTCCTATGAACGCGACGACGGTCGTTGTCCTGTCGGAACGATGTCGCCGATTGACCCGCCAGAGAGGCGGTCACGCGCCTTGACTCGTCGTGCCCGCCGTGGGAACTTGTGGCCCACGCTGTGCGCGCCGACCGTCGTCGACCCATCGTCGGCCGCCCGTCCGCTCGCGACCATCGATTTTCCGCATTAGGAGGAAGCAATGATCTCGGTATCCAACACGGTCCTGGTCAATGAGCCGGGCGAAGAGGTTCCGCTCACGCGCGACGACGTGTGGCACGGGCTGAACCTGAAGGCCGAGAACGCGCTTCCGTTCGTTCCGGCGATGACGAAGTGCGAGTTCATCGAGCGCACCGACGACGGCTCGATCATTCGCGACATCGTCTATCGCGGCCAGGAGGCTCGCGAGCTCGTGTCGTTCACGCCGAAGGAGAAGGTGCAGTTCCATCGCATCGGCGGCGACGTGCTCGGCGACATCTACAACATCATCGGCGAGGACGACAACGGGAACCTGACGCTGACGTTCTCTTACGACCTGATCCTCCCCGACGTCGCCGAGGGCGGCCCCGAGGAGCAGGAGTACTCCGATCGCATGTCCGACGACTACAAGGCCGTCGTCATCGCGACACTCGCCGCGCTGCGCCGCTGGGTCGCCGAGGGCAAGCCCGCCGTCGCGGACATCACCGCCTGACGAAGCAGCCGACAGCACGCCGTACCGCGACCGCGCGCTGGACGACTCCAGCCGCGGTCGCAGTCGTGTAGAACCCGGAGCATGAGCTCCGCGACGATGCTGGCCGCCCGCTACGATCGCGCCGGCACGGCGGCCGAGGTTCTGCGCGTCGAGGAGATCCCGCGGCCGGAGCCCGGGCCCGGCGAGGTCCGCGTGCGGGTCGCGGTCTCCGGCGTCAACCCGACCGACTGGAAGCAGCGCACGGGGATGACGATCACGATCGACGGCCCGCGCGTCCCGAACCAGGACGGCGCCGGCACGATCGACGCCGTCGGCCCCGGCGTCGACGAGTCCCGGGTCGGCGAGCGCGTCTGGATCTACCTCGCGGTCGCCCAGCGGGTCTGGGGCACCGCTGCGCAGTGGTCGGTCGTGCCGCAGGAGCGCGCCGTGAGGCTTCCGGACGACGCGTCGTTCGATCTCGGTGCCAGCATCGGCGTTCCGGCGCTGACGGCGTATCACTGCCTGTTCAGCGACGGCCCGGTCGCGGGCCGCGACGTCCTCGTCGCCGGCGGCGCCGGTGCGGTCGGCCATGCCGCGATCGAACTGGCCCGCCACAACGGCGCCCGCGTCATCGCCACCGCCTCGACGGACCAAAAGCGTGAGCTGTCCCGCGCCGCCGGCGCCGACGTCGTCGTCGACTACCGCGCCGCCGACGCGGCCAAGCAGATCCGCGCCGCTGCGCCCGATGGCGTCGCCCGCGTCGCCGAGGTCGCGTTGCCCGCCAACCTCGAGCTCGACCTCGCCGTCTGCACGCCGAACGCGACCGTCGTCGTCTACGCCGACACCGGCCCGGGCGAGGTGACGCTCCCGGTTCGCCGGCTGATGACGGCGAACTTCGCGGTGCGCTTCGTGATGCTGTACGGGATCGGGCCCGTGCGCCTCGCGGAGGCCGTCGCCGGCGTCAGCGACGCGCTCGCCGCCGGCGCGCTGACGACGCTGCCGCTGCATCGCTTCTCGCTCGAGCAGACCGCCGCTGCCCACGACGCCGTCGAGGGCGGCGCCGTCGGCAAGGTCCTGATCGACGTCCCCTGAGTCAGCGGGCGGCGCGGGCCGCGGCCTGCATCCGGTGGCTTCCGGGCGGCAGCTCGCCCTCGTCGCGAGCGCGAGCGAGCGCGTTCGCGTACCAGGCGAGGTCCTCGAGCACGATCGACATCGCGACCTCGGTCATCGGATCGTTGGGCCGAGCGTCGTCACCGAACGCCTGTGCGACCTTCGGGATCAGGACGCTGTTGCGCAGCGGCACGGCTTCCGCCTCGACCATGATCATCGCGAGGTGCTCGACCGCCCGGGCGCCGGCGGCGACGGCGCTGGCGTAGGCCACGGCGCTGACAGGCTTGTTGCGGAACGCGTAGCTGACGAAGACGCTGTCGAGGGCGTTCTTGAGCTCCCCCGGGACGCTGTGGTTGTACTCGGTCGTGACGATCAGGTACGCGTCGCCTTCGGCGATCTTCTTGTTCCACGCGCGAACGATCGGCTCGGAGTACGTCGGATCGGCGTGGTCGCCGATCGTCGCGCGCGTCTCCTGGAAGAACGGGAGCTTCCAGTCGCGCAGGTCGAGCAGCTCGACCTCGAACCCGCCGTGCTCACGAGCCCGGTCGACCACCCACGGGAAGACGAGGTCCGCGGCGCGCGTCTCACGCGTACTGCCGACGATCACCTGAAGCTTCAACATCGGCCGCCCACCCCTCAGTTCGTGACTGTGGCGCGCGGCGCCCCAGTGATTGCGTTGCTACGCAGGGCCGAGCATCCTACGAGCTCGCCCCGGCGGCGGCCGCGACCGGCTCGGCGTCGGCGTCGTGCGCCTGCGCGGCCTCGGGAGCGAACGTTGCGACACGCAGCAGCGTCCCGCCCAGCGCTCCGAGGGCCGCGAAGGCCGCGCCGATCAGGAACGCCACGTGATAGCCGCCGACGAGCGCCGCGGCGGCACTGTCGCCGCCTGCCTGGAGGCTGTCGGTCCGTGACGCGGCGACGCTCGCGAGCACCGCGAGCCCGAGCGCGCCGCCCATCATGAACGAGGTGTTGACGATGCCGGAGGCGATCCCCGCCTCCTGCGGCTCGACGTCGTTCATCGCCGAGAGCAGGACCGGAGTGAAGGCGATGCCCGAGCCGATCCCGAGCAGGAGCATGCTCGGCAGCACATCGACGAGGAAGTCGCCCTCGACCGGGAGCCGCGCGAAGAGGAGCAGGCCGACCGCCGCGGTGAGCAGCCCGCCGACGAGCGGCGGCCGGACGCCGAAGCGCAGCACGAGCCGTGCCGCGACCGCCACCGAGAGCACGCCCATGATCACGTTCGACGGCAGGAACGAGAGCCCGACCTGCAGCGGGCTGTAGCCGAGCACGAGCTGCAGGTAGAGCGACGAGAGGAAGAACCAGGCGAACATCGATGCCGCCCACAGCACGCCGATCGTGTTCGCGGCCGCGATGTTGCGCCGGCGGAACAACCGCAGCGGCACGAGCGGCGCCTCGACCCGTGACTCGATCGTCAGGAACAGCAGCAGCAGCGCGGCGGCGGCACCAAGGCAGCCGAGCGTGCGGGCCGACGTCCAGCCATGCTCGTTGCCGCCGACGATCGCGAAGACAGCCAGCATCAGCGAGGCGGTCACGGTGATCGCACCGGCGATGTCGAGCTGACGGACCGCGTCCTCGTTGCGGCCTGCCGGCAGCAGCCGCAGCGACAGGACGGCGACAACGACGCCGACCGGGACGTTGACGAGGAAGATCCAGTGCCAGTCGATCAGGTCGGTCAGGACGCCGCCGAGCAGCACCCCGATCGCGCCGCCGCCGGAGGCGACGAAGCCGAAGATGCCCATCGCCTTGGCCCGCTCCTGAGGCTCGGTGAAGAGGTTCATCGTCAGCGACAGCGACGTCGCCGACGCGATCGCACCGCCGACCCCCTGGATGCCGCGGAAGGCGACGAGCATTCCTTGCGAGCTCGACAGTCCGCAGGCCAGCGACGCCACCGTGAACAGCCCGATGCCGATCAGGAACAGGCGCCGGTGCCCGAACAGGTCGCCGAACCGGCCACCGAGCAGGAGGCAGCCGCCGAACGTCAGCAGGTAAGCGTTGACGACCCAGGCCAGCGAGCTCTGACTGAAGCCGAGGTCGCCGCGGATCGACGGCAGCGCGACGTTCACGATGGTCGTGTCGAGCACGATCATCAGCGTCCCGAGACAGAGGACGATCAGCGCGATCCAGCGCGAGGATGTGGTCGTCGTCGGCGTACCGGCTGCTGAATCGCTCACGCGCATCGACGATAGCCACGTCCGGCGGCACGCCGTTCACATCGTTTCAACACCTCGCCGGCGCGCCGCCGGCCCGCCTACGCCGGGTGCTCGAGGCGCTCGCGCAGCGCTGTCAGGAAGCGCGCGGCGTAGATGCCGTCGAGCGCGCGGTGATCCCACGACATGCAGAGGTGGATCATCGAGCGAACCGCGATCGTCTCGTTGCCGTCGGCGTCGGTGACGACCGCCGGCCGGCGCGTGACCGCCTCGGTGTCGAGGATCGCGACCTGCGGCTGATTGATGATCGGCGTCGCGATCAGCGCTCCGAAGCCGCCAGGATTCGAAAGCGTGAAGGTCGCGCCGCTGATGTCGTCGTGCGACAGCTCGCCCGCGCGCGCCCGCCCGGCGAGCTCCCGCATCCGCTCCGCGAGCTGCTCGACCGACAGCGCCTGCGCGTCGCGGATCACGGGCACGACGAGGCCGTCGTCGCCGAGCGAGACGGCGATGCCGAGGTGAACCGGCTCGTGGAGGACGACCGTGTCGTCGCGCATCCACGCGTTGAGCGCCGGGAAGTCGGCCAGCGTGTCGAGCACGTTGCGGGCGATGATCGGCAGCGCCGTCAGGCCGCGTTCGCGCCGCTGCGCCTCGAGCTCGGTGACGTCGGCCTCGACGATCGTCGTGCAGTGCGGCGCCGTCCGCACCGACGTCGTCATGTGCCGTGCGATCGCCCGGCGCATCGGCGTCAGCGCCACTTCGACGGCTCCGGCCGGAAGCGGCTCGGAGCGGGCCTGCGGCGCCGAGCCGCCGCCCCGCCGCTCGACGGCGGCCAGAACGTCCTCCTTCGTGATCCGGCCGTTGCGGCCGGTCGCCGTGACGGCGTCCAGGTCGATCCCGTGCTCGGCCGCGAGCCGGCGGACGACGGGCGAGGTCCGCGCGCCCTCCTCGCCCCCGGCCGGCGATGACGGCTGCCGATCGGTGCGCGCGAGCGGCTCCCGGTCTCCCCCGGGCGCCGAGGCGACGAGGCCGGCAGGCACCGGGCCGTCGGTGCCGATCCGCGCGATCACCGTGCCGACGTCGACGTTCTCGTCGGTGTCGACGAGGATCTCGCGCACGACGCCCGCGATCGGCGCCGGGACCTCGGTGTCGATCTTGTCGGTGACGACGTCGCAGATCGCCTCGTCGGCGTCGATCGCGTCGCCGACCTGCTTGTGCCACGCGACGACCATCCCCTCGACGACGGAGACGCCCATCTGGGGCATCGTCACGTCGACGAGCAGCTCAGTACTCGAGGAGGTCAAGGCACGCCTCGCGGATGCGGCCGGCATCGGGCAGCGTGGCGGCCTCGAGCTGCGGCGCGAACGGAATCGGGATCTGCGCCGCCGCGACGCGGCGGACCGGGCCGTCGAGATCGTCGAACGCGCGCTCGGCGATGACCGCGGCGACGTAGGCGCCGGCGGCACCGACCTCGTTGGCCTCGTCAACGACCAGCACCTTCGAGCACTTGCGCACCGACGCCAGCACCGTCTCGGTGTCGAGCGGCGCAAGGCAGCGAAGGTCGACGACCTCGACCGACGCGTCGAGGTCCTGCGTCGCCTCGAGCGCCGTGTGGACCATCGCGCCGTAGGCGATCACGGTCAGGTCGCTGCCCTCGCGCACGACCCGTGCGCGCAGCGGGGTCTCGTAGTCGCCCGCGGGCACCTCGCCACGCGCGCGCCGGTAGAGCGCCTTGTGCTCGATGAAGATCACGGGGTTGGGGTCGCGGATCGCCGCCAGCAGCAGCCCCTTGGCGTCGGCCGGCGTCGACGGCGCGACGACCTTCAGGCCCGGCGCGTGCATGAACCACGCCTCCGGGTTCTGCGAATGGAACGGGCCGCCGGAGACGCCGCCGCCTGCCGGCAGGCGGACGGTGATCGGCGCGGCCAGACCGGACCGCCAGTGGAGCTTGCCGGCGACGTTGACGATCTGGTCGAAGCCGCAGGAGACGAAGTCGGCGAACTGCATCTCGCAGACCGGGCGCATGCCGACGATCGCCGAGCCGACGGCGGTGCCGATGATCGCCGCCTCGGCGATCGGGGTGTCGCGCACTCGTTCGGCACCGAACTCGTCGATCAGGCCCTGCGTCGCCTTGAAGGCGCCACCGTAGGCGCCGATGTCCTCGCCCATCAGGAAGACGCGGTCGTCGCGGCGCATCTCCTCGCGCAGCGCCTCGTTGATCGCCTCGATGTAGGTCAGCTCAGGCATCGGCGCCGCCCCAGGCCTCATCGCCGTGCCCGCTCCACGGAGCGTCGCCGCGGCCGACGATCTGCGGCTCGCTCTCGCAGTAGAGCCCGTCGAGGATCGTCGCCGGGTCCGGCACCGGCATCGCCAGCGCCTCGGCGAGCGCGTCGGCGACTTCTGCTTTGACCTCGTCGGCGACCGCGTCGACATCGACGCCGAGCGCCGACAGCCGCTGTGCCTGGCGGACGATCGGGTCCTTCTCCTGCCAGGCGGCGAGGACCTCGGGCGAGACGTAGGCGGCGTCGTCGTGGGCGCCGTGGCCGTGCATCCGCATCGTCACCGCCTCGATCAGCGTCGGGCCGCCGCCGTCGAGCGCTCGCAGGCGCGCCTCGCGGGTGGCGTCGAAGACGGCCTCGACGTCGTTGCCGTCGACTGTGACCGCTGGCATGCCGTAGCCGGCGGCACGCTCGACCGGGTTGACGCGGAACTGCTGGGTCAGCGGGGTCGAGTAGGCGAGCTGGTTGTTCTCGAGCACGAAGATCACCGGCAGCTGCTGCACGGCGGCCCAGTTCATCGCTTCGTGCCAGTCGCCGCGGGAGGTCGCGCCGTCGCCGAAGAAGCTCAGCGCGCAGCGCCGCTCGCCGCGCATCCGGAAGCCCATCGCCATGCCCGTCGCGACGACCATCATGTCGGGCAGCATCGAGACCATCGGGATCACGCCGCGATGCCAGTCGCCGAAGTGGACGTTGCCCTCGCGGCCGCCGCTGACGCCGCCGGCGCGGCCGAGGTACTGGCCGAGGATCCCCGCCGTCGATGTGCCCTTGACGACGTGGGCGCCCATGTCGCGGATCAGCGGGCAGACCGGGTCGTCGGCACCGAGCGCGTAGGTCGCTCCGACGGCCGTCGCCTCCTGGCCGCGACCGTCGTAGAACGAGCCAGGGACCTTGCCCTGCTTGTAGAGCAGCAGCCCGCGCTCCTCGATCGCGCGGGTCGTCAGCATCAGATGCAGCAGCCGGCGGCGATCGTCGAGATCGAGGTGGTCGTGCGATGACCCCGGCGCCGCCTGCAGCGAGACCGCTCGAGTCGGAGCCTCGTGCTCGAGATCGTGTGGTGGCGTCATCGGTTCAATGCATCCATGCGTCGCGGGCCGAGAGAGCCCGGTTCGGCTGTCGCCGAGAGTACCGCGCGTCACGGCCGCGAAGCGCTCCCAGCAGGGGTACACAGCGCGCGGCCAGACGGTACATCGAGGCGCGTGTGCCTCTATGGTGGTTGCTCGGACAACGACACCTTCGGGCCGTCCAGGCCGGAGATCGGAGGGCAATCGCATGAGCGTCAAGGTGCTGCACTTCACCGACCCCGCCTGCCCGTGGGCGTACTCGGCGAGCCCCGCGCTCGCCGCGCTGCGCTGGCGCTTCGGCGACCAGCTCGCGTGGCAGACCGTGACGATCGGACTCTCCGAGGACCTCAAGCGCTACGAGAACAGCCCCTTCACGCCGACCGTCTCGGCGACGCGACGGATCGACTTCCGCGAACGCTTCGGGATGCCGTTCGTGACCGCGGCGCGCGAGCGCCACGTCGCCTCCGGCCGCGCCTGCCGGGCGATCGTCGCCACCCGCCTGCGGCAGCCCGACCGTGAGTACGCGGTGTTCCGCGCGCTGCAGTTCGGCTGGGCGACGACGACGCTGCTGATGGACACCGACGACGGCATTCGCGCCGCGATCGCAGACGTCGCCGGAATCGACGCCGACGCGATCATCGGCGCGCTCGACTCGCCCGAGGTCGCCGAGGCCTACGAGGTCGACCGCGCGCTGACGCGAAGTGCGGCGGGCTCTCCGACGGAAGCGATGGGCCGCGCGTCGAACCGCGACGGCGAGGTTCGCTACACGGCGCCGTCGCTGGTCTTCGAGCTCGACGGCCGGCGTCTCGACGCCGGTGGCTTCCAGCCGGTCGAGGCCTACGACGTCTGCCTCGCCAACCTCGCCCCGGAACTCGAGCGCCGGCCGCCGGCGGCCGGCGCCGCCGAGGCGCTGACGGCGTTTCCCGACGGGCTGACGAGCCAGGAGGTCGCCGCGGTGATGGCCGAGCGGCTCGGGCGCGTCGACCGCGTCGCCGCGGAGTCGTCGCTGATCGAGGCCGCCGCGGAGGGCCGGGCACGGCGCCGGCCGCTCGCCGACGACGCCCTCTGGCAGCCGGTCTAGACGCGACGCCGGCGCGCGCGCCGGCCTGCCGCTACTCCCAGGGCTTCTTCAGCAGCAGGATGATGTTGAGCGCGAAGATGATCGCGAAGGCGATCGTCCAGCGGTTGAGGTTGCGCTCGACGAGCGAACCGCCGCCGAGGCTGCCCTCGCCCGAGCCGACGCCGAAAGCGCCCGAGAGCCCGGCGTCCTTGCCCGAGTGCATCAGCACGAGGAAGATCAGGACGACCGAGATCGCGACCTGCAACGTCGAAAGAATCGTCTCCAACATCGCTCGTGATGCTAGCGGTCCGGAGCGCCGAGAGCATCGATCGCACGCAGGATCTCGACCGCCTCGACGCGCAGCTGGCGATCGATCGCACGCCAGTCCTCGTCGGACAGCTTGGCCGTGCGGTGGTCGAGCTCGGCATCGCGGATCTCGCGGTACTTGGCCTCCTTCTCGGCCTCGAGCTCGGCGCGGCGGCCGACCTCGTCGGCCTCGGCCTCCTCGGCGACGCCACGCCGCAGCGGCGCGGCGATGAAGAGCACCACGGCGGCGAGCAGCGCGACGACGATCAACGCCACGAGCGCGTCCACCTCAGAGACCCACCGGCGCGGCGGCACGATCGCGCGGCGGCTGCGCGTCGTCGCGCTCCCCACGGCCGAGCTCCTTCGCGACGCGCGCGGCGTAGCGAGCACCGGCACGCCGGCGCCCGGCGTCACCCGGCGCGGGCCAGATCGCGATCAGCCCGCCGAGGAAGACGACGATCCCGCCGATCCAGATCCAGGCGACGAGCGGTGACGAGATGATGCGGAAGTTCGCCGCGGCGTTGCTCTTCGCGTAGCCCTGCGTCAGCCTCGCCAGCAGCTCGCGGAACGCGAGCACCTGGGTCGTCGTCGTCTTCAGCTGGCCGTTGTCGATGCCCTCGCGCAGCGCGGCGTCGTAGCGCTTGGCCGCCGGCAGGAGATTCGCCTCGATGTCCGGCTGCACCGCCGACCAGAAGTCGCGACGCAGGCCCGCGACCATCCGCACCTCGCTCGTCGCCTCGCCGTCGAACATCGCGCTGACCGGCGCGAACGGCGCGTTCTGGGGGTAGTAGCCGCGCGACGGGCTGAGGTGATGCGTCGTGTCGCCCTTCGTCACCGTCAGGTCGGCGCCGAGGACGATCTTCTCGATCCGGTCGTCGCGTGTCTCGATCGCGCCGGTCGGGCGGTCGTAGCGGACCTGATAGCCGCCGACGTTCGCCGTCTGCCCCGGCCGCAGGCGGACGTCGCGGGCGTGCTGGAACGCCGACGACGCCGCGACGCCGACGAACAGCAACGCCATGCCGACGTGGACGGTGTAGCCGCCGTAGCGGCGGCGGTTGCGGCGTACGAGCGAGACGAGTGCCAGCGGCGGCGCCTCGCCGCTGGTCGCGCGGCGCGCGCGGGTGCCGCGCCAGAACTCCTGGGCAACGCCGGCGATCAGGAACGCCGCGAGCCCGAACATCGCCAGCGCGGTGAGGCTGTCGGTGGCGACGCCGGTGACGGCGAGGACGAGCGTGACGGTCACGCCGACGGCAGCCGGCCGGGCGACGCTGCGGCGCAGGTTCGCGGCCGTGGCGCGGCGCCAGGCGATCAGCGGTGCGAGCCCGGCGAGGCCGACGAGCGCCAGTGCCAGCGGCACCGTGATGCGGTTGAACCACGGCGGCCCGACGCTGCGCTCATTGCCGAGTGCCTCGGTCATCAGCGGGAAGAACGTCCCGAAGAAGATCACGAAGGCGAGGCCGACGAAGGCCAGGTTGTTGAAGAGGAACAGCGCCTCGCGTGACAGCAGCGAGTCGAGCCGGTGCTCGGAGCGGAGCAGGTCGAGGCGCCAGACGACGAGCGCGATCGAGCCGGCGATCAGCGTGATGATCAGCGCGACGAACGGGATCCCCAGCGTCGAGGCGCCGAAGGCGTGGATCGACTCGAGGATGCCCGAGCGCACCAGGAACGTGCCGAGGATCGCGAGGATCCCCGTGCCGAGGATCAGCGACACGTTCCAGACCTTCAGCATCCCCCGTTTCTCCTGGATCATGATCGAGTGGATGAACGCGGTGCCCGTCAGCCACGGCAGCAGCGACGCGTTCTCGACCGGGTCCCAGGCCCAGTAGCCGCCCCAGCCGAGCTCGGCGTAGCTCCAGCGCGCGCCGAGCACGATCCCGATCCCGAGGAAGAGCCAGGCGGCGAGCGCGAAGCGGCGCGTCGCCGTGATCCACTCCGCGTCGACGCGGCCGGCGACGAGCGCGCCGACGGCGAACGCGAAGGGCACCGTGAACAGCGTGTACCCCGAGTACAGCATCGGCGGGTGGATCATCATCGACGGGTGCCGCAGCAGCGGGTTGAGCCCGCTGCCGTCGGTCGGGGCGATCGAGACGTCGAACGGCGAGACGGCGAAGACGAGCAACGCCGCGAAGAAGGTCGCGAAGCCCGCTAGCACGGCGGTTGCGATCGGCGTCACGTCGCGCATCCGCTTGCGCGTCAGGAACAGCACGGCGCTCGACCACAGCGCCAGCAGCCAGACCCACAGCAGCAGCGAGCCCTCCTGCGACGACCAGACGGCGGCCGCCTTGTAGAACAGCGGCGTCGTCGTCGACGAGTGGCTGGCGACGGTGTCGAAGGAGAAGTCGTTGCGCAGGAAGGCGGCCTCGAGCACGCCCATCGCGATCGTCAGCAACGCGGCCGCGGAGTAGACGGCGCGGCGTGCCGACGCGGCGAGGTCGCGGCGATGAAGCCGCCAGGCCGCGATGCCCGCGCCGACGCCGAAGACGCAGACGCCGAGCGCGAGGATCAGGCAGGCACGGCCGAGCGTCGCCACGGGAGGCTCAGGCCCCGCCGGCGCGCACTACTGCGCCTGAGGCTTGTCGCTGTACTTCGATGGGCACTTGGTGATCAGCGAGTCGCGCTCGCCGACGAAGGTTCCCTGGCGTTGGTGGACGGTGACGATGACCTCGCGGCCATCCCTGAACGGGTCCGGCACCGTGCCCGTGTAGCTGACGGGGACCGACGTGTCGCCGCTGCGGTCGCGAACGCGGAACAGCGTCGTCGCTCCGTCATGGCGGATCGAGCCGTTCACGACCTTGCCGGTGAGCTGGTAGGCCTTGCCCGGCTCGGCGGAGCTCAGTAGCTCGCTCGGTGTGCGCGCCTCCGACGAGGCGCTGAAGCTCGTGTAGACGAGCGCTCCAGCGAGGAGGACGGCGGCCGTGAGGGCCACCACGAGCCTGGTCGTGCGCTTGCGGGCGGGGTCCATCGAGCCCCGAAGTATCGCAGGGCGACGCCCTCGGCTGCGCCAGGTCGAAGGAAAAGGGCGTGCAAGACAGAAACCTTTTGGAAGGTCCGGCGTCCTTATTGACGAGTAGTGATCTCCGACCTCGACCAAACAGGCAACGATGCGAGTACGACTCAACACCCTGACACGCGAGCGCCGCAAGGCCGACGTGACGCGCCGGACCCACTTCAAGCCCCTGCGCGAGCAGCCGGCTCCTCCTGAGCCCGCTGCCCCGGCTGCCGAGAGCACGAGCGACGGCGACGAACCGTTGCATCGCGACCAGCGTGAGCGGGCTTCCGGCGGGCCGATCGACCGTGCGCACTACACGTGCTCGTGCGGGTACGTCTTTCATGCCGACGTCTCGACGTCGGTGATGTGCCCGCACTGCCACGCGACGCAAGCCTGGTAGCGGCGGGGCGCCTCCGGCGTTCCGCCTCACCGGCGCCCGCCCAGACCGCCGCGCTCGTATGAGCGGCCAGTCGCTGACGCGCTTCCCGCTCGTAGCGATGTTTTTGCGCGGCCGCCGGCTCACGGCGCCCGTACGGTGCTGGGCAGGCACACACCGTGCTTGTTCATGGGCAACGCCCCCGGCTCAATCCCGGGCCGGGGGCACGTCCGGCTCGGCGTTCAACCGTGCTCGGCGAGCAGCGCTTTCAGCGTCGCGGCGTTCGTCGGCGCCTGCGCGATGTCGCGGCGCGCGACGTCGCCGAGCAGGTTCGGCGAGCCGTCGCCGATCGACGAGCGGCCGTTGTTGTTGAACATCGCGTAGACGTTCTCGGCGCCGTCGGCAGAGAGCCCGCGCAGCGTCGTCGCCCACTCCCCCAGCTCGCGTTCGTCGTAGAGGTAGTCGAAGCGCTCGCCGGCGGAGCCGGTGCGCTTGAACCACGTTCCCTCGTTGCGTCCGTGGAAGCGCACGTAGGCGGTCGGGCCGGTCCGCGCGACGACGAGCGGGAAGACCGGGGTGTCGACTGTGACGTAGGTCATCCCGTTGTCCTCGAGAAACGAGAGCGGCTCGGCCGGCCGCTCGAACCACTCGCGGTGGCGGAACTCGATCAGCACGTGCTCGCCCGCGAGCTGGTCGCGGGCCCATTCGAGGTACTCGTATGCGCTCGGCTTGGGCACGATGTACGGCGCGAGCTGCATCAGGATCCCGCCGAGCTTGCCGGTCTCGCGCAGCGGCTCGAGCGCGGCCAGGAAGCGGCGGAAGATCTCGGCGCGGAACTCCGGTGACGGCCGGTGGACGCGGCCACGCTCGTCGACGGGAGCCTCGTCGCGCAGGTCCGGCGGCAGCGTCTGCGCCTTGACCGGATGGCGGGTCATCAGCCCGAACGCCTTGACGTGCATGACGAAGCCGTCGGGCAGCTTGTCGGCCCAGCCGGCGACGAGCGCCTCGTCCGGGAGCCGGTAGTAGGTCGAGTTGGCCTCGACCACGTCGAAGTGCTCGGCGTAGTACCGCAGCCGATCGACACCGCGCGGGTAGTAGGCCTTGACGAAGCTGTCGTCCGCCCACGAGCAGGTGCCGACCCGGATCATCGGCGCAGCGTAGGCTCGCGCCCGTGCCCCGTGTCGCGGTCGTCGGACATGTCGAGTGGGTGCGGTTCGCGACCGTCGACCACGTCCCGGCGGCGGGCGAGATCGTCCATGCCGGCAGCTGGTTCGAGCTGGCCGCCGGCGGCGGCGCGGTCGCCGCGGTGCAGCTGCGCAAGCTCGCGGGAGCGGTGGCGTTCTTCACCGCGCTCGGAGACGACGAACGCGGCAGCGCGGCTGCCGCGCAGCTTCGCGAGCAGGGCGTCGAGCTCGAGATCGCGGCGCGGCGCGAGCCGCAGCGTGAGGCGTTCACGTTCCTCTCGGCCGACGCGGAGCGCACGATCACGGTGCTCGGCCCGCGGATCGTCCCGCACGGCAGCGACGACCTCGGCTGGTCCGCGCTCGAAGGCGTCGACGGCGTCTACTTCACCGGCGGCGACGTCGCGGCGCTCCGCCACGCGCGCCGGGCGAAGGTCCTCGTCGCGACGACCCGGGCGCTCGACACGTTGCGCGAAGCCGCCATCGCGGTCGACGCGCTCGTCGCCAGTGACAGCGACGCCGGCGAGCGCTACGTGGACGGTGACGTCGACCCGGCGCCGCGCTACGTCGTGCGTACTCGCGGCGACCAGGGCGGCCGCTGGGAAGGCGGCGGGCGCAGCGGGACGTGGCCCGCGGCCGCGCTGCCCGGCCCCGCCGTCGACGCCTACGGCTGCGGCGACGCGTTCGCCGCCGGGCTCACGTTCGCGTTCGCCGGCGGCGCGCCGATCGACGCCGCGGTCGAGCTCGCGGCGCGCTGCGGCGCCGCGGCGCTGTGCGGACGCGGACCGTACGACGGGCAGCTCGTTCTGGCGCCGGAGCGCTAGCCGGCGAGCGCGCCGCCGTCGACGACGATCGCGCTGCCGGTCAGGTACTCCGACAAGCCGGTGGCGGCGAACAGCACGGCGCGGGCGATGTCATCGGGCACGCCCATGCGGCCGAGCGGCAGGTCCGAGGCGTAGGCGTCCATGCCGGCCGCCGCCGCGGGGTCCTCGCGCTTGAGGTCCGTTCCGGGAGTGCGCGTCAGCGTCGGCGCGACCGCGAGGGCGCGGATGCCGTGCGGCCCGAGCTCGATCGCCAGGCGCTTGGTGAGGCCGACGACGGCGTGCTTGGAGGCGACGTAGTGGGCGGGGTTGTCGGCGGCGTCGAAGCTGGCGGTCGAGCCGAGGTTGACGATCACGCCCGGCCGGCCGGCGGCGACCATCGCACGCGCCGCCGCCTGCGCGCCGAAGAACGTCCCGCGAACGTTGACGGCGAGCATCGCGTCGAGCTGCTCGGGCGTCGTCTCGAGGAAGTCGACGACCGGGTAGATGCCAGCGTTGTTGACCCAGACGTCGAGCGAGCCGAGCTCCGCGACGGCCGTCTCGGCGAGCGCGGCGATCGAAGCCGGATCGCTGACGTCGACCGTCGCCGCGATCGCGCGGGCGCCGGCGCCGTTGAGATCGGCCGCCAGGCCCTCAGCCGAGGCTGCGTCGAGGTCGGCGACGACCACGGCCGCACCGGCCTGGGACAGGCGACGCACGATCGCCGCGCCGAGGCCTCGTCCGCCGCCCGTGACGACGGCGACCTTGCCGTCGAGCGAGACGAGCTCCTTCAGCGAGCGATCGCTCAGGTCAGGCGCGATCACGTTGGTTCCGGTGGACATCTCGCTTGCTCTCCTCAGGGTTCGCGGACGTTGTCGATTCGGAGCCCGAGTATCGCACCCGGTCGAGCCGGGCTGCGCCGCTATCCGAGCCTGCGCCCGACCTCGAGCTCGTCGACCCGCAGGCGGCGGACGACCAGCTCTTCGATCTCCAGCCGCCTCACCTTTGCGCGACCGACGGCCAGCCGCTTGATCGCGACGGCCCCGACCGCGACAGCGCCGACCGCGAGCGCACCGACCGCGAAGCTGCCGACCGCAGTGGTCCCCACCGCGAGCGCGCCCACCGAATGAGCCCCTGTTGCTGCGACCGGGCGACGATCGGACTTGGAGACCAGCATCGCGGACAGTGTGTCAGGCGCTCATGGAGCGTGCCGCCGGCCGCCGACAACGAAAAACGGCGGAAACCCAGTAGAGGCCCGGGCTTCCGCCGAAGCGGGATACGGGAATCGAACCCGTCTCTCGAGCTTGGGAAGCTCGCGTTCTACCGATGAACTAATCCCGCGGGAGAGCGGCGAAGTCTAGCTGCGAGAATGCTCCCGGCATGAGGCGTCCCGGAGCCATCGCCATCGCCGTGCTCGCCGCGCTGCTCGTCGGGCTGCTGATCTACGGCGTCGCTCAGCAGGGCGACGACCGCGGACTCGAGGCGGCGATCAAGAAGGGCGACTACCCGCAGGCGCCGGACGCGCGACTGCCGCAGCTTGCCGGCGCCGGCGAGCGCTCACTCGCCAGCTACCGCGGCAAGGTCGTGGTGCTGAACTTCTGGGCTTCCTGGTGTGACCCGTGTGCCGAGGAGGCGCCGATCCTCGAAGCGTTCCAGAAGCAGCTCGGCACCAAGGGCACCGTGCTTGGCGTCACGTACAAGGACGAGGAGTCGGAGTCGCGCGGCTTCGTGCGCGAGCACGGCCTCACCTATCCGAGCCTGCGCGACGACAAGCTGACGCTGTCGCCGAAGTACGGCACGAGCGCGCTGCCCGAGACGTTCGTGATCGACAAGCAGGGCCGGATCGTGGCGATCTCTCGCGGCACCGTCACGCGCGAGTTCCTCGACGACGCGCTGAAGCGGGCGCTGCGGTCGTGAGGACCACGCTGGCGACCGCGCTCGGCGCACTGGCACTGGCACTCTGCCTCGCCGGCGGCGCCACGGCGGCTGAGCCGCGGACGACGCTCAACGCCGTCGAGGCGCAGTTGATGTGCGACACCTGCCGCATCCCACTCAACATCGCCGAGTCGGCGCGCGCGGATCAGGAGCGCCGCGAGATCCGTCGCCTGATCGACCAGGGCCTGACGAAGCAGCAGATCCTCGATCGCTTCGCCGCCAAGTACGGCAACGACATCCTCGCGGTGCCGAAGGGCGGCGGCGCCTCGATCACCGTCTGGGCGATTCCCGCCGCGGTCGTCGTCGCGGTCGCGCTCGGCCTGCTGCTGGCGCTGCCGCGCTGGCGCCGGAGGCCGCCGAGCGGCCCGCCCGGCGGCGCCGGAACACCCGCGCTCAGCAGCGACGACGCGCAGCGAGTCGACCGCGAGATCGCGGCCTACGACCTCTAGATGCCGGTCCTCGTTCTCGGACAGGTCGACGCAACGGTCTTCGCCGCCTTCACGGCCGGCCTGCTGTCGTTCGTCTCCCCCTGCGTGCTGCCGCTCGTGCCGGGCTACCTGTCGGCGATCTCCGGCGTCAGCGGCGGCGGCGTCTTCACCGAGGAGAAGCAGCCGGCGTCGGCGATCCTCGTGCCGGCGGTGATCTTCTGCCTCTCGTTCACCGCGATCTTCGTCGCCATCGGCATGTTCTTCACCGGTCTCAGCGCGCCGCTGCGCAACGACCGCAACACGCTCGACGAGATCGCCGGCATCATCCTGATCGCGCTCGGCCTGTTTTTCATCGCGACGCCGTTCGTCCGCGTGCTCAACCGAGACTGGCGCCCCGAGGCGCTGTTGCGGCGGGCCGGAAGCGGCGGCCCGCTCGTCGCCGGCGCTGCGTTCGCGGTCGGCTGGACGCCATGCACCGGACCGATCCTCGCCGCAGTGCTGACCGCGAGCGCAGAGCGCAGCGGCGTCGCCGGCGGCGCCTTCCTGCTGCTTGCGTACTCACTCGGCCTGGCGGTCCCGTTCGTGCTCTCGGCCGTCGCCTTCGACCGCTTCGCCGGCAGCTTCCGCTGGCTGCGCGACCACTACACGGTTATCACCGTGATCTCGGGCGTGATCCTCGTCATCGTCGGCGTGCTGATCTACCGCCACGAGATGACGCGGCTCGCCGGCTATGCGCGCGACCTGATGTCGAGCCTCGGCCTCGACCCGGTCATCCACTGGGTCGAGAGGTGAGTCCCTCCGCCACCCTCGAGGGTGGCGGAGCGGTCACGTGACCGTGGAGCCGGGCCCCTCGTCGCTTTCCCGGTCCATCCGCTCCGGCGCGCTGACGCCGAGCAGGCCGAGCGCCGCGCCGATCGTGTGCATCGTCGCGACGCAGAGCGCGAGCCGGAACGACTCGAGCTGCTCGGGCTCGGCGCCGACGACGCGGCAGTCGCGGTAGAAGGACGTGAACTCCTGGGCGAGCTCGAGCGCGTAGGTGGCGATCCGGTGCGGCGCGCGGCGGTCCGCCGCGTCGGCGAGCTCCTCGGGGAACGCCAGCAGCTTCTTGACCAGCGCCCGCTCCGCCGGCTCGAGCCCGCTCGCGCCCGCGGCCGGCGCCGCGAGCGCCGCGGCGACGCGCGGCTCGCCGGCCTTGGCGAGCATCGACGCAATCCGCGCGTGCGCGTACTGGACGTAGTAGACGGGGTTGTCGGCCGACTCCTGCTTGGCGACTGCGACGTCGAGGTCGATCGTCGTGTCGTGCGAGCGCGCCAGCAGATACCAGCGTGCGGCGTCGACGCCGATCTCGGCGACGAGGTCGTCGAGCGTGACGAACTCACCGCTGCGCTTGGACATCGACGACCGCGCGCCGCCGTCGACCAGATGCACGAACTGCATGATCAGCAGCTCGATCCGGTCGCGATCGCCGCCGAGCAGCTCGAACGCGGCCTTGATCCGCGCCATGTAGCCATGGTGATCGGCGCCGAGCAGCATCAGCAGCCGGTCATAGCCGCGCGAGCGCTTGTCGAGCAGGTAGCCGAGGTCGGACGTGAAATACGTGTGCTCGCCCGACGAGCGCTCGAGCACGCGGTCCTTGTCGTCGCCGTGCGTGCTCGTCCGCAGCCACAGCGCACCGTCGGAGCGGTAGGTCTCCCCCGAGTCCGCAAGCTGCTCCAGCGCCTGGTCGACGCGCGACGTCGTCGCCCCCGCCGAGACCTCGTGCAGCGAGCGCTCCGAGAACCAGATGTCGAAGTCCTTGACCGCGAACGCACTCAGCGAAGCGCGGATCTGCTCGAGGCTGCGCTCGACACCACGGCGGCCGAGCTCGGACAGCTCGAGTGACTCTGCGCCGTCGATCGCGGCGGCCAGCTCGATGACGTAGTCGCCCTGGTAGCCGCCCTCGGGAACCTCCTCGCCGCGCGCGCGGGCCTGCAGCGACTCGGCGAGACGGACGATCTGCGAGCCGAAGTCGTTGACGTAGAACTCGCGCGTGACCTCGTGGCCGTAGAAGGCGAGGATCCGCGCGACCGAGTCGCCGTAGGCCGCGTTGCGCGCATGGCCGACGTGCATCGGGCCGGTCGGGTTGGCCGAGACGAACTCGACGTCGATCCGCTCCGGCGTCCCGGCGCCGCGCCCTCCCCACGTCGCGCCCTGCTCCAGCACATGCTCGAGCGCGGCGCCGAACCAGCTGTCGGCCATGACGAGGTTGAGGAAGCCGGGCCCCGCGATCTCGACGCCGTCGATGTGCTCGCCGAGCTTCGCCCGCAGGACCTCGCCGAGATCGGCCGCGACGTCGCGCGGCGCTCGCGACGTGACCGGCGCCAGCAACATCGCGGCGTTGGTCGAGTAGTCGCCGAAGCCGGCCTTCTTCGGACGTTCGAGGATCGGCTGCGCCGTGGCGCCGCCGATCGCGACGGCCGCCTCCTCGACGACGACGCGCAGGTCTGCAACAGGGTCGTGGCTCACTTGCTGCAATTTACGAGGGTCGGCGACCGGCGACGCGCGAGCGGCTTGTTCCGAGCGACGGATCGTGGTCGCTGACCAGGACGCAGGCCCGAAGGAGTGCTCCGCACTTCGAGGGCCGAGGACGACGTCAGCGGCCACGAGACGAGCTCGGAACCAGCCGCTCAGTAGTGGTAGGGCTCGCCGGCGAGGATCTTGTGCGCACGGAACAGCTGCTCGAGCAGCACGACGCGAGCGAGCTGGTGCGGCAGCGTCATCGAGCCGAGCGACAGGCGGTGATCGACGCGCGCGTCGGCGTCGTGATGGCCGAACGGCCCACCGAGAACGAAGCACAGGTCGCGGCCTTCCTGACGCCGCTGCTCGAGGAACGCGCTGAACGCCAGCGAGTCCATCTGGTCGCCGTCGGCATCGAGCAGCGAGACGAACGCGCGCTCCGGCACCCGCCGCGCGACGTGCTCCTCCTCGCGGACCTCGATCGTCTCGACCTTGGCGTGGCGAGCCAGCAGACGCTCGTAGTGAGAGACGTCGTCGGCGAACGGTGGGCGCAGTCGCCCGACGGCCAGAACGATGACCTTCACAAGGCGCGATACTAGACCCATGACCCCCGACGACCGTGACCCCGGCCACGACCGACACATCAACATCCACTTCTCTCCGGAGATCATGGCGGGCGTGTACTCGAACTTCGCCAACGTCAGCCATTCCGACTACGAGTTCACCGTCACGTTCGCGCGTGTCGACCACGAGATCGAGGAGGAGGAGATCCCCGGCGTCGTCGTCTCGCGCGTCAACCTGTCGCCGCGCTTCATGCGCGAGCTGATCGACGCGATGGAGGACAACTACTCGAAGTGGCAGACGCGCGAGGGGATCAAGAACCTGCCTGAGTTCGGTGGCGAACAAGGCGACCACGACGGGTAGCCGGCTGCCCGGCCGGCAGCGCTGACGCATGCGCGTCGCGGTCCTTTCGGACATCCACGGCAATCGCCAGGCCTTCGAGGCCGTGCTCGCCGACGTCGCCCATACGAGCGTCGACGAGCTCTGGTGCCTCGGCGACATCGTCGGCTACGGAGCCGACCCGAACGCCTGCGTCGATCTCGCCCGCGGCCATGCGGCCGTCTGCCTCGCCGGCAACCACGATCTCGCCGTCACCGGCGGGCTGTCGCTCGACGAGTTCTCGCGCGGGGCCGAGCTCGCCGCCCGCTGGACCCAGGACGTGATCGAGCCCGACCAGTTCGACTACTTGGCGGCACTCGAGCCGGCGAAGATCACCGACGGCATCGGCCTCTACCACGGCAGCCCGCGCGACCCCGTGTGGGAGTACGTGCTCAGCGCGCTGCTGGCCGAGCTGTGCTTCGACACGCTTGACGAGCGCATCGCGCTGATCGGCCACTCGCACGTCGCGCTGTCGTTCGTGCGCCGCGAGGGCGAGATCGCGACGGGCCAGCGACGGGAGGCCGACGACGTGGCCGACATCCGCCGTGGCGAGTGGCTGCTCAACCCCGGCAGCGTCGGGCAGCCGCGCGACGGCGACCCGCGCGCAGCCTGGCTGCTGCTCGACACCCAGGCGCTGACGGCGAGCTGGCGCCGCGTCGAGTACGACATCGCCGGCGCGGCCGCGGCGATCCGCCAGGCACGACTGCCGGACTCGCTCGCGGAGCGTCTTGGGTACGGTCAATGACCGTGCGTCCGCTGGCCTACCTGCTCCTCTTCGCGCTCGGCGTCGGCGCCGCCGGCCTCAGCGCCTGCGGCTCGAGCTCATCGAAGCAGCTGATACCGGTGACCGACGCCGGCCCGCTGCAGGACGACTTCAACTCGGCCGCGGCGGCGATCTCCGATCACGACTGCCCCGGGGCGTCGGCGGCCGTGCGGCGCGCCCAGGCGCGCGTCGACTCGCTGCCGCGCGCGACGAGCGCGGCACTGCGGCAGCGGCTCCGCGAGG